>JAGQZY010000007.1 GCA_020435205.1 Bdellovibrionales bacterium | reverse complement strand
GACGATATGATGAGTTGAAAAAATGGCAGAAGCAGTTTCCTTCAGTTTCACTGAATACGATTAAAAAAGAAGTAAAAACCAAAGGAGAACTAGTTTTTATCTTTCAACAAGGTTGGATCCCTAAAAAGCGACCACGCCCAGAAAATTTTCGCTTTCCTTATCTTGTGCCACAATACTCAGGAATCAAAACAGCAAAGGTTATGGTTGGAACTAAACTCTATCCTAGCACTGAATTATTATACGATGTCGGCTCCGAGGCCATTCGCACTTTAGACGCAGATTATGCTTATCTTGTGGCTAAAAAAGTTTTGGGAGTTATTGCTAAAGAGGTGGTGGCCGATCAAATCCGTCAAAAAAATGAAGGACTAGGCGCGATCGCAGCCATTGTTATGCATGCGGCAGATCAGGCTGACTTGAGGCAATGGGGAACCTTGCCGGATACTTTTCAGTTGAGTCGAATTCATCTTCCTCCGGGTGAACATGAGATCAGCTTAATGGGTTTTGGTCCCGTCGGTGAGGTTAAAATGTGGACGGGCAAGGTCAATATTAAAGCGGGTAAAAAAACCTTTATTACCCATCGTAGTTTTCATTAACTTTTAAATAAAAATCGTTTTGAGTTTAAAGTGATTTTTCTCACTATTGAGTGATTATTTGCAAAGCCTTTTCTAATTGAGGGTCGGAAGGGAGGCTTTCTGTCAGTGGATAATCGACACCGACATCGGGAAGGATGCCAATGCCTTCCACCTGCTTTCTATCAAGGAACATTTCTCCCACAGAAAGATATAAAATATAGTCCTTATTTTGATCAGAAAAGCCTCCAAGGCCCATATTAAAGGCTCCTGCCGTCGTGTTTCCCACCAATGTGGCTCGAGATGTTTTCTTGAATTGGTAAGCCAAAGACTCTTTACCAGAGCGAACGCCTTCATTAATAAGTACAACGAGAGGCTTAGAATAATAGTCATTGTTTTTTTGCTGTGGAGGTATCATTGGCTCTCCATCTTTTTTACTTTTCATGGTCGCTATAAAATAGTTGTTACGATCTTTAAAAAATGGATCCAAGTAGGGCCACCAAGCGCCACCAAAGCCATCACGCAAATCTAAAATCATTCCAGATTTATCACTGTGCTTTTTTACGAAAGCCTTGAGATCTTCTAAAATTTGATCGTTGGTGCCCGTCCAAAGATGATAGTAGGCTATATTTTTGCTTCCCTTGTTGATGACTAAGGCGCTATTAGCTGAAGCCTTAATAAAAGAAAGATGGGGAGACTCGTGGATAGGAGCAATAGAAACAGAATGAACTTCACCCAGTCGCATGTATTTAAGGACATGCTTCTTCTTCGGGTAGTGATTGAAAGATAAGTAGGGATGGAAGGGCTTGCCATCAACTGAGATGAGCATGTCCCCACGCTTAAGACCCGCTTCATAGGCCGGGTATTTTTCCAAGGTCGTAGGGACAATATAGTTGCCTTTAATGAGTTTTGTTTGCATTCCTATATGATAAATCTTGGGCTGACTAGGGTCTTTGGTGGTAAAAAGAGATCTTAAAAAATAGTAGTCGGGGTTTTCCTTGGTATAAAGTTGAGTATGAGAAACTCCAAGGTGGTCTAAAAAAGTATTAAAGCTCTGTTCAAATTCAGTCCAACTCTCTGCTTGTTTAATTTTTGCGGATAGATCGGAATATTCTTTTTCAGTGAAATACTTTTGTACAAGAGATTGAGGGTAAATGTTCTTTTGTGCAAAGTTCCAGATGGATTCAAAGTCTTTGTCATAGGATTTATGACAACTGCATTGAACGAGAAATAAGCCGGTCGTGGCAAGGCAAATGGTGATGAGTTTTTGCCAATGGCGCTGCCAGATCAATGAAAGCCTATTTTGGTTCACTTTTCATTTCCTTAGTCTTTGCAGGCTTAAAATAGTGGTAGATCAGTCCACCCTCTTTTAATTTTTCTGCCAAATATTTAATATGTTTTTTCTCCACAGCGGGGCAACCCTGGCTGCGGCCGGTGTGAGCCCAGGATACATATTTTGCTCCATGCATGACGATAAGTCTTTTGCGATCCGTGCTGTTGGATTCCTCGAGTCCATCCATTTTTATACTCAGGCCATGCTGCCCAAAGTAGGTCTCAGCGAGTCGGTGAAAGCCAGGGGGGGTTCCATTGGAGCGGGGAGTGGCGATCATTTTATCGACCACTAAATTATGATCAGGATCGGATCCTTTGCCATGGGATACTTTAAAGCTCTCCATTTTTGGCTCTTTTAGGCTGAGGAGATAAAGCCTTTTGGTATTGGAGGGCTTGGTAAAATCGACAATGGCCATATAGTCTTTGCGAAATTTTTCTTTCTCTCGACGATTTACATAAAAGTGAAAGGCCTGATCAAGAGCCTCTGGTGCAATAAAATTTTGCTTTTTATAGTTTTTGAGCAACTTTTCCATCGACGGATCTTTAAGAGTATCCGCAGAATAAATTATCAAGCTAGAGAGAGCGAGTAGAAGTCTGAGCATGGTGCCATTTTAGCACCTTTGCAAAATAGCAAACAATCATCATTCCCTAAAGGGCCGGGTTTCGTGGGCAAAAGGAAAAAAAAAAGCCCCACAATTTGCGGGGCTTCTGAAAACCTTGATAGAAAACCAGCAATTATTGCTGAGGATTCAAAAAGTTCTTATTAGGGTTGGGAAGACTTGGAGTCTCTTCCTGAGCAGGAAGTTTACCGTAGTTTCCTTGGTCGCCCTGAGTGGCGGCTTGCGCAACGCGATTTTCAAGAGATTGCTTAACAGTGTCATAGGACTCAGCGGCCTTATCAACAACAGACTCAGAAGAGGACTTGCTGCTGGATGTGGAAGGTTGAGCCGATTTCACAATGTATTCTTTAGGGAAAGCGCCAAGCTTTGCAAGATAGCTAGAAATGCTACCGTTTGCATGTTGGATGATCTCACGAAGCGTAAAAAGAGGAGCATACTGGGAAGCCTTTTTCTCAGACTCAAAAATAATTTGGGTCAAAGTAGCAGCAGTGATGTCATTTTTTGTTTTGTTATCAATAACCATAACTTCTTCATTGGCGCGAATCATTTTGGCGATATCATCCAACGTGACATAACAGCTTTGCTGAGTGTCATAGAGCTTTCGGTTTTGATATCTTTTAATAATTTTCACTTTCTTGTTGTTATCTTGGTTTGAGCTAATCAAGGCTTTCCTCCCATCGATTGTTTATGGCGCAACCGACCTATTGTTGCTGTATTGAGCGAAACTTATGGCAGCCGCCACAGCTTGTCAAGCGAGGGGGGTCTTGGATGGGCAATAATAGAGCCCCCTTGGATGCGCCTGGGCGAGTCTGGTATTTCCTAAATTATTTCAATAGTTTAAATTATTTTTTCTCAGCCTCAGTTAGCTGATTTTGAGAACCATATGCAAGTGGGTAACTAGCCCAAAAGCCAGTCTAGAACCGACTCTCCGCCTTTAAGTCCCTTAGAGAACTTCCGATAAGTCCTTAGATGAACAGGTTTATTGTTGGAGATATTATGAGCAGAACCAAAAAAGCGGTGTTAATTTGTGCACTTATGCCGATGGCCGGCTGCTCAACCCTTGGCTTCCCTAAGGGAAGCTCCAGCCCCTTCATTAGCTCTGCGGCCAGAGTGGAGGGCGATGCGCCAGCATCTATGGCCATTCCGGATCAAAGCAAAGAGCAGGTGGACGATGTCTATATGCAAACCAAGGCAGATTATCATTTCACCATGGCTGAATCCTATAGTTTGCAAGAAGATCCAGCAAAAGCTGTTGAGAATTATAAGCTCGCTTTGGTGTACGATCAGTCTTCTGCCCAAATCCGTTACCGCCTAGCCCTTGAGTACGTGAAGTTGGGTTTAGTGAGCGAAGCGGTGAGCCAGTGTCAGGAGGCTTTGTCCATCGACGAGAAGCATAAAGATGCTGCTCTATTATTGGGCGGACTTTATTCTGCCATGCATCTCTTCGACAAAGCTTTGGGCGAGTATGAGAAAGTGCTTAAATTTTTCCCTAACGATTTAGAAGCCTCTCTATTTATTGGCGCTCTCTATGCAGAAAAAGGGGAGTTCAAAACGGCCATTAATCACTTTTTAAAGCTTTCTCGGAACAAGGCGATCGAAGACAAATCTCAAGTTTGGTATTACCTGGGACGCATCTATTCTTCTCAGCCGACCCCTTCTTTCAAGAATGCTGAATCGGCTTATGTCACAAGCCTCAAGCTTGATCCTGAGGCCGTGGAAGTGGTGTTGGCTTTAGGAAGTCTTTACGAGCAGAATAAAAAATTAGAAAAAGCCAAACGTCTTTATAGTTCTTATCAGGATGAACATGGCAGCCATTATGTAGTCGCTGAGCGATTAGCCCAGTTGTATTTGGCTAGTGACAACATGGAAAAGGCTCAGCAGCAACTGCGTGTTGTTGAATCTTTTGACCCAGAAAATCTCAACACCAGCTTAAAAATTGCTCTGATTCTCATTGAGCAGAAGAAATATAAAGAGGCGATCAATAAGTTGGAAAACATTTTGCAGCGCTCGCCAGACTCAGAAAAAGTTCGCTTCTACTTGGGCGCTCTTTACGAGGAAGTTAAAAACTACAGAGCTGCCATTCAGCAATTTGAGACTATTAAATTTGGAAGTAGCTATTTTGAAGATGCCATCATGCATGGTGCTTACCTTTATAAACTGCTCGGAAACTTTGACTCGGCGATAGAGACTGTAAAAAGAGGACTTTATCATCAAAATAACAATCCAAAGTTTTGGGTTTTGCATGCTTCTTTGCTAGATGAGAACAACAACATCAAAGAGGCCAGGGCTGTATTAAGTAAAGCCGCTCAAATGTTTCCTGACGACAAACAGGTCCATTTTCAGTTGGGTTCAGTGTACGACCGTTTAGGTCAAAAAGATAAGACAGTTGAACATATGGAAAAGGTGATTGACCTCGATGCCGATCATGTACAGGCTCTCAACTACTTAGCCTATGTTTATGCTGAAGCGACTAACAATCTTGATCAGGCGGAAAAGTTAGCCCGCAAAGCTCTCAATCTGCAGCCAGAAGATGGGTATATTATGGATACTCTTGGCTGGGTCCTTTTTAAGCAAAATCGATTGCAAGAGGCTGTAAAACTTCTGGAAAAAGCTCATGCAAAAGAAAAGAAAGAAAGCATTATTGCTGAGCATCTTGGCGATGCTTACTTTAGATACAAGCTCCACAGAAAAGCTAAGGATATGTATATGAAAGCCAAAGAGCTTGAGAAAGACAAGCTCAATCAAGAAAAAATCCAGTCAAAAATATACTCCATAGAGAAAAAGCTACAGGCTGAATCGCAAGATCCTCGGCGTCAACCGGCCTCTCAATAAGCTAAGGTTTCCTCATTCAATAGAAATAAGCTAGACTTTCTTAACAAGGAGAGTCCAATGACCCGTTTTATTCCTATCCTTATTGTCGGTTTGTTTTTTGTTGGCTGTGTGACCACTCCAAAAGGGACTGGGATCAAAACGGACACAGGAGTTTGGCAAGGGAAAGCCCAAATGATCAATCTAAAAACCAACAGTAAAAAATGGGTTTATGTGACTTGGGCAAGCGATTCTAGCCATGATCGTATGCGTGTGGATGTCCGAGCTCTTATGGATGTTCCAATAGCGACGTTTATTAAAAGAAACTCCGACAACCAACTTTGGCTACACACGGAGGGGAAGCACTATCAGTCGGACGATGGGCAAGAGCTATTCAGTAAGTTGGTTAGGTTTCCGTTAAATCCCGATCAATTTTTTGGCTTCCTTGGCAAGCCTGGTGAACTGGGTGGGGACTGGACATGCAATGACAATAAACAACAATACGATTGTTATTCGCCGACCCATAAAGTTCATTTAACTATCGATCATGAAGAGGCAGATCGAAGAAAAATAGCTCTTAAAAAAGACAGCAAAGCCTTAAAAATCAGGCTAATCAGGGCTAAGGTCCAGGTGGAGGACCGCCTTTTTGATCCTTTACCGACATCTCAATATAAAACATTTAAATTATAATTAGCCTATATTGCCTTTTCAGTGTCTTTAATTCTGAGGGCTGAGTGCAAGTCTTCTAAATGATTTAATAAACGGCGTCGCTCCCTTGTTTGTAAGGGAAGAATTCGGCATAATATATATAGAGGCTTAGCCGAGGAGTCCAAATGAGTAACCAAGCGTCCGATTTAAACTTTCAAGATATTCTTAGTGATTGGGGTGGCCAATCTTCTTTTCAAGAATTGAACTGGGTAGGAACCTTTGACGACTACCTGAAGCTTGTTAAAGAGAAACCACATATCACGCGCAACGCTTTTCAAAGAATGTACGATATGGTTCTTGAATATGGAACTGAGGAGTATATTGATTGTAAAAAGAAGATCATTCGCTACAAGTTTTTTGATGATGCGGAAAATGGTGGCCAAGATGCTGTTTTTGGTCTTGATATTTCTTTGATGAAGTTGGTCAACGTTCTGCGCTCGGCAGCCCTTGGCTATGGTACGGAAAAGCGGGTGATCCTTTTGCACGGGCCTGTAGGAAGTGCGAAGTCTACAATTTGTCGTCGCCTTAAAAAGGGTGTGGAGCATTATTCAAAAACCGATCAAGGTGCCATGTACACTTTTGATTGGGTGGATCCCGATGGTGTTCTTGACGGTCTTCTTGGCAAAGAAACTAAAATTTTTCCAAGCCCCATGCACGAAGAACCCTTATTGCTTGTGCCCCATGAACTGAGAGCCAAGGTGGCTGAATCGGTGAATAAGGGCAATAAATCAGAGTTTCGTGTAAAAATTGAAGGTGAATTATCGCCGCCGAGTCGATTTATTTTTAAACATCTCATGGAAATCTATGGCGGTGATCTCAATAAAGTTCTATCTCATGTGCGTGTGAAAAGACTTGTACTTAGTGAGGCAGATCGTGTGGGGATTGGTACCTTTCAACCTAAAGATGAAAAAAATCAGGACAGTACCGAGCTGACGGGTGATATCAACTATCGTAAAATTGCTGAATATGGATCTGAGTCAGATCCACGGGCTTTCAACTTTGATGGAGAATTCAATGTAGCTAACCGAGGAATGATCGAGTTTGTTGAAGTGCTTAAGCTTGATGTGGCCTTTCTTTATGATTTGTTGGGTGCCTCACAAGAGCATTTGGTGAAGCCAAAGAAGTTTGCTCAAACCTATATTGATGAAGTTATTATTGGGCACACCAATGAGCCTGAGTATCGACGGCTGCAAAATAATGAGTTTATGGAAGCCCTTCGCGACCGTACTGTGAAAATTGATATTCCTTATATCACTAAGCTTGGCGAAGAGATTCGTATCTACGAGCGCGATTTTAATAAAAAAAGAATTCGCGGAGTGAGCATTGCACCACACACCACTGAAGTGGCGGCTATGTGGGCAATTCTTACTCGACTCGAAAAGCCAAAAAAAGCAAACCTCACTCGTTTGCAAAAAATGAAACTGTACAATGGGAAAACCCTCCCTAATTATACAGAAGATAATATTAAAGAGCTTCGCAAGGAAACTGTTCGTGAAGGTCTTGACGGTATCTCGCCTCGTTATATCCAAGACAAGATTTCCAATGCTTTGATTCATGCTCAGCAGAATCGCGGTTCGGTGAATCCATTTATGGTTCTTAATGAACTTGAGGCGGGATTAAAGCATCATTCGCTTCTTTCTAACGATGATATGCGTTCGGAATATCGTGAGCTCATTGATATTGTTCGCAAAGAGTATGAGGAAATTATTAAATCTGAAGTGCAGAGAGCTATCAGTGCCGACGAGGGAAGTCTTTCTCGCTTGTGTTCTAACTATATTGACAATGTGAAGGCCTACACCCAAAAAGAAAAGGTAAGAAACCCCTTCACGGGCCAAGATGAAGAGCCCAATGAAAGATTGATGCGATCCATTGAAGAGAAGATCGATATTCCTGAGTCCAGAAAAGATGATTTCCGTCGGGAAATTATGAACTATATTGGTGCTCTTTCTCTTGAAGGAAAAAGTTTTGATTACCGCATGAATGAACGCCTCCATAAAGCACTTGAGCTTAAACTTTTCGAAGATCAAAAAGACAGCATTAAGCTTACGTCACTGGTAACCTCTGAAGCGGATAAAGCAACGCAAGAGAAGATCGATATCGTAAAAGCTCGATTGATTAAAGATTTTGGTTATGATGAAATTTCAGCCACCGATGTCTTACAATACGTAGCTAGTATTTTTGCTCGCGGAGATGTGAAAGAGAGTCATTAAAGGTGTCAATACGTGAAGACCAAAGTCGCTTTCGAGACATCGTCCGTGGGAGGATTAAAGAGAACTTTAAAAAGTACGTCACCCACGGCGAGATGATAGGAAAGCGGGAAAACGACTATGTCAAAATTCCGGTGCCATCCATCGATATTCCCCGTTTTAAATATGGACCCAAGCAACGTGGTGGCGTGGGCCAAGGGGAAGGAAAGCCGGGAGATGCTGTCGGCAAGGGGCAGCAAAAACCAGGGGATGGCAAAGCAGGTAGTGATCCGGGCGAACACAATATCGAAGTCGATGTGACCTTTGATGAACTTGCTGACATTTTGGGTGAAGAATTAGAACTACCTCGGATTGAACCCCGTGGAACAAAAATGCTCAGTGAAAAATACAAATATTCTGGCTTAGCTCCTGTTGGCCCAGACTCCCTTCGTCACTTTAAATCTTCATATAAAAGAGCTTTGAAACGGTATATCGCTAGTGGAATTTATGATCCCACTGATCCAGTGATTATTCCTATTCGAAATGACTATCGTTACCGGTCTTTCAAGGTTTCCCAACAACCGCAGGCAAATGCTGTCGTGATTTACATCATGGATGTGTCGGGCTCTATGGGGAATGAACAAAAGGAAATCGTTCGTCTGGAAAGTTTTTGGATTAATGCCTGGTTAAAAAAACATTATAAAGGTCTTGAGACGCGCTTCATTATTCATGATGCCACAGCACGCGAAGTGGACGAAGATACTTTTTTTAGAACCTCTGAAAGCGGTGGGACGTTGATTAGTTCTGCTTACCGGCTTTGCCGCGAGATGATTGAAAGGGACTATCCGCCATCTGAGTGGAATATTTATCCTTTTCATTTTAGTGATGGTGACAACTGGTCTGGGGATGACACTCGCCTTTGCATGAAAATTCTTAAAAATGATTTAATTCCGTCTGTGAATTTTTTTGGTTATGGGCAGGTCGAAAGCAAATATGGCAGTGGTCAGTTTTATAAAGATCTGGAGAAGGAATTTCCTGAAGACGAAAGAATTGTACTTAGTAAGATTAAAAATAAAGAAGCCATTTTAGGTTCCATTAAAGAATTTCTAGGGAAGGGGCGCTGATGGGTCACTTGCCATATCACCTTGAAGAAGAAAGAAAGCGCATTTGGGAGCTGGCCTGTGCGGTGGGTCTCGATTGCTATGAAACCATTTTTGAAATGGTGACTTATGATCAAATGAATCAATTTGCGGCCTATGGCGGTTTTCCAGTCCGTTATCCCCATTGGCGTTTTGGCATGGAGTACGACAAGCTCTCGAAGAGCTACGAGTATGGCTTATCGAAGATTTATGAAATGGTGATCAATAATGACCCTTGCTATGCCTACTTGATGGAGGGCAACAGGACTGTTGATCAAAAGCTAGTTATGGCTCACGTCTATGGGCATTGCGATTTTTTTAAAAATAATAAATGGTTTGAACCCACCGATCGAAAAATGATGAACACTATGGCGAATCACGCCACTCGGATCCGTCGCTATATGGATCGCTATGGTGTCGATGCCGTTGAAGATTTTATCGATAAATGTCTAAGCATTGAAAATCTTATTGATCGGTATGCTCCCTATAGCCCGAGTAAGGTGGATAAAAGACAAGAGAAACAAGATCAAACTCGCAAAGCCCTCTTAAAATTTGATCGAGAGTACATGGATGAGTATGTGAATCCAGACCATCGGCATGAGTTTGAGCCAAAAGAAGAGGATGATCGTATGGCGAAGGTTCCTGAGCGACCCGAGCGAGATGTTCTTCTTTTTTTGATGCATCATGCGCCACTTAAACATTGGCAGCAAGATGTCCTTTCTATCATCCGCAATGAAGCCTATTACTTTGCACCACAGGGTATGACCAAAATTATGAACGAGGGCTGGGCTTCTTACTGGCATTCTAAGCTCATGACCGAATCCATTATGACAGACTCCGAAGTCATTGATTATGCTGACGCTTGTGCAGGCACGCTTGCTATGTCGCCCATGGGTTTTAATCCCTATAAAATTGGCATTGAGCTTTTTCGAAATATTGAAGAGCGATGGAATAAGGGTCAATTTGGCTTAGAGTGGAGCCAGTGTGACGATATTGCCGAAAAAAAGGCTTGGAATACTGATGCGGGACTAGGGCGAGAAAAGATCTTTCAAGTGCGTCGGGATTATAATGATGTCACGTTCATTGATGAATTTTTGACCGAAGAGTTCTGTGTGGAAAATAAGATGTTTGTTTACAAATTCAACCAACGCTCCGGGCGTTATGAAGTAGACACTCGACAATTTCCACTGGTTAAGCAACAGCTTCTCTTTCAGCTGACGAATTTTGGGCAACCTATCATCCATGTGGAAAATGCCAACTTCAACAATCGTGGGGAGCTTCTGTTGAATCACCTTTTTGAAGGTGTGGAAATTCAGTATAACTATGCTCAAGAAACCCTTAAGAACCTTTTTGCCATATGGAAGAGGCCGGTGAATTTGTTGACTGTTATTGATGAAAAGCAAAAAATCCTTCGTCACGATGGCACAGAGCTCAAGACGATTGATGTCCTTGCTGAATCCCAGGTTAAATCTGCAGAAGAGTCCACGGGGTCTTAACTTTCAAACTTTCGTTGTCTCAATTTGATCCGAAGTGACATTCAAACCTGCCGGTCCTTTGTAGGCTATGGTATTCTATGTCTGGGTGAAAAGAGGGGACATGCACAATCTTAAGTGGTTAAAATTTCTAGCGATAGCCATTTTTTTGTTTCAAAACTGTGGTGAGTTTCAGCCGGCAGCCTTGAACAGCAGTCAGTTAGACACCAGTGGTAGCCCCTTTGCGCAAGAGGAGCCCCTTAAGTTCAAGTCTGTAGAAATCAAACGTTGGCATAGCAATGGTGATGCCTTTTTTCAAAACCTTCGCGTAGACATAACCAAGAGTACAGGCACAGTTATCTTAAATGAATCTGATATCTGTCAGGCCAACTTCACTCTGGGAGATGAGCAAAGACAAAGTGTTTATGATCTTTTTGCTGCAGTGACTTACAGGAATAAATCGGCTCAAGCGGCCACATCATCAAAAAATGTGAGTTCAATTATTATTGAAGACCTCAATGGTCAAAAAATTGAAGCAGCGATTGTTTTAGATAACTCTGACGAAGCGGCCTTGCCGGCAAACCAACGAATTCTTGTGGAAAGCCAGCAGGCCATAGAAAAGCTTGATGAGCTTTTAGCTATTAATGCTTCTGATCGTCAGCAGGCTTGCACAGTGACTCAGGAAGTTCCTGAGTTTGTCGAGTATATCTGGACCGATGTGGTTAATGACCAAGCCATTGCCCAAGAAGCCTTTCTGGTTGAGGCGCAGTCTGGTGGCAGCACTGTGTTCTTAAGTTCTATTGATGCGGACAGTTGCTTTTTAGCCCATCGCCTGGTTTTGCACGAGCAAGCCATTCTATTAAAAATACTCACGCAAATCACCTTATCGGATCATACCCAAGACCCAGAAAACTCCGTGGGTGTGCGCTATGTGGACTACCATTATTCCGATCGTAGCCCACGCTATTACATTGACCCGGCTATGGCGCCAAACCCATCGCAACTTATTAATAATGGGGAAAGCTATACAGACATGGTTCTAGCACTGCTTGAGAGGGTGAAAGATAGGTACGCTGCGGAAAGCCGAGAGCCGACACCTATCAGCCGTTGCGTAATCAATTAAAAAAAAAGCCAGGTTTTCACCTGGCTTTCTATATCTTCCTTTAAGGACATCTTACATATCGTAATAAAGAAAGAACTCATAGGGGACTGGACGTTGCTGCATGGGAAGGATTTCTCTTTCCAGTTTGTAGTCCACCCAGTTTTTAATGAAGTCAGAATTAAAAACTTCACCTTTTAACAAGAAGTCTCCGTCACGCTCTAAGTTTACCAAAGCACTATTCAAAGAACTTGGTACTGAAGGCACCTTCGCAGCTTCTTCAGGAGGTAAGCCATAGATATTTTTATCAAGAGGCTCACCAGGGTGGATTTTATTTTGAACACCATCAATTCCAGCCATTAAAAGGGCTGCAAAAGCAATGTACGGATTGGCGGTCGCATCAGGTGTTCTAAATTCAATGCGCTTTGCTTTTGGGTTGTCACCACTGTTGGGGATACGAATTGCGGCCGAGCGGTTTTTAAAGCTATAAGCCAATTTTACGGGCGCTTCGAAGCCTGGAACCAATCGCTTATAGGAATTGGTCGTTGGGTTGGTGAAAGCACAAAGAGCCGGCGCATGTTTTAAAATTCCACCAATAAAGTGAAGGGCGGTTTCTGAGAGACCAGCATATTGGTTGCCAGAGAACAAGGGTTTACCATCCTTCCACAAGGACATGTGTACGTGCATCCCCGAGCCATTGTCCTCAAAAATGGGCTTTGGCATAAAGGTCGCAGTTTTACCGTGGCGACGGGCTGTGTTTTTAACAATATACTTGAACCACTGAACATCATCTGCAGACTCAATGATTTCGTTGAATTTAAAGTTGATTTCACCCTGTCCAGCTGAAGCCACTTCATGGTGGTGGCGCTCAACGGGGATACCGGCATCTTCTAAGCGAAGACAGATCTCTGTGCGAATGTCGTGGAGCGTGTCCGTCGGCATGGCTGGAAAATAACCCTCTTTATGTCGGGGTTTGTAGCCTAAGTTAGAACCTTCATCGCGACCGCTGTTCCACTGGCCTTCCATGGAATCCACTTGATAAAAACCGAGGTTGGAATCTTGTTGGTAGCGGATATCGTCGAAAATAAAAAATTCGGCTTCAGGACCAAAAAAGGCAGTGTCAGCAATGCCAGTGGAGTTCAGATAGGCCAAAGCTTTTTTAGCAATTTGGCGGGGATCTCTATCATAAGGTGCGCCAGACTCAGGAAGTGTGACGTCACAAATAAAAGAAACTGTAGGGATCTCAGTGAAGGGGTCCATTTTGACAGTTTTTGAATCAGGCATAATAATCATATCTGATTCGTTGATGTTTCTCCATCCGCGGATAGAACTTCCATCAAACCCTAAGCCTTCAGTAAAGACATCAGGTTTCAGCTGACTAATGGGAATGGTTAAATGTTGCCAAGTTCCCAGTAAATCGGTGAACTTGAGGTCTACCATTTTGGCTCCGTACTTATGGGCGTAATCAATCGCCTCTTGCGCGTTCATATTTGACTCCTTCTTTGGTTTTATAATGCTGCTTCGTCTTTATCACCAGTTCGTATTCTTATGGCCTCTTCGATAGAGGTCACAAATATTTTTCCATCACCAACCTTACCAGTCCGTGCCGACTGCCGAATCGCTTCAATGGCAGACTCGAGGAGGTTATCCGAAATGACCATTTCAATTTTAATTTTAGGCAGAAAATCCACGATGTATTCGGCGCCTTTATAAATTTCCGTACGTCCTTTTTGCCGACCGAATCCGCGAACTTCAGAGATAGTGAGACCTTCGATGCCGATTTCCGTGAGTGAGTCGATAACATCGTCGAGCTTGAAAGGTTTGATGATCGCTTCTATTTTTTTCATCAATCGCCGTTGAAATTATTCGCTGAGTGCAGGTCTGTCAAAGGAAAATCGGGGCTTGGGGTCCTGTTCCTAGGCTGTCAAAGACCGGTGCGCTGTAGCCCTCAGTTGCTTGAAAAATTTTCTTTTGCTATACCCCACCTTCTCTTTTTTGCAGTGATTTTCAAGGGGTCTCTACAGTTTATGCGACAGTGCTTATTTGGTTACGGTTCATTCAGTCAGGGTCAGGTTCATTTTGGACCCTTTGCTAATCTCATCGTCAGTGAAAAACCCGCTTTTGTAAAAGGTGAAATGTATCGCTTAGCGAGCGGTTATCCCGTCCTTGATTTGGATCACCCGGGCGAGGTGATTGAGGGGAGGCTGTTGGAACTTGAGGCTGTCGAGAGTTTTTGGGCCATCATGGATACCCTTCTGGGGGTGGACGCTAAGACCTCTCCTTTTGTGCGTACTGAAGTTCAGGCTATGACTGATAATTACAGCAAAATGGACGCCCAAGTTTATTGCCTCAACTGGAACCGAAAACCCAAGGGGCTTAAAAAAATACCTAAAGGGGATTGGCAAAAAAATATGGCTATGGAAACCCCTTTTGTTGATCAGCTTGAAACTCGGCACCGCGATTATCTTTTGAAGTTGTCCAAAAGCCGCGGCCGGGAAATTGTCCCCATCCAATTGGATCTATACCGAGAGCTCCTCTCTATGGAGCTCATCGTAGATAAGGGGCGGCGCCTCGCCCTAACCCCTTTAGGGAAAGAAGCGAGTCTTTTCTTGCAATGAGCGAGCCCCATTTTAATATCGTTCTATTTCAGCCCGAGATCCCCACAAACACGGGGAATATTGGCCGACTCTGCGTGGCCTCTCACTGTAAGCTCCACCTGATTGGACCCATGGGTTTTTCTATTGATGAAAAGCAGGTTCGTCGGGCTGGATTGGATTACTGGGTTCATCTTGACCATCAGTATTACGAGAATTTTGAGCAGTTTTTGCAAGCCAATGACTGTCTTGATCGGGTCAGCTTTTTTACGACTAAGGCAGAGCAAAGCCTTTTTGATAAGAAGTTTTCGAGGGGGGACTGGCTCATGTTTGGACCTGAGACTCGGGGCCTTCCTGAGGAGCTCTTCAAGTCTCGCGCTGCACAATCCTATCGAATTCCCATGTTTGGACAAACTCGCAGCCTCAATTTGGCTAATTCCGTGTCTATTGTTGCCTATGAGGGTATCCGCCAACTGGGCCTTTTATAGGGCGGGAATCCTTTGCTTATTGCTTTCAATAGTTTATCTTAGTGGTCTGGCTTTACAGAGGCGAGTTTGACCACAAATTGAGTCAATCAGGAGAAAGAATGAGCTTACTAACTGCTATTTTTGGGACTGCCCACGAAAGGGATATGAAGACGATTCAGCCCTTTGTTGATCGGATCAATGCTCTCGAGCCTCAGATGCAGAAGCTGACCGACGAAGAATTAAAGGCGCAGACTCCCAAGCTAAAACAAAGACTCGCCAATGGCGAAAGTGTGGATGCGCTCCTTGAAGAAGCTTTTGCAACTTGCCGTGAGGCCGGACGGCGCGTCCTTGGTATGCGCCACTACGATGTGCAACTTGTGGGTGGGTATGTTCTGCATAAGGGCGCGTGCGCAGAAATGAGAACGGGGGAGGGTAAAACTTTGGTTGCCACCTTGCCAGTTTATTTAAATGCGCTCACGGGCAAGGGTGTTCATGTTGTGACGGTGAATGACTATCTTGCTAAGCGTGATGCGGCTTGGATGGGGCAGATTTATACTTTCCTTGGTTTGACGGTAGACACCATCACCCATGAGTTAGACGATGAGGGCCGCAAAAGAGCCTACGGCGCTGATATCACTTATTGCACTAACAATGAACTCGGCTTTGATTATTTGCGCGACAATATGAAATTCAACATTGAGGACTACGTTCAGCGCCCTTTGCACTATGCCATTGTCGATGAATGTGACTCGATCCTTATTGATGAGGCGAGAACGCCGCTCATTATTTCAGGCCCCGCGGAAGACAATACAGAGGTCTACCTAGCTATGCATAAGGTGGCTAAACAGTTAAAGCCAGATTTGCATTTCACTATGGAAGAAAAAAACCGATCGGTTGCCTTAACCGAAGAGGGGAACGCGGCTCTGGATTCTATTATGGGGATCGAAAACATTTACGATCCTCAACACATTGATAAGCTCCACCATATTTACCAAGCGCTTAAGGCCATCCATCTGTTTAAAAAAGATGTAGACTACATGGTGATGGGTGACGAAGTGGTCATCGTCGACGAGTTTACGGGTCGGCTCATGGAGGGGCGACGCTGGTCCGATGGTCTTCATCAGGCTGTAGAAGCCAAAGAAGGTGTGAAAATCAAAAATGAAAACCAAACTTTGGCCTCCATCACCTTCCAGAATTATTTTCGCATGTATGAAAAAATTGCGGGAATGACGGGAACCGCCGACACAGAGGCTGCGGAATTTAACAAAATTTATAGCCTCAACGTGCATGTAATCCCCACCAATAAACCCATGGTTCGAAAAGACAAAGACGATGTTGTTTATAAAACGGAGCAAGCCAAATTTAATGCGATCATTGAAGATATCCTCGAGAGACAAAAAAAGGGTCAGCCTGTTTTGGTGGGTACAGTCAGTATTGAAAAGTCGGAGGCTCTTGGCCGAGCATTGGGGGCAAAAGGAATTCCCCACAATGTTCTCAATGCTAAACACCACGAGCGGGAAGCTGAAATTGTTGCCCAGGCTGGGCGCAAAGGCGCAATTACCATTGCTACGAACATGGCTGGACGTGGAACCGATATTGTTCTTGGAGGGAATCCAGAATTTTTAGCCAAAGGCGAAGTGGATGATGAAGCCTCTCCTGAGTTTAAAAAGGCATTAGAAAAATTTAAATCTCAGTGTGAAGCTGAGAAAAAAGAGGTTCTTGCTGCTGGCGGCCTTTATATTATCGGAACAGAACGCCACGAGAGCCGACGAATTGACAATCAGTTACGTGGTCGGTCAGGGCGACAAGGGGATCCTGGAGAGTCGCGCTTTTATTTGTCCCTTGGTGACGATCTCATGCGGAAATTTAATGGTGAGCGTATTCAAAAAATTATGACCACCTTAAATGTGCCCGAGGACGAACCCATCACAGCACGTATGGTCAGTCGATCCATTGAGGGGGCCCAACGTAAGGTGGAGGGGCACAATTTTGAAATTCGAAAGCACCTTCTTGAGTATGATGATGTGATGAATGAGCAAAGGAAAGCTGTGTATTCGCGCCGTCGCTCCTTGCTCGTTGAGAATGACGAAGGCGAAAACAAAATTGATGAAACTGTCAAAGAAATGTTGGGGGAAGTCACCTCTGGAATTCTGGATACTTTTGCCAATGAAGAGGTCAAGCGTGAACTTTGGGACTTAGATGGTCTTAAGGTTGCTGTTGAAAACCAATTTGGTATTCACTTGAGCATCCCTGAACAAATCACTAGTGATAAGTTAACCGAGATGGTTGTCGAGGCTGTGAGGGCGCGTTTTGAACAACAGAAAGCCATGATGGGACCTATTTTTGAGGATGTTCAAAAAAGTATCCTGCTGAGTGCTATCGATCATTACTGGAAGGAGCACTTGCAAAGAGTGGATCGCATTCGTGAGTGGGTCAACCTCAAGGCTTACGCGCAGAAAGATCCATTGTTAGAGTATAAGCGTGAAACCTTTTTGGCTTTTGAAGAAATGAATCAATTCATTCATCGCGATACTGTAGAAAAATTAATGAAAGTTCGCTTGGTAACCGAAGCTACAGAGAACCCTCCCTCTGAAGAGGAGCGTGATGAGGTTTTGGAGTCCTTTCGTCCGAAAGCACCGAGGGAGATGCACACCTCTCGTGGTCATCTTATGGGCGAGGAGTCTGATGAGGATAGCCAACAGATGAGTCGTGCCCAACGCCGCAGAATGGATAAAAGCAAAAAGAAAAAGAAATTATTTTAGTCCACATATTGGAAAGGAGTCCAAGTGGTCAATTGCCCATCATGTAGCGCCCCGATCGATGAAGATTTTGGGATGGTTACCTGCCCACAGTGCAAAGCCGTTTTTATGATCGATTTTGGTGGGAATATTCAGTACGGCGAAGACCATTCAGAGCCTACTGGTGCTGATGATCTCACTGATCCCCATGGGGCCCATTTAACTCAAGATAGCGAAGAGGATTCTATTGATGAGGGTGAGGGTCTTTCTGCGCAAAGCGAGGATTCCTTTCTTACTGAAGAGTCGAGTTTTGAATCCCAGCAAGACAACCCTGAATCTAGCTGGGACGAGCCAGAGGAACAAAGCTGGGACGAGCCTGATAATGAGTCGTGGAGTAGTGAAAATGAAGATCAAGCTAATGATTATGGGGCGGATTTAGCCGGTGATGGGGAAGGGGATTTCGAGAGCTATGGTGTTGAGCCCAGCGGAGTCGAGGAGTCTTTTGCGGAGGCTTCGGCAGAGGACTCCGGTGATTATGAAGAGATGGCACCCTCTGCCGATGATGAAGTAGAGACCCTAACTGGTGAGACTCCAGGTGTGAGTGAAGAAGAGTTTGCATCATTTGAGAAAGTTCCTCAAGATTTGGCGCCAGCAGCTGCGGGCCCCATTGATGTTTCTGAGTTTGGCAACTCAGAAGAGTCGCTCTTGGAGGATGGAGAAATCGTTTACAACTTAACCATTAGCGGAATTGACTCAAAAGATCTTCGCAACTCTCTTAAATATGTTTTAATGGATGAAAAGCTACAATTGAACTATCACGAATATATCAACAAAATTAAAAATGGAGAAGTGACGATTCCAAACCTGCATCCTATTAAAGCGAAAAGGATAGTTGAGCAGCTTCAATTTATGGATGTCAGTTTGCGATGGAAACAAAGGTCCATTATCATTGAGGAATCAGAGCCAGTTGATGTGGAAGACTCTGGAGAGATGCCCCATGAATAAAAAAAGACTAGCTTTTATAATTTTAATCTTTCCCTTTTTGTTTGCCGGTCAGTGGGCGGAACACTCTAAAGAAATTCGAATGATTGAAAAGCAAATTTTCAAATATGAGCAAGAGTTGGAAAACCTTGTGGAAAAAAAGAAACGGTATCGCGATCGTGGGAAAATTGAAGAGACCGTTCAGCGGATTGTAGAAATCCATTCAGAATTGATTGGCTTACGAAACAATTTGCACACGATTGCTCAACATGTGAAAGCCGAGCATCCCGATCGGGCGGGCCAACTCAATGAAACTTTCGATGAGGGACATGAAAAGGCAGCAAAAAAAGACATCATGCTGAGTCCTCTCGATCGTCAGCTCAATATTTTGATTGCCAAAATTCGCACCAAATTCGCTGGTTTTATGAAGCCCGAAGAAGACGATGACGAGGAGCTAGATGAGAATTTGGTTGAAGCTGAAAAGGTTATTGAAGAAAAAAAACAAAAAAAGAGAGAGCGCGAAGCTGAGATTTATTTGCGCCGAAAATCCAAAGTTCGCCTGGTTAAATAGTGTCTCATGTTGAGACATCTCAAGCTTAAGCCATTTCCGTCACAGACAGAGACTTAGAATCTGAAAGAGCGATTCATCCTGGGAATCTATTCCACAGATTCTCAAAAATGCACATTTTTTTTAGGACTTTAGGCTAATGTTTTCATATTAGGCTCCGATAGGATTATTGACTAAGGGGTGAGTTCTTTCGGGGGGAACTATGTCAAAGGTTGGATATTTAAAATACGGAATTATCATGTCAGTGGCGTTTGTCGTCTCTGTTATCTATAACGCTTGTGGTGGGCCAGTGGCCTTTGATGCCTCGCCAGAGGCTAAAGAGCGTTTTGCGAATAATGATAACAGTAGTTCTGAGGAACAATCTATTGCCGAACCTAGAATTGTTATCAACAACGATGCTACCTATACAATGGATCTGCAAGTGAACCTTAGTCTTCGTCCCGATGGTCCTGCCGATGAGATGTTGATCAGTAATGATTCAGATTGTTTAAGTGGGGATTGGGAGACCTTTCAGGAAAACAAATCCTGGAGTCTGGCTCAATCCAATCGTGAAGTTTCCGTTTATGCAAAGTATCGCACTCTTGAAGGTGAGGAAACGGCCTGCGTTCAGGACAGTATTATTCATGACAATATTTCTCCTTTAGTTGAGTTTACTCAACGCCCAGCGACCCTTTGGGTCAATGAACAAAACTTAAATATCGCATACAACGTCACTGATGAAGGCAGTGGTGTTGCGGCTACCGAATGTAAGAAAAACGAATTGGAAACCTATAAGGCTTGTGGACAAGTAATTAGCTATTTCAGTATGGCTGAAAATAAAGACTATATGGTTATGGTCAGGGCTCGCGACCATGCCGGTAATATGTCAGAGCCAAAGCAAGTCAATTGGCGACCTGATCGCACACCCCCTTCTGTCATTATCAACACGGCTCCTGCGGCAATCACTGCGGACTTAACTCCTAATTTTGCTTTCAGTGGACAAGATGATGGGTCAGGGGTGAAGTCCTTTCAATGTTTACTGGATAATCAAACCGCCTATTCTGCTTGTCTTTCCTCTTTTGAATTGAGCAACTTGGCCGACGGAACTCACAGCCTATCGGTTCGTGCTATTGACGGAGTGGGTTTAATTTCTCAACCTGTTATGCATACTTGGGTGCAGGATACCTCGGCACCAACCATACAATTTACCTCTACGCCCAAATCTGTAACGAACAGCGCTGATGCTGATTTCGCTTTTGCTGGCATTAACAGTAGCCAAGGCATTGTCAGCTACCGCTGTAGCATCGATGGCGGAAGCTTTGCCTCTTGCTCTAGTCCGCACTCGCTCTCAAGTCTTGCTGACGGTCGCCATAACTTTTCGGTAATTGGAACAGATGGAGCTGGTAATAACTCGTCTGCGATCACTTATGGTTGGTTGATTGATACTCAAGCGCCAAGTCTTTCTATTGTAGAAAGCCCTGATAAAGAAACCGCCAATCAAATGGCTCGTTTTGCCTTTAGCGCTCAGGACAATATGGGCGGTTCCGGTGTTGAAAGAATTGAGTGTGGTCTTGATGGCGGCTCCTTTGTGACTTGTGTAGAAGTCATGGACTTTTCTGATTTAAGCCCTGGCTCTCACAGTATGAGGGCTCGTTCCATCGATAGAGCTGGGAATGTTTCAGCTGTGGCTTCCTACAGCTGGATGATAGATATTCAAGGGCCGACAGTCAGCATTACCAATAAGCCACCAGCGGTGACCCCTATGGCCGATGCGACTTTTGCCTTCGTCGCTAGCGATGGTGCAGGAAGTGGTGTTGCCTCAATTCAGTGTCGCGTCGACGGCGCTGACTTTCAGGACTGCTCGAGCCCCAGTACTTTTAATGATCTTTCCAATGGTCAGCATAGTTTTTCAGTGCGAGCCATTGATAATGTAGGAAATATGTCTAGCGTCAGCAGCTATTCCTGGCATGTGGATTTAGAGGGGCCAAATGTGGCTTTCGTCATGCAACCATCCGATACTGTTTTTATCGGCACGGACGCTGTGATTCGCTTTACTGCCGATGATGGTGCTGGTAGTGGGGTCTCCCGCTTTGAATGTCAATTGAATGGTGTCTCTCAATCTTGTGCGGGTGATCAGGAAATACGTATTCCAGCAACATCTGTGGCAGAATTTGAGTTTATCGTTATTGCCTTTGACCAAGTTGGAAATAGTTCACAAATCTCAACTCGATGGAGTACCACTTTTGAGGTGATTCCCCACATCGCTATGCTTGAGGTGAGTGACGATCGGCCTGTTGATATTCTATTTGTTATTGATGATTCAGGATCTATGGACTTTGAGCGTTCCAGTCTGGCGAGTCGATTCAGTGGTTTTTTGAACAAAGTCGATGGATTGGATTGGCAAATTGGTGTGATCACTACTAACGTTTATAATAACCAAGCCAATAAACAAGGTCGCTTTGTTAAATTCCAAGCGGAATCTTTTGGCCTCAGTGGTGTCTATATATTAGATAGTTCAATGGATGCTGGGACAGCTCAGTCTATTTTTGGTCAAACTGTACAGGCGATTCCTTCGGGATCAGGTTCTGGCGCTGAGATGGGTATCTGGGCTTCAAAGCTTGCTATTGACCGTGCTTTGGATTCGTCGGGTTCGACAGTTAACGAACCTAATCGTCAGTTTTTCCGTGATGGAGCTGACTTGGCTATCGTTGTTCTTTCTGATGAAGATGAAAATTCAAATGGAACCTCAGTGAAGATGCAGCCCGCTGATTTCGTTCAGTATGTGTCCAGTTCTTTTGGTCAAAAGAACTTCACCTGGCACAGTATTATTGTGCGTCCTGGGGACAACAACTGCCGTTTGGATAATCAAGGTGGAGCTCCTCAGTACTATGGTGTTAAATATGACGAACTTTCTCGTTTGACGGGTTTTGGCCAAGCGGGTGGCGCGATTATTGGTTCTGTTTGTGAAAGAGATTATACGACTCAACTGGCTGATATTGGGCAGTCTGTGAAGGATATGCAAAAAACCATTTCCTTAGAGTGTGCGCCAGTTGACGAAGATGGAGATGGCCAGGTGGAAATCTCGGTGCGTTTTGCAGAGCTGGGTTCCTCGAGTTTTCAGGCATATTCAGGAAGCTTTCAGCTGCAGGGGCTGAAGTTAGTCTTTGACGACCTTCTGCCTCCAGGTGACTACCGAGTGAATTACTCTTGTGTAAAATAAAAAATCATATGTCTTCGTAAGTGGAAGGCTTTTTGCCCTTCCGCTCTTTGCGAAGATCTTCTTTAATAATCTTTTCTAATTCCTCATCGCTCACGGTTCGTTCGTAAGGTTTCAGCTGAGGCTTGTTGATAGACTCGGCCTCTTCAGGGGTTAATTGCGGAGGAATCGCTTCGCCTTTATAAATGACCTTGCCTTTGCGAAAATGCACTTCCATGCGCTCCCCCCGCTGATTGGGGATCATATAATAGTGCCATCGATCCACACTATCCTTACGGTCAGTAAAGTCGGGATCGCCAATAATACTGAGGACATCCGATTTGTGCATTTGGGTCTCAATCTGAGCAAAGGACTCTTTGCGGTTGAGGTGAGTTTGGCACCCTGCTAAAACCAATAGGATCAGAAGATATTTTCCCATAGACCTCTAGTATGACTTAGCTTGTGCTAAAAAACCAGGCTTTGTCTGCAATGAGGTCAAAAGCCCTTGATTTCAGCAGCGCAAAATGCGAATCATATTCTACTTAATTTCATTTCGTGGAGTGTGCCCATGTCTAATGATTACCAATATGGTGATTACAATCGTGGTGGAATGTTAGCGTTCTCGTTCTCTTTGGCCATTACTCTCGCCTTTTTTGTATATGTGGCGTTTGTTCATAAGGGTGTGGATCTCAATGAGATCCCCAAAGATAAGCCAGCGACTGAGCAAAGCAGCCCAGCTCCCGCTGAATAATCCTTAGTTTCTCGGAGATCGCTGTTGTTGCTGTTAAAGCTCTCTTTAGTTACGCTGCTAATCAGTCCCCTGATGGCTTATTTGCCCGAGGAAAGGGTTGGCAAACAAAACGAATTGCCTGAGGCCATTGAGGGTGTGGGTATTGATGAACAGCTTGACGGAAACCTTCCGGGTGACGTTCAAGTGGTGGATGAAAAAGGAAACTCTGTTCCTATTGGCCAATATTTTAACCAGGGTAAACCCATTATTTTTAGCCCTGTTTATTACTCTTGCCCAAGCCTCTGCAATCTCCATCTCAAGGGTGTTTTTGAAGTCCTTAAGCTCATGAAGCTGGTGCCGGGAAAAGATTACATCCTGCTGCCCATAAGTTTTGATCCCAAGGAGGACAGCGATTTAGCGGCCTCTAAGCAAGAAAATTACATTAAAACTTATTTTGCGACTGATGCAGATAAGACACAGGGAATTCATTTTTTAACAGCTAATGAGGAGTCCATTAAAAAGCTTATGACTGCGGTTGGTTTTCGCTACAAGTGGAATCCAGAGGCTAAAGAGTGGGCCCATGCGTCAGCAGCGATTTTATTAACTCCTGCCGGAAAAATTTCCCGCTACCTCCATGGTGTTTACTTTGAAGAAGACACCTTTCGACTTTCCCTGGTGGAGGCCTCCAAGGGGCTCATTGGCAGCTTGGCTGATAATTTTGCGCTTTTTTGCTTTCGTTATGACCCGAAAGAGAATAAATATGGCTTCTATGCTTTCAATATAATGAGGATTGCCGGTGGTTTAGCTGTGGTGATTCTATTGATATGGCTCTTCCCATTTTGGTTGCGCCATCGAAGGCAGACAAAGTCGTCATAGTCAGAAAAGGAGACGGTCAATGTGGTGGATTCCGGCAGCTGCGGCCCAGACATTCATGCCCCCAGCGGCAACTGATATAGCGAAGAGGGTTAATTCCATTTATGAATTTCTGGTTATTTCCAGTTTGATATCCTTCGTTATTGTTATTGTTGGCCTTGTATACTTCATTCAAAAATATAAGAGAAAATCGGAAAACGATAAGACGGCCTACATTACTCATAACTACACCCTTGAGTTTCTGTGGAGTTTTATTCCCTTTGTTCTTTTTATGGTGCTGTTTGCATGGGGTGCTAAGGTCTATTGGGATATGCGCGTCAGCCCTGAAGATGCCATGGAAATCCATGTGAATGCTAAAAAATGGGACTGGGAATTCATTTACAAAAATGGTCGCAAAATCACCTCTGATGTTGATGATAAAGGTAAGCGCATTCCACCGACGATGGTTGTCCCTGTGAACAAGCCGGTGAAGTTGATCATGACATCTATTAAATTGAACCCTAATGACAAGCGAGATCGTGCGGTTCTGCACAGCTTTTTTGTCCCGGCCTTTAGAACTAAGCAAGATATTGTACCTGGTCGCTATACAGCTCTTTATTTTACTCCGACTAAGGTGGGTAACTTTCATGTGTTCTGTACGGAGTATTGTGGCACGGGGCACTCACAGATGCTTGGGATGGTGAAAGTGGTTGAAGACAATGACTTCAACAATTGGGTTTTAGGCTCCGAAGGCGGTGGCCCCAAAGAATTATCCATGGCCGACAAAGGGAAGCAAATCTATGCAACTCGCGCTTGCATTGGTTGTCACAGTCTCGATGGGACTCCCATGACGGGCCCCACCTGGAAGGGTCTTTACGGATCAGATCGCCAGTTTAATGATGGAACGTCCACGACAGCAGATGAGAACTATTTGCGTGAGTCGATCCTGAATGCGAATGCAAAAATTGTTAAGGGTTTTACTGCTAACCAGATGCCATCTTTTCAAGGTCAGTTGACTGATGAAGATGTCACCAATGTCATCGAATTTATCAAAAGCGTGAAATAGGAGGAGTGATGGCAGGAGCTGGATCAAATTATTTAAATCATGAAAAGGGTATCATGTCCTGGCTGACCTCTCGCGATCATAAGCGCATTGGTTTGTTGTACTTTTACACCGTTGGGTTCTTTTTTCTTTTGGGTGGGATTTTTGCTATGCTCATTCGCACTGAGCTCTTTAGTGCTGGCATGCAATTCACACCAGAACTCTATAACCGTTTTATGACCTACCATGGGGTCATTATGGTTTTCTTCGTCATTATTCCTGGAATTCCGGCGATTTTAGGTAACATCATTATGCCTCTGCAAATCGGGGCCCGTGATGTGGCCTTCCCGCTGGTCAACCTGATGAGCTGGTACTGTTACATCGCCGGTGCGGCCCTTGGTGTGGCCAGCCTCTTTATGGGGGAAACCGTTTTGTGGGGCATCTTTGGCGGAGCGGATACGGGTTGGACTTTTTATACACCCTATTCGATAAAATTCTCAGCGGCCAATATCACAGCCGCTTTTGCTGCTTTTGTCGCTGGATTTTCCTCAATTCTTACGGGTGTTAACTTTGTGGCAACGGTTCATAAATTGCGCTGCCCGGGTATGACCATGAATCGTATCCCACTTTTTGTGTGGGCTCTTTATGCGACGGCTATTTTGCAAGTTTTGGCTACACCTGTGGTTGGAATTACCGTGGCCCTTCTTGCCATGGAAAACATTTTTGGAATTGGTTTCTTCGACCCTGAGTTGGGCGGAGACCCGGTCCTCTTTCAGCACTTTTTCTGGTTTTATTCTCACCCTGCGGTTTACATCATGATTCTTCCGGCAATGGGTGTCATCAGTGAATTGATCACGGCCTTCTCCAAAAAGACTATTTTTGGTTACACAGCGATCGCTTACTCATCGTTGGCAATTGCCGGAGTGAGCTTTTTGGTTTGGGGTCATCACATGTATGTGAGCTCTCAGTCTGAAATTGCGGGCCTCGTGTTTTCAATCCTCACTATGTTTGTCGGTGTGCCCACAGCCATTAAACTTTTTAACTGGTTAGCGACTCTTTATAAAGGTTCCATTCAGATGCAATCGCCCATGCTCTATGCTTTGGGATTCCTTTTCATCTTTACCATCGGTGGGGTGACAGGGATCTTTTTGGCAACAATTGCGACTGATGTTCACTTCCACGACACTTATTTTGTGGTAGCTCACTTTCATTATGTGATGGTGGGAGGCACATTGATGGCGATTATGGGTGGAGCTCTTTATTGGTTCCCTAAAATTACAGGAAAGATGTTCAACGAATCGATTGCAAGAATGTCTTTTGTCTTTATCTTTGTTGGATTTAACGTGACGTTCTTTCCACAATTTATTTTAGGCGCCATGGGTATGCCCCGTCGCTATGCTGACTATTTACCAGCTTTTGAATCATTGAACCGAATCTCGTCCCTTGGCTCGTATGTCATTGGATTTGGTTTTATTATTGCCCTTTACGTCTTCATTAACGGATGGAGAAAAGGGGCCCCGGCACCAGCGAATCCTTGGGGAGCCAAAACTTTGGAGTGGACTGTGCCCTCTCCACCTCCCCATGAAAACTTTGATAAAATTCCAACAGTAACGGCAGGTCCTTATGAGTACAGGTAACACCCATCATTACGCACACCATTTTGAAAGTGCAGAACACGAGTACGAAAGCTCTAAACAAGGGGTTTGGATCTTTTTAACCTCAGAGATCCTCATGTTTGGCGTCTTATTTGTGGGTTATATGATTTATCACCATATGTACCCAGAGATGTTCAAATATGGAGCCAAAGCCTTGGATTGGCGCTTGGGCGCTTTGAACACAGTGGTTCTTCTGACCAGTTCATTAACCATGGTTCTTGGTGTTCATTATTGTCAGGTGAATAATAAGCAAAAAGCGGTCATGAACCTGGCGATCACCATCGCTTGTGGTGCCATCTTTATGGTGGTCAAATACTTTGAGTATAGCCACAAAATTCACGCTGGAAAGCTTCCGGGTATGTGGTTTACGGCCGACACTCATGGTTTTGAAAACCTGCCCCTTTATTTTTCATTTTATTTTATGATGACAGGTCTGCATGGAATTCACGTCCTGGCAGGTATGTGTCTCATCCTTTGGGTTTTAATTCGTGCAAATCGTGGAGAGTTCAATGAAAATTACTATACGCCAGTCGAAGGTGTCGGGTTATTTTGGCACTTGGTGGATTTGATTTGGATTTTCCTCTTTCCCTTACTGTATTTGGTTTAGGAGGCTTATATGTCAGCACATCATGTTGTTCCTTTAAAGACATTTTTAAAAGTTTTCTGGGCCCTCATTGGACTCACGGCACTGACTGTAGTCACCGCAAAGGGAATGGATTTGCACCCGTTCAACGGTGTGGTGGCATTTTCCATTGCGTCCGTTAAGGGGTTTTTGGTTATGGCGTTCTTTATGCATCTGAAATACGATGATAAGGCCAATCGCTACATCATTATCAGTAGTTTCTTCTTTGTTTTTCTTCTGTTTATATTTGTTGTACTAGATCTTGGCACTCGTATTCCTCAGGCGAGTACCTTGTGATAGTGAATGAAGAAATATTTTGAGTTAACCAAACTCGGCATTGTCTTTTTTGTCCTTTTTACCGCAAGTGGTGGCTTTCTTTTGGGTCACCCCATGCACCTTGAATTTCCAATACTAAAAATCCTCCTCACCTTAGCGGGTCTTTATTTTTTGAGCTCCGGAAGTTTTGCCCTGAACCAGTACCAGGAGCGTGAGATTGATAAAAAGATGCCGCGCACGCAGTCGCGTCCGCTTCCGAGTGGCGCCATTGAGCCAAAGAATGCCCTTCTGTTTGCTATTTCTTTTTTATTAATCGGGGCAGGACTATGTTTTGCCATTTCGACAAAGGTTGGTGTTCTTGGGCTTGCCACTGTGCTTATGTATAATTTTCTCTACACCAAGCTTTGGAAGCTGCGCTCTCCTTTTGCGGCGGTGCCGGGTGCGATTCCAGGGGCTATGCCCTTTGTGATAGGTTACACGGCTGCGAGTGATCAAATTTGGACCATAGAAAACCTTTATTTTTTTCTGGTGATGTTCTTTTGGCAAATGCCGCACTTTTGGGCCTTGGCCATTCGCTACAAAGATGATTATAAGGCCGCCGGAATCCCAGTCTTGCCAGCAGCAAAAAGTGCAAGGGACACGGAATACTATATGGGGCTATACACATTTGCTTATGTGATCCTGGCATTAGCAGCCCCATTGTTTGCGCCGGTGGGCTGGGCCTATTTAATTCTCGCCATTCCCTTTGCTTTTAAAGTCCTATGGGAGTTCTTTCGCTTTATTAAAAACCCTGACCGAAAGCGTTGGGTGGGTTTTTTCCTATGGACAACATTTAGTATTTTAATTTTTGTTCTGGTCCCAGCAGTCGACCGGTGGTCACCATGGCTGTTTTAAAAGATACAAAATTTTTGTGGCTTATTAACATTCTTTTATTCCTCACTTTTGACCTTATGCTTCTCGGGGCTGGGGTTAGGACCATGGATGCGGGTCTCACCTGTCCTGATTGGCCCCTTTGTTTTGGGAAAGCCATTCCTCAATATCACTTTGGCGTGTACTTAGAGTTCATTCATCGAGCTATCGCTGGCCTAGTCTCCATTTTTTATTTGTTGCTAATGATTAAAGTATTCTCGGATCCAGTGAAAAAACCTTTTCGGTTTTTATCTTTGGTAGGTTTATTTTTGCTATTCTCTCAGGTGATTATGGGCGGCCTAACGGTTTTAAAACTTTTAGACTCAGTGATAGTCACTTTTCATCTCAGTTTAGCTACGGCCTTTTTGAGCACCCTTCTTTTGATGAAATTAAAATGGAAAGGGCTTGCCCGTAAACAGGAATGGCCAGAACTGAAACCCTCTGTGAAAAGTCTGTGGCCGAAATCCTTCCAGTGGACACTTTTGCTATCTCTTTTTTTTGTTTGTCTGCAAATTGTTTTAGGTGGACTTGTTGCATCCACTTATTCTGGTCTTATTTGTGTCGATTTTCCGACCTGTAATGGTTTATTGTTTCCCCCCATGGTGGGGCCTGTGGCCGTTCAGATGCTGCATCGCTTTGGTGCCTATTGGTTAACAGTTCTTCTGTTGAGTCTTTTTGTGATGGCGACCATGGCTTGGCAAAGGATTGGCTTGAGTCGACTGCAAAGGGTGACGGCCATTCAAATTTTCTTGTTGGTTTGTGTGCAAGTGTTTATAGGCATCATGAACTTAAAGTTTTTGATTCCACCCTGGTTAAGTGTGGCCCACCTTGCCGTTGCGCTGCTGATTCTGATGAATCTATTGAAGTTAACCTATCCACTTATTCACAAAACGGAAGCTTAAGTAGAAGAGTTGAACCAAGGTGATTTCCGACTAAAAAATCTTCTTGGAGGGCCAACTTTTCGTCGATGCCTTTTTGTCCCATCCATTGATCGAGTTCTGTTTGCTTTTTGTCAGCCATTTTACATGGAGAGTTGGGATCCCAGCCACCACCGGGAATGCGTGGGTTGAACCAGGCGCACTGGCCACGAAGATTGACGATTTCAGCTTTTCTTTTGTGGTACTCTTCCTTATGTTCTAGAGGCATGGACACGAGTTGAGCTTGATATCCTTGTCCCACCTCTTTTTTAACATCAAAAAGTAAAGAGCGACTGAGGACCGGAAAGGAGACAGTCCCTCTTCCGTCAACATGAACGGATGTGAGATCTTTTTCAAAGTAATGAATTGTCATTTCAAACTCATTCGGAGCCATAGGGTGAACACACTGGGGGGTTACCGGTAAGATGGTCGATAGTTCACGTGCGTAAAAGCGAATGACAATTGGGTCTTTGGTAATATCAACAACTGTAGGGAGAATCCGAGTGAAGTGTTGATAAAGAAAGGAGTCATCAATATTGGTTGACCACTCGAGAGCAGAATTAGACGTCGTTTGACGAACCACCCAGTCTTTGAGGTGATGGCTGAGCTCGATCATGCGTCTTGTTTCTCGCAATTGATTGATGAGAAATTGAAATGTACGATTGTTACCATAGTGGCAAAACGGACTGATATTTTCAGAAAATTGAGAGATACAGCCCACTCGCGAGCCACCAAAAAAGAAATTCCTCATTTTAAAAGATCGCCCGTAGTAATAAATTTCTCTGTTGTCTATGGCAATGGCAAAGGAGGTCACGGCTGTTAATTTGCCGTCTTGATCAAAAACGCCCGACCCAGAGTTCCCGCCGATGATCGGGTGGTCGCAGTGGTTGAAGGTGGCAATGGAGGATTCTGGGTGATAAAAATGAGTCGATTCAAGGTGGTTTCGATTTCCTCGGCAGAAGGTTTTTTTAATGAGTCCCTTTAAACTGTCTTGATGGTTTTGGTAGTAGACGGGATAAAGGTTAACCATTTGCTCACCTCGAATCGCGGCTGGTGTTGTGGAGGCTGCGGGGCGTTTTGTTGGGTCGGTCATTTCTAGCAAGGCCCAATCAGGAGCCTGGGATCCTTCGTTTGCCATAAAGGGCGATAGTGCCAAGACCTGCTGGCATTCAATCTCTTCAGAGGCCCACTTATTCGTTTCGGGAAATACAAATCGAATTCTGCCCTTGCAAGAGCTTCCCGGTCTTTGTGCACTTTTGGGTATGCAGTGGCGGGCGGTAAGAATTTGGTTTTCACCTACGAGAGTGGCGCTGCAAACTTTTGTTTGCCATCCATCGCCCAGCTTTTCGATAAAGGTGAGGCCGAGAGCGTGGGCTGGACATTTTTTATCCTCGATATCGCAATCCACTTGTACGGCTTCGAAGGCTTTGACAGCCTCAGTTTCGGTATCGAAGTCAAGTTTGTCGCTGGCTGATGATGTCTGGTTGACTTCATCGCTAGAGCAGCCCGCGATCAGGGCTAAAATCGTCACTAGGATAAAAATGATCTTAAGAATGATGACGAAGCGTTGGGATTTACTCATTTCCAACTGAGAGCTTCAAGAAAGGTGCCAGTCTCGTATCAATGTGAGACGCCTATTTTAGAGTTCGCTGGTCAATGAGAGCCCCCCTTCATTGAGTTGCCTATTTTCGTCAGACACCTGAAAAATGCTCTCCCCTTTCTGTTAAGTTCTTCTACAGGTTTGAGGTGCTTAGGCAGGGTTGGTGCTCCAGAACTCATATACGAGCTTCTAGTAGGCACAATTATTGAAATTGTTAGGGTTTATGAGAATAGGCTTTTGGACCCTCCTCTTTCTGCTTTCCATCACGGCACAGGCCGAAACCACTGGTGGTGCAAGTTCTGGCGGTTCTCTCCCCAGATGGCGAGATGCCAGTGGTTCTGAGGGCTATGGGCAGTGGGTGGATGTCTACATTGGTGGTCAAAAGGATCACCAAGTTTTTGTGATTACACAGCCTGACCCTGTTTCGGGCCAGCGCATCTTATTTTTATATCCAGAACCCTCGGGGAGAAAGCCCAAGGGCCAGGATTTAGGGGAGATGACTTATATCCAATCACTAACAAAATTTATGAAAAATTGGGGAAAGGCCTGCCCCGGTGTTCAGCATTTGCCGGGCGTTGAAATTGAAAAAAACAAAGTGGAATTGATATCGGGTCAACAAGCAAAGAGGCTGGGCTTTATTAGGTTGTTAGAGTTGTATAACCCTGATGTGTTGGTGTTTCAGGCCCTGCATAATAACAAACCTTTTAATGAGGAGAAGTGGCGAAAATTTTTAAGCCTAATTCCTTCGCGAAAAAAGTGTATGATTTTAGGACCTCAATATTCAAGACATGTGGCCGAGGATCGCAGTTATACTAAAGCTTTGGAAAGTTTATTATACAAAACAAAGCACCACTGTCGATTAGTTTCGGCCTTAAGTGAAATGCATGAAGAGAGATTGAATAATTCTCACTGCAATAATTTTTTTGAACGAGATGGCCGCCTTTCAGAATGCGCAGAAAAACTCAGCGCGGCAGAGTCCATAAGAAAAATTTGTGAAAGAGACCTGCGAAGGGGAGATCTCTAGCGAGATGTCCATTGGCCGAGACCCCTAGGTATTTTAGGCGGGGGTGTCTGGTTGGTTGCCAGGGTGAGCTTTTTCGAAGGCCTCAATGCTCTTACAGTGGTTATAAACTTTAGAGATTAAGGGATAGATATCCAAATCCATATCAAAGCGAAGGGCATTGTAGATCTGGGGAATCAAAAAACAATCAGCTGCTGTCGGTTGATCACCAAAGGAAAATTTTCCCGCGGTCTCTTGCAAAACGGCTTCATAGCTCGCAAAACCCTGGCCAATCCAAGTTCGGATCCACTGTAATTTTTGTTCTTCACTGGCACCCAGTTCGTCCACTAAATGCGTCAAGACTCGCAAGTTCTGTAAAGGCTGGACATCGGCATTAATGATTTCACATAGCTTACGGATATGGGCGCGCTCCTGGGCCGTGCCAGGAAACAGGGAGGGGCGTTGATGTTTTTCATCCAAGTATTCAATGATTGCCATGGACTGAAAGAGCTCAAATGAGTCATCGAGCAAGACTGGCACCCGTGACTGGGGATTGATCTCTTGGAATTCTGGCTTGAACTGCTCGCCGCCATCTTTCACCAAGTGAACAGGGAGAATTTCATAATCAAGCCCCTTGAGGTTAAGGGCGATGCGGACCCGATAGGAGCATGAGGAGCGAAAATAGCTATAAAGTTTAATCATATTAAACAGTTATATGACAGGTTAGGGGTTGCTTGCAACCTCAATATCCGATAAAAACGAGTCCTGCGCAAAACTTAAAAAGCCCAACAAAGGAGAAGGCTTATGAAGCTTGGAAGTTTAAAGGCTGATGGTCAGTGGGATGGAGTGCTGGTGGTCGTTAGCAAAGACAACAGCCGTTACATTCAGGTTCCTGAGATTTCCAAATCCTTTCGTGAAGCCATTGAAAATTGGGCCCATGTGAAGGATCGCCTTACTAAGGTTTACCAAGACTTGAGCGATGGCAAAATGGATGGTGAGCCGATGGATGAGTCTAAATTTCATTCACCTCTTCCCCGCACCTTTCAGTGGGCCGATGGTTCGGCTTTCCTGCATCACGTAAAACTTGTTCGTATGTCTCGCAACGCGGAAATGCCGGATCGTCTCTATGAAGTTCCCTTAATGTACCAAGGGGGGGGCGATAATTTTCTTGGACCTAAAGACAATATTCCTCAAATTGATTTTTCTCATGGAACTGACTTTGAAGGTGAGGTGGGTGTTATCACTGACTTTGTTCCCATGGGAACGAGTGCTGAAGATGCCATTCACAAAATTCTTTTTTTGGTTCTTATTAACGATGTTTCCTTGCGGGGGTTAATTCCTGAAGAGCTTCAAGCTGGCTTTGGCTTTTTTCATGGAAAGCCGTCTTCGGCCTTTGCGCCATTTGCAGTGACTCCCGATGAAATTGGCGGTGCTTGGAACCATGGGCGCATCGAACTTCCTTTAGAAGTGGAGTTTAATGGTGAGTTTTTTGGTAAAGCCAATGGCAAGGAAATGCACTTTCACTTTGGCCAATTGATTGCTCATGCAGCGGCTACGCGCAATCTTATGCCGGGAACCATTATTGGTAGCGGAACGGTTTCTAACGATGACCCTAATGCAGGCTCAAGCTGTCTGCTTGAAAAGCGTATGATCGAAAAAATAAATGAAGGTGCCTTTAAAACTCCATTCATGAAGGTAGGGGATGAAGTGAAAATTTGTATGCATGACAAAGAAGGCCACGATGTTTTTGGAACGATTCAGCAAAAAGTGGTTCAAGCTTAATGATCAAAGAGGTTAAGGATTCTGGCCCCATTTACACGGAAACGAATATGGGGCGGTTTCCCGTCGAACCCTTCAATACATTTTCAAATCTCATTTTTTTATTTATTATAATATACTGGTATCGTCGGTTAGCCACTCTTCAGCAAGGCCGCTTTGCACGATTTTTAAAGGTGAGTCTTCCTATTCTTAGTATTGGCTATGTGGGAGGCTCAATTTATCATGCGACCAGGTCCCATCCCGTCTGGCTTTTTATGGACTTTGTTCCCATCGCGATCCTGGCTCTTTATGTGGCTTGGTACTTTTGGGGACAGGTCATCAAAACCTTTTGGCCAAAGTTTCTTATTTTGCTGGCCTTGTTTATTATCCCGCGGCTTGTGATTAGAAACTTAGGGTTGAATATGGCAACAGGGATATCCTTAGGCTATCTCAGTCTTTCTATCCCGATACTTTTCCCGGTGATGTGGGTTGAATACAAAAGGGGTTGGAAAACCTGGCGCTGGTTTTTAGCTGTATTGTCTATTTTGGTTTTGGCAGTGAACTTTCGGTTGGCCGATTCCTCTCCCTGGGTCATTGAAAATTTTCCGGTAGGTACCCACTGGCTTTGGCACATCACTGGTGGTGTCATGGTGCAGATCTTTTTACTCTACATCGAGAAATTAGAGGGGTCTCGAGGCTGAAACACGGAGTGTTTTCTCTAGCCGACTTATTTTTTCAGTGCCATAATTGATTAGATTCGCCGCAAAGGAGTGCCTGGTGAAGATGGATGAATTTTTTAGTAAAGTTGACCAATATCGTTTGGGCGATCTCACCACGGAAATGCCCCACCCCCATACCCAAAATCTTTCTCGAATAGCGCAAGAGGACCTTGAACAAGCCGTCACCTGCTTGAAAGAGGTGGATCTCATGGCGCTGAATAAGATGCTAGGGTCGGTTTCTAAAATTGAAGATATGCGTATAGCCATTGGTGAAACTCTGACTGCTGGTGGTCGCATTTTTTTGTGTGGTTGTGGGGCTACAGGGCGTCTCTCCCTTCTGTTAGAGTTTTTGTGGAGAGAGAAAAACCCTGGTGACGATAGTGTTGTGGCTTTCATGGCGGGTGGGGATATCGCACTTGTTCACTCCTTAGAGGGGTTTGAGGACTACCCGGAATACGGGAAAAGACATCTTAAGCAGTTGGGATTTAGCGACAATGATCTTCTTATCAGTTGCACGGAAGGCGGCGAAACTCCTTATGTGATTGGCGCTACGGAAGCGGCTTGTGAAATTTCAAAGCGCGACCCTTATTTTTTATACTGTAATCCTGACTCCATTTTGTGTGAAAAAATTGAAAGGTCCAAACGGGTGATAGAAAATCCAAACATTCAAAAAATTGAATTGTTTGTGGGTCCTATGGCTTTGTCTGGTAGTACGAGAATGCAAGCGAGCACAGTTTTGCAATTGGCTGTGGGAATGGCTCTGCTTGATGAAGGGCGAAGTGCTGAGGAGGCCTTAAAACAGTTTATAAAGGTTGTGGAAGAGCTAGACTTTTTAGCTCTTGTCCCCTTTATCAAGGAGGAATCGGCTATCTACAAGGCGGGCGAGTATCTAATGTATACACCTCTTGATTTTGGCATCACTGTATTTACCGATACTACGGAGCGATCGCCGACATTCAGTTTACCATCTTTTGAAAGTCCCAATGCTCAAGTGAAAAACCCTTCCCTTTGCTATATCATGCTTCCAAAAGCGGAGAGCAAAGAAGAAGCTTGGCACGCCCTATTGAATCGAGACCCTAGAAATCTCAACTGGGTGGACGTGGATAAGCAAACTATGGATGAATATGCTGGTGGTTTTGATTTTAGCAAGAAAGCCATAGAATATCGCGAGCAAAATATTGGGGCCAAAACCCACCATTTTTTTGAGATTAAGGCGGTCGAAAAGGCGATCAGCTTTAAACTCAACGATTGCGTACACCAATTCATCTGTGAAGAGGAAGGCTCCCTTTATCAGCACACGCTACTGAAGCTCCTCTTAAATATTCATTCCACGTTAATCATGGGAAGGCTCAATCGTTACCAATCTAATGTGATGACTTGGGTGAAACCCAATAATGGAAAATTGGTGGATCGTGCCGCTCGCTATGTGGAATTGTTGCTTCAGGAGAGAGGCCAGTCGATGGCTTATGAAACGATTGTCCGCAAAATTTTTGAACTGCGCAGAGACCTCAAGGATAACGAAGCTATTGTGTTAAAAACCTTGGATACCTTTATTGAATCGGGTAAAGAGAGTCATCAGGAGTTGAAGCTATGAATATTGAAAAGGTCAAAACGATTGCCACCACCAGCACAGAAGTGAGTGATCTTGAAACCTACGGCCGAGATTGGTCTATGAACTTTCCGGCCAATCCTAGTGCCGTTGTCTTTCCCAAAACGGAGGACGAAGTGGTGCAGCTTGTGCAGTGGGCGCGCGAAAATAAGACGGCTCTAGTGCCCTCTGGGGGACGCACAGGCTTGAGTTCTGCAGCCACAGCGACCAACAAAGAGGTGGTGGTCTCCTTTGAAAAAATGAACCAAATTTTGGAGTTTAATGAAACTGATCAAGTCATACGCGTGCAGCCGGGCGTGATCACAGAAGATCTTATCAATTTCGCGGCAGAAAAAGGATATTTTTTCCCCATCGATCTCGCCGCCAAAGGCTCCTGCCAAATCGGTGGCAACGTGGCCACTAATGCTGGTGGAGTGCGCGTGTTAAAATACGGCATGATGAGAAACTGGGTGAGTGGACTGAAAGTGGTCACCGGTGCCGGTGAAAGACTTTATCTCAATAAAAGTTTGGTGAAAAATGCCACCGGTTTTGATTTAAAAAACCTTTTTGTCGGCAGTGAAGGCACTTTAGGCTTTATCACAGAGATTGAACTTAAGGTCACCAGACCCCAGCCCAATACGACTGTGTTGGTGGTGGGCCTTGAAAAGCTCGCAGACGTGATCAATGTCTACAAACACTTTCGCCAAGGCGCCGACCTGTCGGCTTGCGAAGTGTTTTCAAATTATTCGATGAATAAGGTGCTCGAAGTCATGGACTTGCAGAAGCCCTTCGATAGCGAAGCGGCATTTTATTTATTATTGGAGCTTGAACATTTAGAAGAAGACGCCTCAGAAACCATTGCTCCCTTGTTTGAATATTGCTTTGAACAAGGATGGATTCATGATGGAGTGATCAGCCAATCGCCGACTCAGGCTAAAAACCTATGGGCTCTTCGTGAAAACGTGAGCGAGTCCCTTTCTACCAAATCACCTTACCGAAATGACGTGTCTGTGCGGATCCCCAATATCCCCGCTTTTGTTGAAGAGCTGGAATCCGCTTACAAAAAAGAATATCCCGATTTCGAAGTGGCCTGGTTTGGCCATATTGGTGATGGTAACCTTCATATTGATATTTTAAAGCCCGACGACATGGATAAGACTGAGTTTATTAAAAAATGCAAAGCCAGTGACTCGGTACTGTTTTCGGTGGTGCAGAAATATCAGGGCTCCATCAGTGCCGAGCATGGAGTTGGCCTGTTGAAAAAAGACTATCTTGAGTACAGCCGCTCCCCAGAAGAGATTCGCATTATGAAGGGTATCAAAAAGGTTTTTGATCCCGATAATATTCTGAATCCAGGTAAGATTTTCGACCTTTAAAGGAGTGGTGGCGATGGCCACCACCTATGAGATCCTAGCTTTTTTGAAGTTCATCTTTCATGGGGATGGCAGAACCTTTCTTATCATCTTGGCCCACAACCTTGCAGTTCAAGTGAGGAGTTGTGTCCTTGTGATCCATGATTTCAATAAGATCAACTTTAATGTTTCGGCTTTGTGCTGAGATTAAAAAATCCTCGATGATTTCCATAACATCATGATGAATATAGTAGGTTTTTGAAGCATCGATAGTGACTTTGCGTCCGTTAGGTATTTTGGACAGAAATTCGAGAAGAGTCGCCTTTTTAAAAAATGTAACATCCTCAGGAAGTTCTATGGTCACGTGCCCATCTTTTTTGATTTCGTTATCCACCATAATAGGAATTTGAAAGTTTTGATAAAGTATAAATAGAATAGACACTCCAAGACCGATTAAAACTCCCAAAAGAAGGTCTGTGAACACAAGTCCTAGAATGGTAGCGGCAAAAGGGATAAACTGTTTGTACCCTTGCTTATACTTTTGCACCCAGAGGGTTGGTTTGGCGAGCTTGTAACCCACGACAAATAAGATAGCAGCTAAGGTGGCTAAGGGAATTTTATTGAGAAGGCCAGGGATTGCCACCACAGCTATCAAAATAATAAATCCATGGATGATGGTTGAGGTTTTAGTGCGCCCACCAGCTTGAACATTTACGGAGCTGCGGACAACCACCTGAGTGATGGGAAGGCCGCCAATAAGTCCAGAGATGATATTCCCAATTCCCTGAGCTTTAAGCTCGCGATTGGTTGGTGTCACCCGCCTTTGCGGATCTAATTTATCACTAGCTTCAACACATAATAAAGTCTCAAGAGAACCTACAATAGCAAGAACCATGGCTGTCATATAGATTTGTGGATTCATCCAATGGCTAAAATCAGGTATGCGGAAGTTGGCAAAAAAATCACCAATAGGAATATTAACCACCTGCTTAGGGCTGAGAGCTAGGCCGTCGACTCCTGAAAAAACTAAGTTTAAAACGATACCGACCACAACCGCAACTAAGGGGCCTTGGATGAGTTGAAAGATTTTGTACTTCTTCATGAATTTGGTTTCCCATAAGATAAGAATAAGCAAGGAGATGGCTGCAATGAGAATGGGTCCATAGCTAATTTTATCAAGGAGGTGAGCAATTTCAGAAAAAGTCGTTTCGTGATCAGCCTGTTGAAAAGTCAAATCTCCTTCGGGGATCTCGTCATAACCAAAGGCGTGGGGAATTTGTTTTAGAAAAATAATTACCCCAATCCCCGCGAGCATACCTTGAATCACAGCACTCGGGAAGTAGTAGGCAATCACTCCTGTGCGTAAGTAACCCATGACAATTTGAAAGAATCCAGAGATAACCACGGCCAGTAAAAAGGGCTCGTAACCACCCAGGTCTTGAATGGCACTTAAAACAATCACAGCCAATCCCGCGGCCGGTCCGCTCACACCAAGAGCCGAACCGCTCAGGGCACCTACAACCACTCCGCCAATCATTCCAGCAATAAGACCTGCGAAGAGAGGAGCTCCTGAAGCCAAGGCAATACCTAGACAGAGAGGCATGGCCACTAAAAATACAATAATGGATGCGGGTAAATCATATTTAATGTTTTCTAAAAAACTTTGCTTTTTCACAGGGCCCTCTTTTGCGGTTGAGGAGTTCAATAAGGTTCTAAGGCATTTTTGATGCTTTAGAAAATCACGTTAATAGATAAAAAGAATAGAAATTAAGATCGAGGGGGCCGTCGGCGTCTCTTTAAATGTGGAGGATTATAGCTTGTACGATAGGGATTTACTATTTTATCGATATGTCCATCAATGGAAAGAGTGAATGGGATAGGGAAAAAATAGTCTTGAATTTCCTGGTTGTCGTCGCCAGCAGAACCGTCCTGATCAACACCAGGCTCATCACTATCAGTGAAGGGTTCATATTCAGCATCCATACTGAGTTCTGTTGTGGCTTCTGCAAAAATATCTGCGCAAACCACACGTGGAAGAAGAAAAATATGGAGACATAAAAATAAAAAAACCCAACTTTTAAACACAAACTATTGTAACAAAGGCCCCCGGTTTTCGGCAAGGTCTCATCCGCCTTAGAGCGTTGACTAGAATGAGTTCAATGATCATAAACCATTAGAATTATTATATTTTTATATAGACAAGAAGACCCTTCTTGGAGTGGATGGATCGATGGAAAGCCAAGCTCTCGTTGAGGTACTGATTTTGCAGTAGAATCCTACATGAGAAAATGGATCCTTGTTTTTGTGCTTTTGATGTCCACAGGTTTGGCTTGGGCCGACCAAAGTTGTCCCCCTGTTCGAAATATTGACAGACGTGATGTTTCTGGGTTGGCGGCCTACCTAGAAAAAAACAATTTTTCCAGCATCGAGTGTTTTATTGCTTCCCTTCCTGAAGATATCAGGGCCTTGCGGACTTATATAAAAAAAAGCTTGTCTCTACAGGAGGCGAGCTCCTCTCATCCTCGCGCTTTGTTGGCTTCGCCCGATGGCGGTCTATTTTTGACCTTTAATGGCCACCCCTCACAAAAGGGTTACAAAGAAATTGAAGTTTTAGCGGTGGATTTTAAAAGTGGCCCCTCGCATTGGGTGCCGGCAGTCATTCGTGAAGAAAGCGGAAAGCTTCACTTTGAAAAAAACGTAAAAAAATGTCAGGCTTGCCATGGCAACCCGGTGCGACCGATTTGGGGCCATTATCCTTCATGGCCGAATGCCTTTGGCTCCGTGGATGATTGGCTTCCAGATCCAGACAACTTAGGTAAAGATTCCCTTTTTTATCAGCAAGATATTGTTGGTAATGACTATGGGGCAGGGGGTGATAATAAACCTCGTTTATCTGAAAAAAAGGTGAAACAAGCTCTTCTTGAAAGCCAGCAGTTTAGAGCCTTTCGCGAAAAAGCTAAAACCCATCCTCGTTACTCAAAACTAGAAGAAGTGTCCGACGAGACGAGTCCCGTTTATCCTTATACAGAATCCTATCGTAATCGAAATATCTCTTTCCGCCCGAATCTTGTTATAGGGTCGTTAATGGTCAAAACACAAAATGAAATTCTAAGACAAAGGATTCGATCGAATCCCTTTTACAAAGCCTTTCAAAATAGCATAGCCCATTACGGCAGTTGCTTGAAGACAGGAACATCAGATGAGCAGAACAAAGAGATCCTTTCCCTTTTTGCAAAAGCCTACAAGTATAAGTATGGCAAGGATCTTCCCGTGGACCCAAGCGATCCTGTTGTTAGTGTCGGCTATTTTGACCTTTTGGGGGTTTCGCCTCACGAAAAGACCCTTCTTTTTGCAAATGATACGGACTACCTCTACTCGAAAGAAGGGTCACTCAACGGTTTTACCTACTTTTCAGGTTATCTTGGTATTCAAAGTTATGTGTTGGGCTTCCTAATGAGCGACCTTCTTTCAACTTGGCCAGATAAAGAAAAGTTTGTTTATACTCCAGGGAGCCTTTTTGACATTTACACCAATCTCGAAGAACTGAGGAAGCAAAGCCCAAGAATCTCTTATTTTCAATCCAAGTATTTAGGAAGAGAAATGCACCAAAGTTTAGATCAGGCTTTGGATAGTTTTAATATCAAGGGTTCGAATAACGAACGAGCCTCAGACGAGCAAAAGCAAATATACAAAGAGATGTGTTCTCGCTTAGAAAGTGCTTCCAAGCAGGAAATCATGGAGCACTCCTTTGGGGAAAAATTTTTAAAACCCGTAAGCCAACAACACAGTCATCCGTGGCCAAAAGCTTTAAACTCTTGTATCGGTTGTCACGAGAATGGCATGAATAGTGTTGCAATGTTAATTCCGTTTAAAGATCCTAAAAAGCTAGCAAAATTTGGAAAATCTTTCCGCTCTGATTTTGGCTGGGGAAACTTGTTTGATTCGATTTCTATTTTGACTCTGAAAGAAATGGATCCAGCTCACGCCAACGGATTGAGAATGCCTCTGGGACATGCGCCACTGACTGAGACCGAGAGAAAGGAACTCCTTGAGTGGGTGGAGCAGGGGTTATAAACCCTATTTGCCAACGGCTTAAACTGGTGAAATAACTCGTATTCACTATTTGTTAACCGGCCTTATTTTTCGGCTGGACAGCGTTGGGGGCAGATGATAAACCCTTGATTCTATTCAATTATTCATATGCGGAGAGGTGGCAGAGTGGTTGAATGCGCACGCCTGGAACGCGTGTAGGCGTTAATAGCGTCTCGAGAGTTCGAATCTCTCCCTCTCCGCCAAATTTTTTAAGTCATTAAAACTTCAACTCATTTTAACAACCGTATTGTGCCATGGAAACTTTTTGGAAACTCTTGGTGATTTTCAAAGCTGAATTGAACTGTATTCGATGCTTGGAGTAGGTAATCAGGGCGAGGTGGGCATATTTCATGGTCATGTCATGTGGCCAAGAATCTTTTGCAGGTCATAGCTCTATCTGGAGGCAGGATTCTCAAGGGGTACAATGTCTCGCATAGAAAATGGTAATTACCTAACCCTATTGAAAATAGCCGACACTATTTGGTGTGCCGGTCAAAAAGCTTATTGATTTAAAGGATTAAAAAGTTTTTGTATCGTAACCCAAAAAAATCCCTGACGCTAGGGCAATCCCGCAAGCTGCGCCACCTGCAATCTATTGGGGCTTTGGAGGGCCAGGGCTCAAATCTCTCCATTTTCTACGGCCATTTTTGCTAAATAGTAAATTTGCCCAACATCATTGGTGACTTGCTGCCCGCTCCTCACGCATTCCACCATGTGAACCAGCATAGCGAATAACGGCTTATTTTCTGGCAATTCAGGGTTGTATGTTTCGGCCTTGGGAACGATTACATTATCAATAAAATGCTTAGCAAGTTTGGATCTAATATTAATTGAATCGGGATGACTAAAGCTTTCAAAAGCCCACCTAGTAATTGAGGCGACAAAATCAGCTAATTGTATTCCACACGAGTCTTTTGAATCTTTCTCACAAATTTCACTTCCCAATTTTGCGCCTATGGGAATTTGTTTAAGACCTAAATCGATTAATGTGGGCTGTCCATTAACCATGGAGTTGTAGCTCTCTTTAAAGTCGGAAACTTGTTTTGACTGGTCATAAACAATATTAATTTCAGATTTTTTTTGTCCCCAATAACTTATATGACCAAAAAATGAAGTTATTGTAGGGTCCATGGCCCATCTCAATATGTTTGAATTTTGCTCAATAGAATTGAGCTCGGCAATCAAAGCAGCTCTGTCTGAATTAGCGAGCTCTGCAAGTTGGTGGCATGGAGAATCAACAGTTTGAATTGATAAGCCTTTGTCGATAACCGCATCAAGAAATTGTGTAGGACTATTCGACTTCATCATTTTAAAAAATATCTCAGAAAACTCTCGCGCTTCCTTGTCAGCAACTACATCAACATAAAGTTGATTAACAAAAAACTTATTAAACTCAGTTGCGTAGAGTATGGAATTAAAACCAGAAACAATAGGTTCCAATAAATACTCAAACATATAAATACACAAAAAATAGTGTTTATAACAAAGGGTTAGGGCGTATTTGTTCTCAAGCTTATCCAAGAGAAAGTTAATTTCCCTGTTTTTTATTGTCCTTCCAACGTAGTTCTTTCCTTTGAGTTCAGCACCTTGAAATGGATAAAGTTGTTTAAAGTCATCAAGGATTGCCGATGCTTCATTTTCCTCCATATCTACTGAAGCCATTGTGAATACACTAGAATTTTGGTCAAGTAAGTTTGGGCCAGTATTACCGGCCTCATCGAAAAAAATTGTATTCTTCATAAATGACTAGTGGATGGCATTTCATTCCACAACCTTCTATCCAGTCTTCTGCCAGTGGTATGTTTGCGAACTCCTCCCCACTGCTTAAAAAAGAAGGGGACATCTCTATCAATGCATCTGTCTCTAATGTCTCGAACCCATTCTTTTTCAATAGGTCTTGCTCCGGGTCCAGACTCTCCCCCAACTATAACCCAGTGTATTCCCCTCAGAGGAAGTTTTTTAATGGGGCCAATGAGAGGTTCAATCGATAGAAATCTAACTTTTGCAGGTACTTTCGTGAGATGTTTGATTCTAGAAGTGTACTTTTGATTTTCTACGCTTACACCCATCCAAATATTTGGAGGCCATGGGAGTTGATTTGCCAATTGTTCCAAGCGTTCAGCTCTTTTTGTCAGAACTTGAAATTGGTGCTGTGGATTTTCCTCCATTGCTTTAAATACTTTTTTTATAAAATCAACGGGGACATCTTTATGGAAAAGGTCACTCATGGAGTTTACAAAGACAATCCGAGGCTTTTTCCACTTATAGGGCTCTTTGATAGCCTCTTCATGCAATGTCAGTGAAAAACCATTTTTATACCGTTTTACACCCATAGCTTTTAAGCGAAAGGACATCCGTTCAGCATAGCAGTTTTTACAGCCAGGGCTTATTTTATTACAGCCTGATAATGGGTTCCACGTCGTTTCTGTCCATTCAATAGATGAGGAGGTAGCCATAAGATGTCCTAAGTGCTTAATTTTTGACAGAATCATAACAGTGTGGCATAGAAACCTCGAGGACTTTTTGAATGAATAATATGCTGCAAGAATATAAAGGCAGAGAACAGACTTATTTGAAGCACTTGGTTTTAAACCAATATCTTGAAAGCTGGGCACACAAAATGTGCTCAGGGTCTAAATATCGGAACAATGTGCGTCTTTGGTATGTAGATTGTTTTTCGGGTCCTTGGCAGTCGTGCCATGAAGAGTTGCTCGATACTTCAGTTTATATTGGTCTTGAGGCGTTGAGCGCCGCAACAAAAAAGTGGGCCGAATTTGGTTATCAAGTATCAGTAGGCGCGATTTTTGTTGAGAAGAACCCAGAGTCGTTTAAAAAACTCCAAGAGTACATTCAATCAAGAAATGATCCGTTTGAAATTCACACGTTTCCTGGTGAGTTTGGTTTAAATGTTAAAAATATAGAAAACCTTATTCAGAACGACCCGGCCTTTCTTTTCGTTGACCCTACAGGATGGAAAGGGGCTGCGCTTAGGTATATTAAGCCACTAGTTCGTAAGCCAAAAAGAGATGTTATGGTGAATGTGATGTATGACTATATAAATCGTTTTAAAGATTACGATGACGATACAATACGGGCTCAAATTTCTGACTTTTTTGACATGCAGGTTCCACCAAACTTGAGTGAAGAGGATCTTTTTCGGTTATATCGTGACCAACTTAAAGCGGTTTGTGGTTTAAAATATTCAGCAGACCTAATTGTACAAGATCCCATCAAAGATCGTACAAAATATAGATTGGTTGTAGGCGGCAACCATTATTCAGTGTTAAAACTCTTTAGAGATGTTGAACATAAGATCATTGGTGACGAAAGCCCAAAGGTAAGGTCAAAAGCTAAAGAAGAATCCAGACTTGAGAGAACTGGGCAAAACGCGCTATTTAATGTTTTTGAAGAGGACCAATCATCTCTTTACGATCGTCATCAAGTCACAAGTAAAGAAAAATTAAAATCTATATTAGTGAACTTAGAAAATGAACAGGGCCCGCTACAGTTTGAAGAAATTAAGCCTCATATTCTTGAGCAATGTCACATGACTGAAAGTGAAGCGAGAAGACTACTTTGGGCATGGAAATCAGAAGGAATGATAAAAATTAGCGGGATTAGAGGTCGTGAAAGATCAATAAAAGACTACCATGTTATTTCAGAGACCGGGCACCTCACTTCAAAGGTTGAGCCGATACAAAAACAACATAGTTTTGATATTTAATTTTTTGGGGGAAAGAATTGTCAATAGAAGAGCTAGACTCATCAAACTTTAAAAAAGTAATTAAAGTGAACGGAAATCCAGTAATTATTTCCATTTGTGAAACAGAATACAATATATCTGTGAATGAGGGTGAATGGCTTGAGGAATATGAGGAATATGAAGAGGGAAACAGCATCGGTCGAATTGAAATGAAGGGCCTCGAGAATGGAGACTTCTACATAACTTGGATGGGATTGGAAGGGTGTAATGGTCAATACCTTCATTGTGGAATAGGTACATGTGCCTTGAAATTTTTTAAAGAAGAAGTTGGTGGAAGAATATTTGCTGCTGAAAATAACGGGGAAACCCTAGATGACGGAAGTCATCTGACTAATGACGCTCCAGCCTTCATACAGAAGATGATTGATCTTGGAATAGTAGAACCGAACTACGATGTTCCTGAATGAATTGTTGGTTCTTGAAACTTTGGAAACATCTTGGAACCAGGCCCTCAATAATCGTCCTAAATCGCCCAAAATATTCAGAAATGAAAAAGACAGAGGCCTCAGGTTAAATACTTGATAATACTAAAACATTAAATAAAAATAGGACTTTAGAAACTGAGGGACAATATGGCCCATCTGGTCCTCTCTCTCCGCCAAAATAAAAAGCCCCGCAGAGTTTACGGGGCTTTATTCATTTACGGTCGATCTTGAACTAGTGATGGAGATCAAAACGATCTAACTGCATCACCTTTGTCCACGCTTTTACAAAGTCTTGCACAAACTGGCGCTGGCCATCGTTGGCGGCGTAAACTTCAGCCACCGCTCGAAGCTCTGAGCTTGATCCAAAAACTAAATCCACTGGTGTCGCCGTGTATTTTAGTTTTCCTGTTTTTCGGTCGACACCTTTGTACATGCCTTGCGAAGATTTTTCCCACTTTGTCGACATATCAAGAAGGTTCACGAAAAAGTCATTGGTTAAGACCCCTTTGCGATTGGTGAACACTCCATGGCTGGAATTATCTGTATTAGCACCAAGCACACGCAAGCCACCCACAAGCACGGTCATTTCTGGGACTGTCAAATTAAGAAGGCTTGCTTTATCGACCAAAGCTTGCACGGGTGGGTAAAAACTGTCTTTATTAAAGTAGTTTCTAAAACCGTCGGCTTTAGGCTCAAGCTCATTAAACGAATTCACATCGGTTTGTTCTTGGCTGGCATCGGTACGACCCAGTCGAACAGGAACACGAACAGAGTGCCCGGCTTTTTTAGCAGCTCTTTCAATGGCGGCGGCACCTCCGAGGACAACCACGTCAGCAAATGAAACCGCAGTCCCTTTGCCAAGAGATTTATTAAAATTCTTTTGTACCTTTTCTAGTTTTACTAAAATTTTTGAAAGCTCTTGGGGATTATTGACTTGCCAATCTTTTTGCGGAGCCAGTCTCAAGCGTCCACCGTTGGCGCCACCACGCATATCTGTACCGCGAAAACTTGAAGCCGCAGCCCATGCTGCTTTCACTAATTCAGAGGTGGAGAGGCCGCTACTTAAAATTTTACTTTTTAAGGTTTGTACTTGTTGAGCGCTAATGGTTTTGTAGCTACGGGCCGGCACAGGATCTTGCCACTTGAAGACTTCTTTAGGTGAGTCTTTACCGACATAACGAGCTCGAGGACCCATATCGCGGTGAGTGAGTTTAAACCAAGCTCTTGCAAAAGCCTTTTCAAACTCTTTGGGGTTTTCCAAAAAGCGCTTCGAAATCTTTCCATAGATAGGGTCAAATCTTAGAGCCAAATCTGTGGTCAGCATAATCGGGGCATGACGCTTTCCTTTTACATGGGCGTCCGGCACTAAATTGACAGCGCCTTCATCGGTAGGGATCCACTGAGTGGCACCACCGGGGCTTTTGGTTTTCTTCCATTCAAAAGAGAATAGGAATTGTAGGAAGGCCATACTAAATTGGGTGGGGGTAGCCGTCCATGCGCCTTCCAGGCCACTGGTGACTGTATCCTTACCTTTTCCGGTCCCGCATTTATTTTTCCAGCCAAGTCCTTGCTTTTCTAAAGAGGCGGCTGCTGGTTCAGGCCCAACGCAATCACTAGGCTTGTGAGCACCGTGGGTTTTTCCAAAAGAGTGACCACCAGCAATCAATGCCACGGTCTCTTCGTCGTCCATGGCCATTCGACCAAAAGCTTCACGAATCGCTTGGCCAGCAAGAACAGGGTCGGGATTTCCATTGGGACCTTCGGGGTTCACATAGATTAAGCCCATTTGGGTTGCACCAAGAGGCTTTTGTAATTTTCCATCTTTGGTTTGGCGGTGGCGACCAAGGAATTCAGCTTCCGGGCCCCAGTAAACCATGTCAGGTTCCCAATCATCAGTTCTTCCACCAGCAAAGCCAATCGTTTTAAAGCCCATATCTTCTAAAGATACGTTTCCGGCCAGAACCATTAAGTCAGCCCATGAAAGTTTACGTCCATATTTCTTTTTAATGGGCCAAAGCAAACGGCGGGCCTTGTCTAAGTTTGCGTTGTCGGGCCAACTATTCAGTGGCTCAAACCTTTGTTGACCACCCCCGGCGCCCCCACGACCATCTACAACTCGGTAGGTACCTGAGCTGTGCCAAGCCATACGAATGAAAAAGGGACCGTAGTGGCCGTAGTCAGCTGGCCACCAATCTTGTGAAGTTCTTAAAACTTTAGCAATGTCTTTTTTTAGGGTGTCGAGATGAAGAGATCTAAACTCTTTGGCGTAGTTAAATTTTTCTCCGTAAGGGTTAGACTCTTTAGAGTGTTGTCTTAAGGGTGCCAAATTCACTAAATTAGGCCACCAAAATTGATTGGACTTGCCGCCCATACTTGTCCCGCTATCAGCTTCTTTTGAGGAACCTGTGGCGCAACCAGCGATGGTCAGGGCGGTGATTAAAACTATAAAATATCTAAATGACGTCATTCCGTTCTCCTTCAAATTTTAAGGCCCTAAAAACAGCCACCCTCACCAGGTATCATACGGTGACCCCAGGACCCCTTTGTCATGTCAGCAGTATCGCCAAAGCTGGCCTATAGGTAAAATATAAGGTCTCGATAAGCCTATTGATAAATTCTATTGATTTGGGTGGGATTTGGTATTTGGTCGAGTAAGGCATTTTTGCGGCGTCATGTTATCCTATTGAAATGTTATGGCTCTTTTTATTTGTCCTCAATTTTTCCTATGGGGAAAGCACAATCAACCCCACAGCACTATACGGTGAAGATGGGTCCGAAATCCCTGAAGAGGATGTGAACTCACAAGATGTAGCTTGGAGCTTGCTCAAAGGCAGCGATCCTCGTAATGAAACCTGGAAGTCCGTGGGCATGATCCGCAACGATAGTGGTGGTACGTGCACGGCCACTTTAATCGAGCCCCCCAATTGTCAGCGCGATATCAGTGACATGAAACCCCTTGTTCTCACTAATGGCCATTGCTCCAATGATAACCCTGACGAGGAGCCCGCTCTGCGAGGTCAGTCGATTCTTTTTAATCGCTTTGTCGATCAAAAAGATAAAGAGATTTCCATTCGTAAGGAAAAGACCCTTTACACCTCACAAAAAGCCTTCGATCTGGCTTTCCTCGAGCTTTCCTCAACCTACGGGGATCTCAAAAAGAAGGGAGTCTTGCCAAAAAAAATTGCTAAGTCATCCATGTCAGGAACCCTAGCTAATGTTGGCGTGCCCTCGTCGGGAATTGATAAAGGCAAAACGTACCTTCGCAAGTCCTATTGCCCAGCTGGTGAGCCAGTCAAATTAATGGAAGGCTCTTGGGTTTGGAATCATCAAAGGTCTATAACCTGCTCAGTGACCGGAGGGTCTTCAGGGTCAGGTCTATTTAATGAAAAAGGTGAGCTTGCTGGTCTTGTCAATACAGCAGTCCATAGTTCCCGTCGTGGTGAGCGGCCGTGTGCCCTTAACAATCCCTGTGAAATTCAGTCTGGTCAGCCTCAGATGAAAAGGCGAAACTATGGCTTCGACACTCGTTTTTTACATAAATGCTTTACAGATTGTAAACTTGATATCAAAAAGAAGGGGTGCCTGCTGCCGAATGATCCAGAAATGGTATCTTCACAGTGGGGCTCTTTTAATAACGACCCTAAAAATCGCCCCCTGGATCTAAAGCATTCTCAGTACCAGAGTTTTCGCGGCAAAATTTGTTTGGTTTCGGACACTCAATGTCGTTGTGATCAGCCGCAAGGCTATCGCAATGTGCAAGGCACCGATAGCTTAAACGCCCTAGCTGGCAAAAATGTACCTGATGGAAGCTATCGGGTCTGTGTTTTGGGTGGCCATGGTCATTCTTGGCAGGATCTTAAAGATGCAACGGAAATGCCTTTGGTTGTCGACACTGAAAAACCAGTCTTTGAAGCTCAAATAAAAAAGAGCGGGGATCAGACTGAACTGCTCCTGTCGGATCGAAGCTTTCATTATTCTGTTAAAACCGTTGAAAGTGATAGTGATTGTTACGCGAGTATGCGCAACTGGGTCCCTGTGCTTGGTTACAAGCCCAATGGTGCTGCTGCTTTTAATTCGTTTCTAGAAAGAAAACTCAATTACAATATGCCACGACTATGCGTGCGGGCCACAGACGAGGCTGGGAATATAAAAATCACTGCGTTAAAAATTTAAACAAAAGTCCTAATTAAGAACCAAAGAGTTATCTCAAGAAGAGAATCCGTCAGTTCAGTTGTAGTGAATGAATGCGTGCATTGAATTTTTTTTAGATTGTCGTATAATTAAAATGTTATGGGATGCTTTAAGAAGAAACCCTTTATTTTAATACTTCCATTAGTTATCGGAATTTTGACCGTTGGTGTTGGTACTCGTGCCAAACCCATTTTTTTGGAAGATTCCTTCCGCTTCGAGACTAAGCAAGTTTTAAATGAAGGGTTTGATGTAAAAGTTGTTCTCGCTACCAGATCCATCGTGCGCGGAGAGTCTGCGCTGAATATTGATGACCTGGATGGTGATGACTTTGCAGTTACTCTTGCGCCCACCCTTTCTTTCATTTTGTTTTCTGAGATCGAGACTTCAGAAAACCCCGCCCAATTTAATTTGCATCATTTCGATGCTGTGGCTCACACCCGTGGGCCACCGCCGGCATAAATAAACGCCCAAAAAAGTTTAGTATTTTTAAAACTTAAAAAAGGAGTTTTTTATGAAATGGATTTCTATAACATCTATCGTATTGGTTGGTTCAATAATGTTGGTGCCCTTGATGTGGGTAGCCGTTGTTTCGGCGCCGCTCATTGCCCTAGTCTCAGCCCCCTTTATTTTGATAGCTAAAAAGAAAGAGCGTGGACATCTGCAGGGGGTCTTATCGACTGACAAAGATTCAAATGTGAAATTGTTTGTGGTCGACTTTGACCTTCCCATGGAGATGGCAAGAGATGTTCTTTCTGAAATTCGATTTTGCTTTGGTGATGGAGGTTGGATCGAGGATACCCATGGTTTAATCATGAGAAAGCGAGATGACTACCATTTGGTAGTGCGCACAGTGCGCAATCAAAAGAGTCGCTTTACGCATTTTGTAGGCCACGAAATGTCCGACCTAATGTCGTCATTAAAAGCCGCTTAAAGAGTATAAAAAAGAGCTCTACAATTTGTAGAGCTCTTTTTTTGTATTTTAAATAAGACTATAGTTCAAGAACGCAGGAGCTATAGGTCTCGGTTGTTTCTGAGACAAGATCACCGTTAACATCCCAGCCTTTTCCAGTTTTCTCAGCAATCCCTGTGATCGCATCCAATTCAAAATTAGTTTCTGATTTGCGAGCATCCCAAACATCAGGGTTTCTTTTGCGATAAGCTTTGTAGCCATTTTTTGTTTCTTTAACCCATTGGTGAGTGCAGGCTTTAAAACCAAAAGAGAAAAAGCAGGCAAAGGGGGCTGGGTCATTGAAAATCATATAATCTCCATCACCAACAGCGTTGTTGACCACTTCAAAAATGCGCATGCCATCTTGTTGAACAGTGTCGTGGTAACCAAAGTTGATGCAAACCTTATTCCCACTATCATTCAGGCAGCTGAAGGATTCGGTGGCGTCAAAAAGAGTGTCTAAATCGTTACACTCGCCAGCAAAAGCTGTATTTGCAAAAAAGACTAAAAATATAAAACTAATCAATGGCTTCATGAAACCCCCTTTTGGCTTTATCCATTGCAAACTTTCTAGCTAAGGCTGGAGCGACTGCCAAGGAGCGGCAAGGAATCGATAAAGATTGAAAAAATAGCACAATGAAAGGGCGGACTTTCGCCGCCAGGTTGAAAAAATTCTATACCTTAAGCCACATTGGCATAGCGAAGAGCTCGATTGGCCAAAGAGGAGAACATGGCCTTTACCCAGGGGGGTAGGTTTGCGACCTCTTTATCAATCATTTTAAAGGAGATCCTAACAACCAGACTCGGCTGGGTCGCAATCACGCTCCAGGGTTTTGGTTTTTTCTCAAAATAGGTGAGCTCACCAATCACTTGGCCGGGTTCAATCTTTTTATCTAAAATACGGCCTTCTGGAGCCACTCGGGTAAACCCCCCTGTTTTTACTAGGTAAATGGCTGTTTCGGCACTTCCATTTTTACAAAGAATTTCCCCCTCATCCAGGTTGATCTCACAGATTCCTTTTCCCCAAAGAAAACCATCTCCTAAATAAAAATCATCGAGAAGATCTTTTGTTGGCTGGTTGCCGTCTTTTTTAAGGGGGGCGACATGAACGTGGCCCTGGTCGTAAAATTTAGGAGGAGCCTCCCCATACGAGGGGACAATGATAAGGGATTTCGTTTCACCCAGATCAATAAGATTATTGAGCACAGGTTCTTTGATAGGGCAGGTTTTGTAGTCAATGATAATGGATTCAAACTTTTGATTGGAAAGCTTCAATGAAAGGTCAGACAGTGATTTGGCTTCAAGAAGATTTTTGTTAGGAAACTGATCGCTGATAAATTGAGTGGCAGAATCTACAAAAACTTTATTACCTGATGAAATTAGAATAGAACCCAACAGATCCTCCGCAGCCCAGACATAGAAGTACAGTGTAGGAGATTTAGCCATCGAATTGAATAGTGTTTAGTCGAAGGTCTAGGGCTAGACTCAGGGGCCGAGGATTGTCCAACGCAATTGAGGTGATAAAATAAAAGGATAGTGAGAAGTTACAATTGGGTATTTGCAACGTTTTTAATCATACCATCGCTCGGGCTTGCACAAAGCCGAGGCAAAGGCGGGTCTACCAATGACCTTGCCATTTCTCAAGGAATCTCCTCACCCTCTTATACAAATGTGACTACGGTTTCTAATGGCTTTACATTTGACAACCCCGTCGGAGCTTCCTACCAAAAAAATTATAGGGCCACTGCATTTATTGATGGCTCGACGTCAACAAGTCTCGGCATTGATGGTGGGGTTGGTGATAGCCAGTATGGGCTCGGCTTGGCCTACTATAGTAACAGTTGTGATGGTTGTGATGGCTATATTCGTGGAACCATGAGTGCTATTTGGGGTGGATTTGGAATGGGCTTTGGTGTACGCGAAGATGTTTATACGATGGGAATGATGTTCAACCCCAATGGTTTGCATAGAGTGGGGCTAGTTATCGAGTACGAAGACCCAGCGGGCAGAGGTAATAATCGAACAGGGTGGGGCTTGGGATACTCTTATGTGACATCGAGTTTTACTTTCTCTATGGATATGTCTAACCAAGCCCTTGAAGATAACTCCTTAGATGATGGTTCGGTTTTAATAACGCCCGCAGTTGGGGTGCGTGTTGATATCTTCGCAGCCACATTGTCCTATAACTTTTATTTCAGTGATTCGACTCACCAATTTTCGGATGGAGTGTGGGTTGGCTTGAGTGCAAAACCATTTTCAAAATGGCAATTCACATTTTATGGAGAGTTCATTGATCGATGGACTCTTATGGCATCTTATTATTTTTAAATTCTCTTGCGTACCTTCATTTTTTTGATTTCTTGATGGCGAAAACAATCAAGAGTGTGATCATTGACCATACCGCAAGCTTGCATATGTGCATAGACAATGGTCGACCCCACAAACTTAAAACCTCTCTGCTTTAAATCTTTGCTGAGACTATCAGATTCTTTAGTCTTGGCAGGAACAGCCTTTAATGATTTTCTTGTGTTCTGCAAAGGTTGGTTGCCAACAAAGCTCCACATATACTTGGCAAAGCTTCCAAACTCATTTTGAACATCCAAAAATAATTTGGCATTGTTAATCGCCGCACGAATCTTTAGTTGATTGCGGATAATTCCAGGGTTTTGTAGAAGGCTTTGCACCTGTTTTTCATTAAATTTAGCAACTTTTTTAGGGTCAAAGTTGGCAAAGGCCTTGCGGTAATTTTCCCTCTTCTTTAGCACGGTGATCCAACTCAATCCGGCCTGAGCAGATTCAAGGGTAAGAAACTCAAAGAGCTTTTGGTCATCGTAAACAGGAACCCCCCACTCTTTATCATGGTACTTAACGTACAAGGGATCATCTCCACACCAGGTGCAACGCTTTTTTTTAGCCAAGTTTGTCTCCTCGAGAAATCACTTGAAGAAGAATCTGTTCGATAGCAAAAAGCTGTCCAATTTGTGAGCGTAGCGGAAAACTTCGAGGGATTTCCACAAGGTCTATGCTTTCATTGATAAAGTAGAGCGCACTTTTATCCCCAGCTGGGAACAAGCCTATATAGAGTTCTCTAGATTGCATGGACATGGCTTTTTGAATCTTTTGAATCTCTTCGCGGTCAAAATTCTTTAAAGCGCCATGTTCAAAGCACTGGTAGCGAAGATTGTGGATCTTTGGCCCTTCTTTCATCTTATCAAGCATTAAGCCATAGGTGAGATGATCAATGACAAAGACTTTATCAAAGCAGCTCGTGACCTCGGCAAATCGCTCCCTTAAGGTTTTAAAATCCAATCCAACCCACCAGGGATGAAGCTTGCTCTCGAGGGTTTGAAAAACTTTTTTATGTTTATCATTCAAGGTACTGGGGCCCCAAACCTTGAGCTCCACAAAAGGTCTATGAATACGGTAGCCAATTTTTAAATCGGTAAATCCATTTAAAAGACTCTCAGCAATATGGGCCACTTCAGATTCTGGAGCACCTAAGCATAGCCAAGTATAAAGTTCT
>JAGQZY010000079.1 GCA_020435205.1 Bdellovibrionales bacterium | reverse complement strand
CAGTAACGTCGCCTGCACCCTTTCTGGCCGGCGCATCTCCATAACTTCTTCAAAAGCATGCAAAATATCTTGGTTGCGAAAAACTTCTTTTACACTCTTTCCCCAATTACCTTCCTCTTTCTGCTCAAAAAGTTGGGCCATGGGATTATTATAATAGCGAATATTCTGGCCTTCATCGACAGCTAAAATAGCGTCATTAGCAGCGGCCACTAGCGCTTCAAGCTCGGTGCGTTCACGAGCAATATCTGCTTTTTTTTGCTTAAGTTCCTTTGAAATTTTATTAAGGATCAAATCGAGCTGGTACCATTCTCCCCGATTCTCTTCGAGCGGAATATCGCTTTTCTTTTTAAAGCTTCCTTTACGAATACCACGAGCCTTTTCAATGAGAGGCACAATAGGATAAAAAAACCTTTTGATAAAAACAAAGTACAAGAGGCCCGAAACAAGCAAAAGTCCCCAGAACATGAAGATGAGGTATTGGTTCAATTGGGTCATAACCTCCAAATCGAGGCCAAACTCCTTAATGGTCCTCTCAAAGCTAGAGTGCAGAATAGATCCTGCAACCAAAAGAGCCATCCATTGGAATCCGAACAGCCATAAAAAAGCCATCCAACCAATTCGTTTTGGAATTTTAGAAAATATCGTCCCGAATCCGATAACCCACTCCACGTACAGTTTCAATAAGATCAGAAAACTCACCCAACTTCTTTCGCAATCCAAAGACATGGGTATCAATCGTTCTACCAATCACCGTAATACCCTCACCTTGAACTTCCTCAATCAATCGGGCCCGAGTCAAAACACGTCCACGTTCCTGTAGCATGGTTGTCAAAAGTTTAAACTCTGAAGGGGTCAAATTAAGCTCTTCATCCTTGAGGTAGGCTTTATAAACCTTAAGTGATACCCGTAAAGGTCCAAGCTCTATATCATCCACCGGTTGTTGTGGGGACTCTTCATTTTTTGGCGCCATCTTCATTCTTTCCATCCTGCGCAAAAGGGATTGAATGCGTGCTTTAAGAACTTCAGCACTAAATGGCTTAGTGACATAATCATCGGCTCCGGACTCGAGGCCTTCAACAATACTGTCTGGATCCGATTTTGCGGTAAGCATAAGAATGGCGACCTCTTTAAAGGTGTCCATTTTACGAACCAACTGAGCAATTTCAACTCCACTCAATCCAGGCAGCATCCAGTCGAGAATGATTAAGTCAAAGTGAATCTTATTCAGTTTCGCCAGAGCTTCCTCACCACTGAGTGCGTGCTCAGTCTCAAATCCCATTTGTTTAATGTGAAAGCTTAATAAATCACCAATATCTCTTTCATCCTCAACAATGAGAATTCGGTTAGATAGTTCCATTGACTCCCTCCTCCAATTTGTCTTTTAAATGTCTAATGTCGTTTCCAGTAACAAGAAAAATAACTTCTTCTGCGATGTTGGTCGCATGATCTCCTAGTCTCTCTAAATTTCTAACTATAGTATACAATTCCAAGCTAGAATCGACTGAGGCCACATTTGTTTTTATCCCATCCTTGAGTGTCTGAGATAAATGATCTCGATATTGATCAATGGCATCGTCCAACTGCAAGACTTCTCTTGCGAGAGCCTCATCTTCACGCATAAAGGCGTCCAAGCACATTTGTACCATTTGGCGAACGCTATCAGACATTTTTGGAATTTCTTGCACCATCATCACTGGAGTCCCTGCCAGATAGTCTTTAACACAATAAGAAATTGTACAGGCCAGATCTCCCATGCGCTCGAGATCCACACTCATTCGTCCACTAGCAATAATCAAGCGAAGATCTCCTGCTACCGGCGACTGACGTGCAAGTAACTTGAAACAAGTCCGATCAATGGTTTTATGAGCTTCATTAATTTTATCTTCGATTTCAAAAACTCGATGAAGGGCTTCAGGGTCTTTGCGGGCTAAGGCTTTAGTAGAAATCAAAATAGCTTCTTCAACCATTCCAGCCATTTCCGCTACTTTATTCTTTAAGTCAGTTAGATATTGTCCAAGAAGTGTATCCATATTTTTTCCTAACCAAAACGTCCTGTTAAGTAATCTTCCGTTCTGGAGTCTTTGGGGTTCATAAAAAGTTCTGAGGTCTTTCCGACCTCGATCAGTTCACCGTCCAAAAGAAAGGCCGTGCGATCTGAAATTCGAGCCGCCTGCTTGCGACTATTTGTTGTTAGTACAATTGTTAATTTTTGACTCAGCTCCCTAATGAGCTGCTCTATAATAGCCGAGTCCTGTAAGCCCACCATAGACGTCGGCTCATCAAGCAGTAAGATTTCAGGTTTAAGCGCTAATGAACGAGCTATGCAAAGAAGTTGCTGTTGACCAGGCCGAAGAGACTCGGTGGACTTATGAAGCTTTTTCCTCACGAAATCCCAAAGACCCACAAGAGCTAGCGCCTCTTCCACTCGTTCGCCAATGACAGCCCCGGCGCGCATCCCTTGCAGTCGGAGACCAATAGCCACATTTTCAAAAATGCTCATATGTTTAAACGGTCTAGGCTCGGCAAAGGTCATAGCCACATCTCGACGCAATTGAAAGAGGTCAAAATTGGGATCGTAAATGTTTTTCCCATTAATCTCAATAATACCTTCGATGCGAGAACCCGGCACCTCGTCGTAGAGACGATTACAGCGGACAAGGGTCGACTTCCCGCTTCCCATAGGACCAATGATGGACAAAACGCGGCAGCATTCCGCCTGTAAGTTGACATGATCCAACCTCTGTCGACCTTCCGTCCACACATTGAGATCACGAATGATGAGCGGCCATTGATTCACAGGACTTCACCTTTAACTAGAGGATCCACTTCTTGCCACCATGTATGCAAGGCTACCAATACAAAAACAATCCCAGAAAATACATAGATATTTGGGTGATTCAACTCGCCTTTCACTAGGTAACCCATGATCTTTTGAGAGGCCAATAGAGGCTCCTCCCTCACAAAATAGATAAAGGGTGCCACGAGTCCAAAAAGAAAAATATAACAATGAAAAATTTGGCCAAGGAGGCTCTTCCAGTACTGTTTTAAAAAGATGTATATAAGGGCTTGATGAACTGTCATGCCCAAAGAAAATGCTGATTCAAATCGATCCTGAGCCGTAGCTCTTAATAGTTTCAAGTTCATAAGGGTTAGCTTTGGGATAAGGACTACCACCAACAGCACAAAAGTCTGCAAAAGGGCTGAAAAGTTAGATAACCAGTAGATGAAACCCAACCCCAGCACAACACCTGGAACTTGAGTTAACTGAGTGAGAAGCCACCCTAGCCTTTTGCCAAACCGAACATCTTGAAATAAAAAAACCCATAAAGCTAAACAAAACGAAAGTGGTGCTCCCACAGCAACTACAAACAGTATTTTTAGCAAGTAGTGCAGCCAGTCTGAAAGTGGTAAAACGTCTTGAGAGCTTGGTAACTGAAAAATACCCACGAAAAACCGCAGGCCAATAAAGGTTAAGGTCATTAATGTAAAAAAGGCCAAGAAATAGCAAGCCCCTAACATAAGCTCATTGCGTTCAAGATTAAAGGAGGAAAGCTTCATGGCTACCTCCTTGATCTTTTTTCAAAAAATTCTGCTCCATGGCAAGCAACACGAGATGGATAGCAAGCAAAAGGGAGCCCAGAACCAACCACTCGCTCTGTTGGATACTACCGCTCGCCAATTTTTCGACAACGATTGCCGTCAGAGCTTCACCCCAGCGCGAATCTGCAAAAGCCTCCATAGTACTAATTTTTTTGTAAACAAAAAACACCATTAGTCCTTCAAAAAAAGCGAGGCGAATATAACGTACAAAAATTAAATTAAAATTGGGGCGCATGTAGTGAATCATGGTAAGGTGCAAACTCTGCCAAGGACCAGCTCCCAAGGACTTGGCTACCTCCAAACTTCTACGATGACCTTCTCGCATAAGTAGATCCTGCATATTTAAAATCATGCGAGGGACTAAATAAAAAAGCAGAGCAATACTAAGGATAATAACAACAAAGGCCAGCTCACCAACATTTACGACTGCATTAAGGCCGCTTTCATAAACAGTTTGCGTGAGCTGTTTAGGGTCTGATGAGAATAAGTAGAAGGCCGGCGCAAGCACAGTCGTCACAGCAAAGGCAACACCTTCAGTGAACATATTACTACTTGCGAAACTTTGGTGCAGTACCCAACCTAGCGAAAAGAAAATGGAGTCGACAAAAAATCTCAAAAAGATAAATGCTAATACAACAAGTGGGATCTTTGAATAAAAAGATATCAATCGCTGAGCCCACCTCCCCCACCACACTTGCTCTGCCTGGGACAAAACGACGGCACTGGAAAGAGCCACTGGCCAAGCTGCGATGGTAGCAATCACTGAAATCAACAAGCCCATGCCAGCCCACCCCAGGAATTGCAGGAGTTCATGCCTCTGCAACAGAATAGAAATCGACTTTAAAAATTCAAAACTTCCTAGAATAAAAAAACTAAAAAGAATTAGGGATGCAGACAAAAGCCAAAGGCCGATGGCGCCACTCAGGCCGCGCCAAATGATCATGGGGAACCAGTGACCCCAAGGAAGTCGTCCCGTTGAAGAAATGGTGTGATTTAAGACCTTTGCCACAACTCTCTTCTACGTGATCTCGTCATTATTGTGCAAGCTGTCTATGTCAATATTTGGTTAAGATCTTAACATAGTTGTCTGAAGCCGCTTTAGATTTGACCTGGCGACGACGAATCGAGGCAAGCCCGGTATCTAGAAATCGTCTCAAGCCAGCCAAAATCCAAAGCATCACAGACCAGAGCGTGGCCTATGGAAACTTCAAGGAGCTCAGGAACACTCTTTGCGAAAAACCTGAGGTTGTGAAGATTCAGGTCATGCCCAGCATTAACCCCCAATCCCATGGAGTAGGCCAATTGAGCCGCCTTTTGAAACCGAGCGAGGACCTCGCTTTGCTGATCAGTCCCATAGGCTTCAGCATAGGATTCGGTATAAAGTTCAATCCGATCCGCACCCAAATCGCGAAGAGAAATAAGCTCTTTCATTTCAATCTCACTGGGATCGACGAAAAGAGAAACCCGAATCCCCTTATCTTTAAGTTTCTTGATCGATTTTTCTAGGAGGACCTCATTACCCTCAAGGCGCCAACCGGCATTAGAGGTAAGAACCTCTGGTGGATCCGGGACAAGAGTGCATTGCGTGGGAACCACTTGAGTCACCTTTTCTAAAAAATGATCAGCTGGATACCCTTCAATATTAAATTCTACGGAAATCTGCTCTTTGAGGTCCTGGACATCCGTCCAGCGAATATGCCGCCCATCCGGCCGGGGATGAACCGTAATCCCTTGGCCACCAAACTCGATAATCTTAATCGCCGTCTGGACCACATTGGGGAGCCCCTTCCCGCGAGCATTCCGCAGAGTCGCCACCTTATTTACATTTACACTTAACTGGACCACGACGATGGTATAGCAGGTACTAATATCTTAGGCAAATTTAATAAGGTTATCGGTAAAGATCATCAAGCGCCATGTCGATAAAAAAGAATGGAAAACGATTCCAAAGACTCAAAAAATCAACCTTTTAAGCCCGCATTCGACAAAGTCGACTCAAGAAAAATTCAGAGGGTTGACTTTCGAATTTCGGAAAATGTTGAGGTCTCCTTTGACGCTCGGGGAACCCCAATCACTGGAAATGTTTTGGATCTTTCCTACGATGGTCTATCGCTTGCTACTAAAAACATTTTTAATCACGATCAAGTAAAATTTAAAGAGTTTCTATTCACAATCACTTTCCCCGACGGAACACATTTTCAAAAAAAAGGTGTGGTCTGCTGGTCTTCAGGATTTAAAGTCAATTATACAAGAATGGGTATTCGATTTACAAATTCTGATACCGAACAAGAAAAGATCCAAGAGGATTATATCAAAATATCAAAAAATCTCCCAATCATAGGGTATTTATATAAAGATCATTTCTATTTTGAAAAAACTATTTTCAGTCTTACAAAGGTCAGCCATTCTTTCATTGAAGTTCAACTTTATGATTCCGACGTAATAATTTACCCTGGATTGGATATTGAACTTTTACTATCGTTACAAACCGCAAACAGCGAGAAACTTGTTGCAAAAGTCGAAAGCGTCTTGCCAGGTGATCAAAATAAAATGGTGATTCAGGCAAGCATCATTGACTGGGGAAAGCATATTGAATCTAATATAATAAATCATCTAATGCAAAATCCTGAAGTAACCATGGAGGACTTAAGAAAATGTGGATTTAAGGTAATGAGCGTTAGCAATAATTTTAAATTTAGATACGTAAAAACACATGGTCAGTATTTAAAAGTACTAGAACTTAGGCACAAAGCATATGTTAATGCCAACAAGGTGTCAAAAGATAAAACCATTGAGGAGATGGCAGCCCCTCTTGATTACAAAAGTAGAATCTTATGTGCTTTCCATGGAAACAAACTAATTGCTTCCGCCGCAGTCTCCTTCCCAGACAACGACACGATCTTAGATACAGAACGAGGGGTTGGCAAAGAAATCCGCAGAATACTTCCCGACAAGAGCTTGTGTGTTGAAATTTCAAGACTTTGCACTGATCCAAACTATCGCAGAGGCGATCTACTCGTGCGTGTTTTCGAACACATCTATCGAATATTTGCCTCTTCAGGAAAAAAATATATTATCACTTCAACCGACAAAAAACTTTGGCCTATTTACAAGGGACTTGGATTCAAAAAAACTGGGCTAGAATACGACCACCCCTATCTAGACAACCTCAAACACTATATAATTAAAATTGAAGTTGAAAAAGGAACACTTGCTTCAGACATTTCGTTTGCCAGATGGAACTATCTCTATAGAGATATGACTTTACATATGCTTAAAACTGGAGAAATTAAATTAAATAGATTTCAGTTTTTAAAAATCCGACTATTTAGCCTAATAGGGATTTTAATGAATATTCGAAAGCAGGAAAAATATTAAGAGAATAAATCTTCACCATTTTTCATAGAGTCTGCAATCATATAGGTATGCAGTCTGCAGGACGATTTTGCAGCAAAAATAATGTCATCAAGGTCTTTTTCAGACTGAATCAAATCTTTTAAATACTTTTCCATCATTTTATTATGCCCAATATCTACCGTAGCATGTTCCTCGAGAAACGTAAGAGCATTCTCGGGAACTCCCATACTTTTTAGGATTTTGATATAATCAGGGCCATTTTGGGTTGGCAAAAACTCTAAATGAAATAAATAACCCAGATATGAAAGAGGGTTCACGTGCTTTATACAATGTAGGACGAATGCATTAAAGGCTATTGTTGAAGGAAGTGGCCTACGACCAGCTAACTTTTCAACATCTTCACCCAGAACTTTGAGGTCATTTAATGCCAAAAGATCATGCCCTATCTCCGAGGAAGCATGTCGAAAGAAAAGATCTATAATTTTTCTCGGATTTCCTTTCAAATACAAGGTGCAATAGCCTTGAATCTGCGGGTTTAGGCCGGCATGATGATAGGTCTCCAACAAGAAGCCTTTGTAATGACAAAGGTCCAGCTCCCCTCCCCTCAATTTTTTAATCCAGGGGTCTTGGTTCATTACCATGTCAATTTCATTCTGCCATTCCTGAAATATCTTATTAAACATGATCCTACCTGTACCTCTATTGTCTCTATAATTCACAACATCCGCAATCACAAATTACAAAGGTCTAGTCCCCTAATTTCTACTTATGAAATAGGCTAAATTTTCCGATTTATCAAACAGGAGAATTCAATGATTTACGATCCCCAGCTTACTAAACAGCATCTTAAATCAGTGATTTTTAGATCCTACATTATCTATATCAAGAGGTATTATCCCAATATAGACATTGAAGAGATATGCAAAAAGGCTGGATTAAGCATCGAATACTTACTCGATCAAGACAACTGGGTGTCGGTCACTTTCGAAGAAAGATTGATGAAAGAAATCAGAAGTGCCATAGATGATCCCAGCTTACTAAGGAAAGTCGGAGCATTTGGCGTCCAGAAAGAAGTCGTTGGGAATGCGATCCACTTCCTTTCTACAAAAGTCTTTACCCTGGATAGCGTATACGAAAATATCGCACTTGTAACCGGCTTATTAAATAAAGTCATGAGAATAGATATCCAGGCGCAGGAACCCGGTCATGTAGTCTTCCGGATCTCCCCAATACTGGATAACCTTACCCAACCGGAAAGGGAGATTTTACTTAAACGGATTCCAGACTTTATTGAGAATAGTGCGGGCTACTACTCCGCCATCCCAACTCAGAAAAAATTGCCGCCGGCAAATGTAGAAATTCAATCATATTCTGTAGACGACATTGATAACTATTATTTTGAAATCCACTACCAGTCCGAAAAAACCTTTTTTAGTGAAGCGTTGCCTTACTTATTTATTCCAATCTGGATTTGTTCATGGCTTGCATTTAACCAAATCCTAAATGCTTCGCTTTTAAGCATAGCATTGGCAACTTCAATCACTTTGTTTTTTCAAATTACCCGGATGTTCCTTCAGCTTCGGATAGGCACAGCTCTGTCATCCCAAACACAAGACACTCTTGCTAGACTTGACAAGCAATATAAATCTCTTAATGACACCAGGGTTTCTTTAGACAGGAGGCTGGCCGAATCTGTGGCATTGAATCATTTGGTAAACATTCTAGTTCAGTCGAAAACAGAACACGAGATGCTCAGCAATACAGCAAAATCACTAGTCGACAACCTTGGCTACGATAGATCAATATTACTTCTATCAGAAAAAAATGGAACACAGCTTGAATACAAGAATTCGTTCGGACTTGATGAGGAGTTTTTAAACTTTGCTAAAACTTTCACTCTCGACATTGACATTACCAGCGATGATCCGCATAAACTTTCAAACGTTTTCAGAATGGGCACTCCAATTTTGATCTCCAACGTAAAGAAGCACCTAAACAGTCTCGAAGATGAGCAAAGTCGCTTCCTTCTCAAAAGATCTTCATCAACATCTTTTATCGCTGTACCAATTCGTACAGCTTTGAACAATTACGGCATCCTAATTTCTGATTGCTATAAATCCAACAGACAAATGACCGAACAAGATTTAACTCTTTTAACAACGGTCGGAAGGCAGCTCGGCATAGCGATAGAAAAAAATGAAGCTCGCCAAGAAGTAGAATCATCTCTAGAATACTCTAAAAAACTTTCGGACTCCTACTCGCGTTTCGTTCCCTGGGAAACCCTCTCTCACCTTGAGTATAAAAGTATTTTCGATGTTAACCTTGGTGATGGTGTGGAAAAGTATATGACAATACTTTTTACAGATATTCGGGGCTTTACCAAAATATGCGAATCAATGAGCCCTGGTGAAACTTTAAAATTCTTGAATACATACTATGGAAAGCTCTCGCCCTTGATAGAAAAACACGGTGGAGTAATAGACAAGTTCATAGGGGACTGTATAATGGCAATTTACGAAAGTCCACAAGGCGCACTAGCGTCATCATTAGAGATTCAGAGGACTCTTTTCAACGACAACATTGAAAGATGCTCAATTGGAAAAAAACCAATTGAAGCTGGCATCGGAATCTGCCATGGACCTGTTATGATTGGACCTTTAGGTTTCGCACAACGGTTAGAAGTTACTGTTTTGTCAGACACGGTCAATATAGCATCTAGGCTTGATGGACTATGCAAAAAGCTTTCCTCCAAAATACTCATTTCGGGAGTGGAGATTACTAACCTTCGATTCAATGATAATGTTCATGGATTTCTCCATGAAGAGGTTCAGCTCAGAGGAAAGGAGGAACCAGTTCGAGTCATTGAAATTGTAGATTTTAATTTGGGGTTGTCACTTCCAGCTTCAATAAATGTGGGCGCAAAAAAATATGTCGATAGAGTTCGCAGTGAACTAAATCGAAAAAAAGATCGGTTCAAAACAGCATCATAGATGAATCTTTTGTGGACTCTTAATAGGTTCACCTATATATTGACCATCAAAGAGGTCGAGTATGAAGCTACAGACGGTTCGGGGAACGAGGGATTTGCTAGGGGCAGAAGCTCAGGTCTTTCGCGAGATCATGGAGGGGTTTGCCCAGATTGCTGGACTCTATGACTTTCAAGAGATCGTCACCCCCATCTTTGAGTTTACCCCCACCTTTCAAAAAACCCTAGGTGAAGCCTCTGATATCGTCAATAAGGAGATGTACACCTTCGAAGACCGAGGTGGCGAAAGCCTCACTCTGCGTCCCGAGGGCACCGCCGGTGTCGCTCGAGCCGTGATCTCCAATAGCCTCTTGCGCGATCTCCCCCTCAAACTTTTTTACTCGGGCCCCATGTTTCGTTATGAGCGACCGCAAAAGGGCCGTTATCGCCAGTTTTACCAGATTGGCGTGGAACTACTCGGCGTGGACAAGCCCATCGCCGATATTGAAGTCATGGCCATGGCGCAAAAGCTATTTCAGCATTTTGGTATTTCTGAAAAAATTCAACTGGAGCTCAACACTCTTGGCGACGATGCCTCTCGAGCTCACTATCGCGAAAAACTTATCGATTTTTTAACCCCTTTCTTAAAAGATTTGTCAGAAGATAGCCAAAGACGCTTTCAAACCAACCCCCTTCGTATCCTTGATTCTAAGGACGAAAAAGATCAAGACATTGTGACAAACGCACCAAAACTAGGGGAATGCTTGAATGATTCATCAAAAGTATTCTTTGATCAGGTTCAAGAGGGGTTAACCTCGGTCGGCCTAAAGTATACAATCAACGACCAATTGGTGCGGGGGCTGGATTACTATTGCCACACCGTTTTTGAATTCACGACGACTGCGCTTGGATCACAAAATGCTGTCCTCTCTGGAGGCCGCTATGATGGCCTCATTCAAGGCATGGGTGGCCCAGCTACACCCGGCGTGGGGTGGGGGGCTGGTGTGGATCGCATGGCTCTTTTGATTGGCGAACCCAAGACCTCAAACTTAGGATTTGCAGTGATTGCGATTGATGAAATTAGTGAACCGCAAGTGCTCCCCCTGTTAGAAAAAATTCGAGGCTTAGGCCAAAAAGCTCAACCCATCTACAGTGGTAATGCCTCAAAAAAAATGAAAAAGGCGCACAAACGAGGATGTCGTTGGGCTGTCGTCATCGGAGAACAAGAATTAAAAACAGAATCTGTACAATTAAAAGACTTCGAAAGTGGTGAGCAGAAAACCCTTTCCAACAGCGAGTTTGAAAAATGGCTGAAAAACCAGTAGATCAGATCATTCTTGCCAGCGAATCTCCTTTTCGCAAACAACTCCTAGAACAAATTGGTCTTCCTTTCGAAGCTGTCCCACCTTTAAGTGACGAAAACAAAGAAAAAAATAATTTTTATGGCCCCACACCAGATCTTGCCGGCTACCTGGCAAAAATAAAAGCTGACAGCCTTGTTGCACGCTACCCCAAGGCTATCATTATTGGCGCAGATCAAACTCTCTCCTTCCAAGGACAAATTCTTTCCAAACCGCACAATACTGAACAGGCTAAAACCCGGCTTCTACAACTGCAAGGCGAAACCCATATCCTTATTACAGCCCTGGCCGTATATCACCAGGGAAAGTGGTATCAAAATCAGGTGACAGCAAAGATGTCTATGCGCAGGCTCAACTCCAAAGAAGTGGAGCACTACATTCGTCTAGATAATCCCGTTGGTTGCGCTGGCGGATATAAAATTGAGTGCCATGGCCCTCTACTTTTTGAAAAAATTGAATGTGAAGATTTTTATTCTATTATAGGAATCCCTCTCATATCCCTTTGTAATATTTTGAGAAAGATTGGATTTTCCGCTCTTTAGTCGAGTTAGCATTTCCCCCTATAACTCCGATAGTTTCTTTATGAGTGTCGCCATTAAACAAGATGAACACAATCTGCATCAATCCCCCCATGGATTGACTCTAAATAAGCGTAGGCTTGGGCGCACCAATATCATGGTGTCACCAATTTGCTTTGGTAGCTTACGGCTGACTCCACAAAATGGTATTTATAAAGAGACCTTATATAATGCGCTTAAAGGCGGCATTCACCTCATAGATACCAGCGGAGCCTACGGCAATGGTGCCTCTGAAATCCTCATTGGTGAAGTCATGCGTGAGTTTATTTTCGACTTTCCCCAACACAAAGATGACATTGTCCTCTGCACTAAAATAGGTATGGTTCAAGGCGCAACTTTGCAAGAACTAAATAGTCGTAAAGTTGCGGGTCAACATGTGCCCGGACTCTATGAGATTACTGATCGTTTAGGCTATTGCCTAACCCCAGAGTTTATTGAATCTCAACTCAGCTTATCCCTAAGACGCTTACAAGTGGAAAGAGTGGATCTTGTTTTATTGCAAAATCCAGAGCAACTGTTAAAAATTTTGGGCAATAAAGATGACTTCAAAAAATATCTTAAACGAGCTTTTGAGCATCTTGAAGTGGAGGTGGTCAAAGGACGAATTCGCCACTATGGAATCTCATCTTCTGGTTTTCTTAAAAAAGAAATTGCTCAAGACTACCTAGACTTAGAAGAAGTTATCCAGGTCGCTGAATCCATAACTCCCAATCATCACTTTTCAGTGGTTCAGGTTCCATTTAATCTATTCGAAACAGAGTCACTTTTTCGCGAAAATCCCAACGGAAAAACCTTTTTTGACCGTGCTAGCGAGAAGGACTTAGGCGTACTCACCTGCCGACCACTGACCAGTCACCATCGTGACAAGGTTCATCACTTCATT
>JAGQZY010000078.1 GCA_020435205.1 Bdellovibrionales bacterium | reverse complement strand
TTTTCAAGAACATCATCACAAGTTTGAATATCACCGTTACCGATGACCGGGATCTTGATTTCTTCGTTTAACCTCTGCACCTGATCCCAATCGGCTTGTCCTCTCCGCTTTTGCGCCGATGTTCGCGGATGCAATACCAACCAATTCGCACCCGCCTCTTCTAAGGCTTTGACAAACTCTAGCCACTGGGACTTTTTTTCCGACTCTACGGCGCGCAACTTCACCGATACAGGCCCATGGGAGTGCTTGACTGTCGTGCGTACCACCTGCGCGGCATAGTCTTTATCACCCATTAAGGCCACACCATAATTGTGCTTAAGGGCTTTTTGCACAGGACAGCCCATGTTAATATCAATGCCCTGGGCCCCATAGGCATAAAGTTTTACTAGAGATTGCGCAATTTTTTCCTCTTCATTAGCGAGGATCTGTGGCATCCAAAAATTTTCATCGGGCATGCGACGACTTTCCGGAATATTGTGTAAATTTTCGTGGGGAATTCGGCGGCTATTGAGCATTTCACTGGGCCACAAAGTGACAGCACCCTCTGGAAGATACTCTCTCACCACCTGGCGAAAAGCGCAGTGACTCAGCCCCACCATGGGAGCCAAGGTCACCGGAAAGTTGAGCTCTTTAGGGAGCTTGTTTTTACCAAATCCAAGAGACGCCATTTCTTATCCAAACCTCAAGAGAAACACCTGGTTGTTGCTTGACCCATGGCAAAAAAAATGTCAATCCTTCATCTTTGCAATGAGGACAAAGTGGCCAAATATCAAGCACATAGCAAAGTAGGTCTTCTTGGCGGCGGTCAACTCGCCCGCATGCTCGCCCAGTCGGCAGCCAACCTTGGCTTAGAACCCCACGTCTATAGCGAAAGTCCCCATGATCCCGCAGCACAAGTCACAGCCTATCACCACTGTGGGTCCCTCAAAGACCCTGTGAAAATCACCCAATTTTTGCAAAAGGTCGATCTTGCCACTTTTGAGAGTGAGTTTCTCGATACGGAAATGCTAAAGTCTGCCCAAAAAATGGCGAAGACAAAAATTCTTCCAGCCGCAACAGTGATGGGTACCATTCAAGACCGTTCCACCCAAAAGAAGTCCCTCGATCATTGGAAGATCCCCACAGCTCCGTGGATGACTGTGACCCATCGAAAGGGAATTGATGATTTCTTAAATCGCTTTGGCTTTCCCATAGTTTTTAAAAAGCGTCTTTTTGGTTACGATGGTTATGGAACCTTTATCGTAAAAAATAAAAAGCAACTTTCTCATTTTATGGACAAGCACTTTCAAGAAGATCAGTATATCGTTGAAGCTTTTATTCCTTTTGAAAAAGAAATGGCTGTCATTATCGCGCGCAGCCGCGATGGCAGCTTAAGTCATTTCCCATTAGTGGAAAGCCGTCAAAAGGAGGCGCGCTGCTACTGGGTCAAGGGACCCGCCAAGCATCCTGCTTTTGCAAAAATCCTGAAGCAACTCTTTCAATTTTTAAAAGATAATAATTATGTCGGAGTCATGGGTGTTGAGTTTTTTGCAAAAGGAAAAACTCTTACCGTCAATGAGATGGCGCCAAGAGTGCACAACACCGGCCATTATAGTCTAGACACCGAGGGACCTAGCCAATTTGATTTCCATTGGATGTGTTTGTTTGGAGAAAAGCTTCCCAAAAACCCTACGACGAGCTCTGGATTTGCCATGGTTAATCTTCTTGGTGGCACCAAAAAGAAAGCCATTTTACAAGCCACACCAGGATTGCATTGGTACGGAAAAAAAGAAGTTCGCAAAGGCAGAAAGATGGGCCACGTGAACGCCACTGCAAATAGCCCAAAAACGGCCTTGGATAAAGCCTTAATAAATACACAAAGGATTTCACTATGAGCGCTAAAGTTGCCATCATTATGGGAAGTGATTCGGATTGGCCAGTTATGGAAGCGGCCACCAAAGCCTTAGATGAATTTGGAATCACTTATCATGTTGAAGTGGTCTCGGCCCATCGCACTCCTAATAAAATGGTGAACTTTGCAAAAAAGGCAGAGAGCCAAGGTTATAAAGTCATTATTGCTGGCGCTGGTGGTGCGGCTCATTTGCCGGGTATGGTGGCCTCAGCGACAACATTGCCTGTGATTGGCGTACCCGTAAAACTAAAACACCTCAATGGCTTAGACTCTTTGCTATCGATTGCACAAATGCCCAAAGGTGTTCCTGTGGCAACGATGGCTATTGATAATTCTTATAATGCTGGCCTTCTCGCTGCTCGTATTTTGGGGACAAACTCAAAACCTATCGCCAATAAGCTTAAAAAATTTCAGGCCGCGATGAAGGTTAAAGTGAGCAAAGCCAACCAAACTTTAAAAAAAATTCTCGATTAAAATAGTAGCGAATAGATACCTTGATTTTTTTGCCGACAGATCACATGCAGCTCATAAGTGGAGACTCCATTCCCCCTGCGCGGTCGTATGCGATTAGTGACGCGATAACCATAATCGCATATACGTCGAGCCTCTTCGTGGCATTTGAGTACGGAACCCTCACAAATGATGGTGATATAAGGTTTTTGAGGCGCACTGGAGCAAGATGATAGTGAAAAAATAAATAAAATGAGTACAGCTAAAATTCTAAACATTAAAATAAAGTATCAACAGGGGTCATTGAGTCATTGTTACGAAAAATACGAGTCATGACTCCACACTCTTGGCGCAAGGCTTGGTCCCCATGATAGAGTCCATAGTCTATGGCCTCTCGATAGGGTTCAATCAATTGGATCACCTCAGCTCGTTCAGGAGTCTGCCCCTCTCCTGTTAAATAAAAATACAAATAAAAGAAGGCACAGCCCTTCCAGGCTTGCACTTCCCACTCATCGCTAACATAGCTATCTAAATTATTCATGGCTTGTTTAAAATCAAACCATTGACTTTGATTTTCTAGCACTAAAGAAGGCCGACATAGGCACAATGTGGACTCTAGGGCCATGGTTGGGTTTTCCGAAAACATAAGTCCCGTAATATGATCTTGCCTCTGCTTGCGCTGAAAACCGTTGCGCCAAGAATTCATATGGGCCAAATCCCGTATGAATAAAAAGGGATGGTCATTTTCATAAAGCAAGCAAAGCTGATCCGCTTTTAAGTTTTGATATTTTTCTGAAGAATAGAGCTCAGTAAGCCAGTCCATGATGGCTTCTTTAAATGGGAAGTACTCCTGCATCTCCTCTTCGAAGATCAAACCGTAATCTTTTAAGATGAGTGAATTGGTCACAATTCGGAGGTCTTTAAACAATAGCTGAATGGCGTCGGACTGTCTCATAGTATAGGAAAAGTTTGGCAATTTTTTTTCAAGAGCACAATAATTAAAGTCTCTGTCAGCCCCATACCTACTTTTGGCGGCTTTTCGCTGAGAGGACTGGACCTTTATGGCAGCTCTGGTATGATGATTTAGGTTTTGGGAGGAAGATGGATTTTTTGAACCCTTTATCGCTTATTTTAAGCCTTTCCCTTGCTGGGCCCAATCTGTATGAGCTCGACGAATCTGCGGCAGAAAGGTTGACCGGGACCTATGTCCAGGAAGCCTTGAAGGAAGGGGTTCAAGCTGACAATTGCCCACAGTATTTTGAAATTGAAATTGTGACTGGTGATAATAGTGGCACCTTTTTCCTCAAAAGAGCTAGCCACTTTCATGGATTGGACGCTCGCCCACAATTAATCCCTGTGGATGGAGAGACCCATCGCCTCTTTGGCGGCGAAATTATCAACGCCAGTGTTCAAAAGACCAACTCTATCCAAATTGAAAAGTATAATGACTTGGTTCCTGAAGAAAAGATCATCGAGACCTTAGTTTTCCGTAAAGACAGCCTGACTTATAAGGCTGCCTATGAAAATGATGGCCGACCTCGCCGGCTGGAATTATGCGAGCAAGCTACCTATCAACGAGTTCCAAAACAAAATTAAAGCGGGAGCGCCGGGATTAGCGGCGGCCGGATTTGATCTTCACTTGTAGCTTAGAGATCAAGTGGACAGCCATTTTTTCGTGCACTTTGCACATTTTGAGCTCGTCCTTGCGATAAGAACGTTGACTGGGAGTGAGGGTGCCTGTCTCAAGCTCCATTTCGTAGTCCATTTTGTTAGCGCGAATGCCTTCAAGCTCTTTTGTTTGACGTTTAAATAGCTTGGTGACTCCACTGAGGGGGGCTACTTCAATCCACTCTTCTTTACCACGGTACCAGCTGACCATTCTTAAAAAACGAGCTTTATTTTTGGCAAGTGTAAACTGAGGATACTCTGCTTCGTCCAATTCAAGGATATTGTCATATTTATCAAGATCCAAGTCGTCCACATTTTGAAAGACCATTTCCTTGTTCATTTCTTGATTGGCTGGCGTCGCAGTGTTTTCAGAATATATAGTATCCACGTCCCGTATCCTCCCGTTAAGATAGTTTCTTATAGCACATATTTAAATTTTTTGCAGAAGCGGTGACAAAAAAGAGCTTATTACACAAAATTCCTAGAAAAAATACAGGATCGTCAAAGACTTCCTGACTAAAAACTTGACCCTAAAACCCCATTATTTTTGACTTGAGCCACCCGAAAAAGAGCTTAAATAGAGCGTTCCAGGAGGTTGGCCACTTGCCATCCAGCATAGCAGGCCAAAACAGCAAGTCCGTTACTAGCAATAAAGTAAAGCAGTGCGGTTTTGATGGCTCCCTGATTGAGAAGCCGAACCAGATCCAAGGCAAACCCCGAGTATGTTGTGAACGCTCCAAGGAGAGCCACCCAAACCATCACTTTAAGGGGTTCAGAAAAACGCTGAAGGTAGATGAATAAAAATCCTAAAAGGAAACTCCCAACAATATTTACAAAAAGAGTGGAGTAGTTAGGGGGAAGAACATGGCCTACCCCCCAGCGCGCGAAGGCCCCCAGGCTGGCGGCAACAATGAAACCCAATATTAACCCGAGCATACCAAACCTCCTAGAGGGTGGACTCTTCCTCCATCTCGTTTTCTATGACAGAAATTAGATTTTGGTTTCTTTGCTTTTCTTTTTCAAGGGTTTGGATTTTACCAACGAGGGATTTCTTATCAGCCTCAGCTAATGTTTCCCTTTGCGAAGATAAGTTGCGCAACTCCTCAGCAATTCTTTCGTTAGCACTTTCATAAAGGAACACTTTAAGTCCCTTGCGGTAGGCCTGAAGGAAAGCCTCTTCTAGGCGTGTCGGGCAGACATCTAAATATTTAAGACCTGTCTTCCCGTAGGTAAAACCATGGCTGGGGGAGCAAAAGCGATCCACCCCTGCATACCAACCATTAATATAGCTTTGATGATTAGACTCGCTAAAACCTTTACAGGCTTTTTGCCGCTCTTGCCATTTCAGGGAGGGAAGGCCTTGAACGCCGTCAGAGCGGCCTATTTCAAACCAGTCTAAATTCTCACAAATACCTTTGCTCTTTGCCAGGGGAAGACTCTGACAGGAGATGAGCAAAAGACTCACAACCGCTACGATCCAATTCATCATGTTTCCGACCTCACGCGTCTTGTACCCCCAAATGGGGCGGGGCGCAAGGATTGAAGAGAAAAAAGGCCTTCAGGTTGGCCTCCTGAACCTGCCACTCAAAATCCCACTGGCTGGGACTCACTCCGATCCGGCTAAAACCCCATTGGGACAAACCATCCTTGAGTTGGCGCTTCCATTGTAAAAAATCCCATTTTTCAAAATTAGTGGAAAAAAGAAGCACACCCTCGGGACTCAGGACTTGAGTGCAAGCTGCAATCAACTCAGCAAATTGTTTATCCACCTTGAAAGTTTTTTTTCCATCTCTAGAAAAGGAGGGCGGATCACAAACGACAATATCGAACTGCAATCCTTTGCGCCGAGCCCAATCCAAATATTTGAGGCTGTCCATGGCGCGAAACTCAAAGCGAGGGTCTTCAGGATTCAAATCATTAAGCGCAAAGTTTTTTTGCCCCCACTGCAAGTATCTTTTTGACAGGTCTACTGATACCACTTTGTCGGCCCCTCCCATAGCAGCGCTCAAACTGAAGCCACAGGTGAAAGCAAACAGGTTCAAAATCTTTTTGTTATTTGAACTTTGAAAAACCCAATCTCGTCGATCCCTTTGATCAAAAAACAAACCACAATTGTGACCACGCTCAAGTCTACCTTGGTAGCGGACAGCCCCCTCGCAGAAGGTCCAATCACTCGGCACCTCACCGCCAGAAAGAATGGTCTGCAATTCATCACCCTTTTCGCCTTTGGGTCGCCAATAAAAACTCCAAGAGCCCCAATTCATCCCTTGCGCAAGCTTCTCAATCTTGGTTTTTTCACTCTCCGTTGGAGGTTCATCTTTCCACCAACCCAATATTTTTGTGGAACCAAACTGGTCCACGCGCAAATCACCGCTTTCTTTGTGAACAAGCCGCAAACACTGTTCTGTGTCTATAAGTTCTGGATACAATGTTTTTCGCCTGTCTACGGCGGCGATCCATCCACAAAGCTGAGGATCTTTAAGCAGTGATAGATTTTCAAATAACAGGGGGAGGGGTGATTCCTTGTAAACCCTCTCGTCCCCCTGATGCCACTGGATAGACTGACTGTGCAACATCAAGCGCGGGAAAGCTTTTCCGCCATAAAGCTTGTCGCCAAGAATGGGCACTTGCGAGTCTTTCGCGTGGAGCCGAATTTGGTGAGTCTTACCTGTGAGGGGCCTCGCACGATAAAGGAAAAACCCATCACTCTCCCCCGCTCTCTCAATCTCTGTTCGGGCTTCATCTCCGCCGGGTATCGAAATCCACTCGGTCCCTCGTTTTGCAATGGTGCTTGCCACTTTCCAGGACAGTTCCTTAGATTTTTTATCACTGACAAAATAATAAGTTTTCTCAATGAGCTGATTTTCAAACAATAAAGCGAGGCTTTTTGCCGCTTCACTAGAGGTAGCAAAAAGCATTTGCCCTGAGGTTTCTTTATCCAAACGGTGAACAACGTAAAATTTTTGCTGGTATTTTTGACTGAGCCATTCGACAAAGCCCAGCTTATCTTGATCTGGGCGATGGCTACTCACCCCACTAGGCTTGGTCGCAAAGAAATACGGAGATTTTATTGGTTCTGGCATTCTCCACACAAACCGTAGAGCTCAAGAATGTGGTGGGTCAGGCGAAAACCATGACGGTCAGCAATTTGCTCCTGTAAATCTTCGATCTTTTGGTTTTCAAACTCAACGATACTGCCACAACGAGTACAAGTGAGGTGATCGTGATGTTTTTTAGCAGCCCACTCGTAACGAGCTGGCATCCCACCCATGCGCACCTCTGTGACAAAATGCTGTTCTGATAGCTTTTTTAAAAAGCGATACACTGTCGCAAAACCCACATCGGGATTCTTTTCAGTAACCACTTCATAGATCTCTTGGGCCGTGAAATGGTTAGGGCCGTTGCGAACAATATCCAAGATCAGCAAACGCTGCTGAGTCACTTTCAAACCCAGCTCGCGGATGATTTTTTTATCCGGAACATTTTTATAGCTGTCGTTCTTGGGTAGAGCTTTTTGCTCTTGGCTGACTGGTAAATAAGAAGATTGTTCTGTTTCCATGGCTCTGCAATAGGATTTACCATGCAACTTGTCAATTACTATTAATAATGATTTTCAATACCATCGGGAGCCTGGCCTCAAATGGCTGAAATATTTAATGAAAATGTGTTGAGTTCTGAGATTTCCTTGGGGACAATGGAGGCAGAATGGCAAGATCTAAAAAGAAATCCAGCGATAAAAGAAACCAGGCCCACGAGGCAGATCGACTCAAACATCTCTTATTTCAAACGGTGGGTATTTTCATCGATGCAGAAAATATAGAGTTATCTGGCCTCAAGCACCACGAAGGGCGCACCGACTACCGTAAAATCCTAGAAAAAGTGGGCGATCGTGAAATCACCCGCATTCTTTACTACAAACCCGAATATAAAGAGATCTCTGAGGAGTTTCGCCGGTTTTGGCACTCCCTCGGCGGAGAAATTAAGCGACCACAAAAAAATGCCGACAGCTTTATGGTGATCGATGCAGTAACCATGGCTGACAAATTGGACGTTGTGATCATCCTTGGGGGCGATAAAGACTTTTTGCCATTGATTTGGTACCTCAAGTCCCGCGGCTGCCGGGTTGAGATCTGGTCTTGGCCAGAGGCTACCAGCCCTGAACTCAAGGGCGCTGCTGACTTCTATTTTCCCCTCACTACCGATTTTATGGTGAAATAACAGGCGATCGCGCTCAGGGATTGCCCTCTGCGCAAGCCAGTGCTAAGTATTTTCTATAGTTGAATTGAATACGCAGTCGTAGCGTAATTGGATAACGCATCTGACTTCGGATCAGAGGATTGAGGGTTCGAGTCCTTCCGACTGCGCCACTCGTGGAGATGTGCCGAAGGCACGAGGCTCCACGAGTAATAGTCGAACGAAGTGAGACGGGGGCCCGCGCCCTGAGCGGTGGGAACTCGAAGAGGGCCTACGCCCCGAGCTGTGGAGATGTGACAACAATCATGAAGCTTTCATTCCTCTTGAGCTTTCTGTTTCTTACTGCCTGTGTGCAAAACGACCCTCCACCACCCGACGAGGCCAGTGCCGAGCAAAAAGAACTGGTTGATTACTACCTGCAAGATATTCAACAAAAGATAAACATCTTAAATATGAATGTGAACGTAACCAAGCTTCCTGTTGTGGTGACCGAAGATCTTTCAGAAAACGCAGCTGGTGAATGCTTTCGTGGAAGCCATATCCGTATTCGCAAAAGCACCCTACAAAGCCTTATGGCCTATGAGGGCAATGAGGGTCAGATATGGAGACTTTTTGCCCATGAGATTGGCCACTGCTATTTTGGCCGCAGTCACTATGACAAAACCATCGTTGCCCCCACTGGTTTTCAATTTAAAACCCTAGAAAAGTCCAATTTCTTTGGCAAGGTTGAATACACCCCCTACTCGAGTCGTCGATACTCTGGCACAGTCATGTCTGAAAACTACGCGACCTACACACAATCAGAAAGCGTACGAAACTTTTATTTAAAAGAATTGGCGGGCTGGGTCGACGGCAGAGATTATCGAGAGTTTGTTGCCGAAGACGGCATTGACTTAATCAGGGATAGCGCCAATTAAAATTTTAAAACTGAAATAACAGAGACGGGTCTTTAAACTTATGGGCTATCGCTATCGCAATTGACCCATTTTCCAAAACCATCACAAATACAATTTTGCTTACGAGCAGGATAAGCTCCGCATCCGCTGCTGCTCGTACCACGGGAGCCGCCCGTGAAAACCCTCGTGGTTCCACCAGTCCCCTGAAATTGACAAGCATAAGTTCCCGTTCCCGTTCCCCTAAGGCCAGAGTGTCCTGTGCTTGGAGCTGTTGAAACTACACTACCACCAGAGTTCACTGTAGATCCTGCTGGAATCCCTAGGATGCTCCCGCTGCTCGACGTTGCTGTGGTTGTTGCGGTTGTCCCCTGGGTCCATTGACCACCTAGCCCTTCGCAAATAGAGGCCAAATCCATAGGCTGACCACTCCCACTGTCATTGCCAATATTTAAGTTTGTGCAACTAGAAATCCCGCCGCCGGTCACCTCAACAAAAAGAGTGGCTAAAGGAAAAGTCCCTAGCTCGCCACCCCCATTAGGTACACTTCTGGTAGTTGCAAAGGTGCCCTCTAGATCCACATGGAATTGATTAACACCAGCCACTGTGGAAGGAACATCTACAGAATTTTTAAAGCGCATTTTCAAAATTTGAATGTGATGACTCGCTAATTTGGTACCTTCTTGCAGCATTCCCGACGGAAGTTGCAACTGCACGGGCATTCCGTCAGCGGATTCCGCTAAATTTTTATTAAAACTTTGCCCACCCAATAAAGTGGAGCAAGTTGTGGAACTAGTGGTATGGGACAAAATCTCAGAGCGCAACTGAGTGAGATCAATTCGCGCTTCAATGCGATTTTGATTCTTTTGCATATTGATAAACATCATACTAAATCCCGTCATGATGATGCCGGCAATCCCCAAAGAAATTAAGGTTTCCACTAGGCCGAAGCCTCTTCTATTCGATAGTAATTGACTTGATTTCCCCATAACATCTTATCGGCGCTAAAGATTGGGAGCTAAAGGCTTTAACGAGATATTTTCGTTTCAAAGTGAGACAATACAGAAAGAAATATTTTCGCTTACCAAGGTCACGCAGGTTTCCTTTGGCACTCCTTTTTCTGCAGGGGCTTATTTGGAGCTCGCAAGGCGCAAAATGTCTTCCCAGTTCCGTTTTGCAACCCCCTAAAAATTTCAAATGGCCTTTTGAAATTTTTGTTTTTAGTCTTTTTAAGAGCTATTTTAGCTACTTACAAATTTTAACAAAAACCACACCTAAAATGATTCCAAAAAGCCATTCCGGAGCTGAAATCCCCCACCGAATCGCGCATTATGGCCACTCAATTGCGGGCATAAAAATCTCAATGAAGGAGGAATCATGAGAAAAATTCTTACTGCTGCAGCTCTTCTATTTGCAACTGTAGCTTTCAGCTCTCAAGCGCAAGCCGCGTTCACACAATGTTCACTTTCTTTTAAGGCCACCAACGTAAACTTGGCTGTTCTTTCTGGAATGGACGGAATCGGCTACATGACTTGTAAAGATGCTTTTGGTCACACAACAAAAGGTCATGTTGGAATCGCAGCTGCTGGTCCTGCTCTAGGTCTTGGTATCTGTAAAGTAAAAGGTAAAATGACTCTTGTTGGTGCCGGTTTGACTTGGAACCAAGCTTTGACTCTTTTTGCAAACGCTGAGCTAGGTCCTGTATTCACACCTGGTAAATCTATCAATGCAAATGTTTCTGTTGGTGTTTTTAACCCTAACGTTCAAGCTGGTGTGGGCACTATGGCTTATTCTGCTGGCTGCTTGAAGTTTGCTTCATTAACTCTTGGTGGAATCATGGACATCGAAGACTACAAGCAAATGAAGAAAAGACAACAAGAGAAGCAATATGAGGGTGGACGATAATTTTATCTTCACACTTTGAATTTAAAAAGCAGAGCCTCAAGGCTCTGCTTTTTTTTGGTCAAAGACATTTGGCAGTGTTGGTCGAATGCAGAGGAAGAGTGGAGCAGCGACTGATTTGATCGTTGGTTCCTATCTCTAAAAAAAGAGGGATATTCACATTTTCAACGGACTTCCCTTCGCTGTCTCTTAGAATTATGGAAATGGCACCCACTTGAGAGTAAGTGGTACTTGCAATGATCTTTGCCTCAATGCTTTGGCCCTCTTTAGCCAAGTGAAACTCTCTTTTGATATTTTTGTTTTTTAAAACAAAACCATTTTTCACCTTGGCTTCGGATTCCTCATTAAATTTGAGGTTTCCCAGCACGGACACACAATCCACTTCCTCACCCAGAGACCGGCTTAGTAGGGCCGCCTCACTAATAAATTCGGAGCGCGCTTTTTGCTCTACCACCAACTTTCCAGTCTGTGACAACAGGGTCGCCATAACCCCAAGGCCAAGCATGGCTATGGGGATGGCGACAATCATCTCGGTGAGACTAAATCCAGATCTGTTTTTAAGGGCCAACACTGGCGAGCCTCCTTCCGTCAGTTGAACAGGAGGTTAAACCCCCACCAGCGTCGACCGTATAACGGATATTGATTTTGGCGCGGTGACCACTTTCGTTATAGGAATAGAGCACAATCTTTTCTTCGGCAGCCAAGACTTCACCTATCTGCAAAGCTAAAATTTTGTGATTTTTTAAAAAGCTATCCCAGCGGCCACCAAATTTATCGGGGTTTTTCACCTTGAAATTATTGACAAAAGTAAACCCGCTCACCGGCTTGATGCCAATGATAGGATCGATGCAATAATCGGGGTTGATTAAAAAAACCGTCATCAAATTTTGCATTAAAAACCTGGCTTCGTTTTCACGCACAATCTTGGCCATGAGTTTGGTTTTGTCAGCATGATATTGCATGGCCACCGACAAACTCAGCAGGATAAACAACATCACTCCTACTGCCCAAACCAAAATGGATCCACGATTGTTTTTTAAGAGATCACTGCGCATATTGCCCCTGGATGGTAAAGGTCAATTGGGTGTGGTAACAATCACCGCCATTGTTGTCACCAGTGACGATGGTGCGAAAACTTTGCACCGCACTTTTATCCAATAAATTAGCAGCTATATTATTGAGAGTTTTGGGTCCAATGACCAGCGAAGCGCTGCCTTTGTTCTGCGTGGTTGGTAGGCGACAGGTATTCACCTCCAGAGGATCTGGAGAGGCTAAGCAAAAAGTCGTCTTTTTCCCATCTGAGCCTCGATACTCTTGCTGCTTCACGCCTCTATATTTCAACCAGTCCCACTGGTATATCCCATTTAAAGAATCAAAAAATTGCGGCACGTTTTGCCGAGTGGTGATAATGGAATCCCCAAGTAAAAGAAAAAACTCATCATCATATTTTAAAGTTTGTGCAGGTGTGGTGATTGAGGCATCACAGAGAACGGCGCCCGCGGGAATGTTTAAAAAGACTTCTTGCTCGGTTTTAGCCTGCTGGCGTCCATTTTTTTTGCCAAGATTGTCACCCACATTCCAGGCGCAATTTTTTGTTTGGGGAAATATGATCGTCTGAGTGAAAGGCACCCAGGGTGATCCATCATTGCAAGCGGTAACCGGTTCAGTGCATTTGCTGTCGGAGGCATCAAACAACGGCATAGAGGAACACTCTTCAATCAGCCCGGCTGCATCGGTTTTAATGTTGAGACTGATGCTTCTT
>JAGQZY010000077.1 GCA_020435205.1 Bdellovibrionales bacterium | reverse complement strand
ATTTTCAATTTCCTTGAAGGATCGATCGACGTCTTCATTATGCCCGTGCAGAAAAGGGATCTTTGTTAGATTTTTAGCTATTGAAGGTCCACCGCGACGGGACTCTAGAGTGGCTTTGTCAGCGACAGCCCCTCCATCCTGAGTCATTTCATTTTGCTGACAGTGCTTTGGAAGCGTTCCATCTAAATGATGAAGCTTGAGAGAACCCGGACGTATCTGCCCTTTCAATAAAGAAACAAAGTTTAATACTAATAAGGCCTCCTGAGCCACAAATCGACGGCCAAAACATTTTTTATCTTTCCATTCGATACGAGAACTATAAACGCCAATCAAAGGAACAATGCCGTGATGAAAGCGAAATTCGGGATCCTCTAACTGCAGCTCAAAGTGATCGCTATTTAAATATTCCTGGGGAATCTTCCCTTTGAGATCAAAGGTATTCAGGTAGAGTCGGGTGAACGTTCCAAGGGCGACCACGAGAATAAAACTCAAAGAAAAAGTCGTTAGGGACTTTTTCAAAGAAATTTCTCTGCGTCGCTGAGGGATAGGATCCATTTTCATTCTTTAAAGAATAACCACAAAAACAAAGGCCTTGCACCTTCGGACCGAGGGCGTCGAGAAACCCTCAATTTTGATCACTTAAAAAGCAAACTGAGGATTTCGTACTCTTTTTCGCCCTTGGGGCTAGCCACAACAACGACATCTCCTACCCTTTTGCCAATCAGGGCACGAGCCAAAGGAGATAAGATGGAGATATAGCCAGCTTTTACGTCAGCCTCATCAACCCCAACAATTTGGTAAGTCACCTCATCTTCGCTCTCTAAGTCCATGATCTTTACTGTGGCACCAAACACCACGGTTTCGCTCTTGATAGTGGACGGATCAACAACTTCGGCCCCAGCTATCTTTCCTTGGATGTCCTGAATTCGCCCCTCCACTAGGGCCTGCTTTTCCTTGGCTGCGTCATATTCGGCGTTCTCACTCAAATCACCGTGAGATCTGGCCTCTTCAATTTGACGAATGACCGCCGGGCGCTCCTCGTGGATCAACTTTTTCAGCTCCGCCTCGAGCATCTGCTTTCCTCGAATTGTGAGTGGCATGGACATAAATTTCCTTTCAGTCACCGATTCGTTTTTACTTCAGGGGCCCATAAGCCCGTCCTACTTTGTAAAAACGAAAGAAACCTTATATCCAAAGACTTTAAACCTAGCAATGATTTAAAGAAATTATTATAGTAATGACAGACAGTTAATCCATAAGTTGCCGCACTTTCTAGGGAGATCGGGCCATGAAACTCAACCCCACCAACACAGCTATTGTGAAAAGACTCCTGGTGGGACGGAATTCTCGGCCTCTCAAGTCCATACTGCAAAGGGTAGAGCCTGCTGACCTGGCGTCCCTTTTGACCCAACTTCATCGCCTAGAAAAGAGGCATCTTCTCGATGCTTTGATTTCTGTCCAGCGGGCGGGGTCTGTGCTCGAACAAATTCCGGAAAGCCAACTGGAAGATCTCCTAGAATCTTTAGATGACGAAAAGCTGGCAAGGATCCTGAAGCATAGCACCATTAGCGAAGGTTCTCACCTTCTTCAGCATGTGGAGGCGACCCGTCACGAACCTTTACTGATCAATCTGGACCGGGAAAAGCGAGAAAAGCTGCTCCATTTTCTGAACTACCCAGAGGATTCCGCGGGTAGAATTATGAATTCCCATTTCTTCTCTGTGCCTGACCATCTCACAGCAGAAGAGGGGCTAGAGCTGATCCGCCAGCGCGCTCAGGAAGAGTCGATCTATTACATTTACTGTACTGGCGACAACAATCAACTTACAGGGGTGGTTTCCCTGCGCGATCTTGCCATTCGCTCACCCAAAACCCCGCTGAAAGATCTCGCCAAAAGAGAAATGGTCACCGTCCCGCCAGAAATGCCCTCAGAAGAGGTGGCGCAATTGGTGTCCCACTATGATTTTATTGCACTCCCTGTGGTGGATTCCAATCATCGCATCATTGGAGTGATCACTGTTGACGACGTGCTCGATATTATTGAGGAACAAGCGACGGCCGATATTTATGCAACAGCGGGTCTGCAAGAGAGCGACCGTGTTTATTCTTCGATCAGTGAAAAAATTGTCAATCGCACTCCCTGGATGATGTTAAATCTTGTCTTGGCCGGAGCCGCCTCGATGGTGCTTTACTTTTTTGAAAGCACTCTTGATGAATTGGTCATTCTAGCCATTACTAAAAATATCGTGACTAGCACGAGTGGCAATGCGGCCATTCAATCCCTCACTGTCATGACCCGCGGACTGGCAGTGAACGATTTCCAATTTATTAGTAAACAAAAAGCCATGGTTCGCGAAATTATTGTCGGGCTTTTTATGGGAACTCTGACCGGAACCCTAGCGGGTTTAGCCATTTATATTCTTAAAAGTGACGTGGCCTACAGTCTCGTGGTTGCCTGCATCATGGCGGTGTCCATGGTTCTAACCTCTATCGTGGCCTGCACAGCTGGCTCCAGTGTGCCTTTACTTTTAAAACGCCTCGGTCGTGACCCAGCCGTTGGCAGTGGAGTCATAGTGACCGTTGTCACAGACATGTTCGGTTTTTTCTCCTTCCTTGGTCTTGCGACTTTAGCCAGTCACTATTGGTCTCTGATTTAAAGGCTTTTCACTCTCGCGGAAGTCATGTAACCTCTTAGGGTATGATTGATAAAGTCATCGGCGCGATTCAGGATGCCCAAACTATTTTATTAACCACTCACCGCCAATGTGACGGTGATGGCTTAGGGTCTGAGCTGGGCATGTACCACGCTCTTAAAAAAATTGGAAAAACTGTTCGCATCCTTAACGTGGATGGAACGCCATCAAAATATGACTTCTTAGAGCCAGACAAGCACATTCAGTATTTTGATGGATCCTATGATCCTATTCAGGATTCTGATCTCGCTCTGATATTTGATACCAATGATAAGCGCCTCGTGGAGCCACTCTATCAGCAAATTGAAACTCACTGCAAAAAAATTGTTTTCGTTGACCATCATCCAATTCTCAAAGAAGGTCCTCGCCCCACCTCGGACTCAATTATTAATGTGAGCGCGGCCAGTACTGGTGAGCTGGCCTATGATATCATCATGGGCTTAAACATAGAGTTAGATCAGCCCATTGCCTGCGCGCTTTACACCTCCTTAGTTTTTGACACTCAGCTTTTTCGGTACGTGCGCAACTCCCATAGATCCCATGAGGTTGCCGCCCACTTGTTAAAGTACGAAAAGCAGCCTGCTAAAATTCACCAAGCCCTTTTTGGCAATTTCACGGCTGCAAAATTGCGCTTTATGGCCCAGGCCCTATCCCGCATAGAGTTTTATTTTGACGATCAGTTAGCCATCCTTCTTATCACGTCAAAAGAGCTCAAGGAAATGGGCTTAAAAATTGACGACAGTCGCGATTTGATCGACATGATTATGAATATCGAAACCGTGGAAGCGGCCGCCATGTTCCGTCAGGACAATGAAACTGATTTCAAGCTCAGCTTACGCAGTAAGGGTCAGTTTCCAGTGACAGCCATTGCTGAATCCTTAGGTGGTGGCGGTCATCCCTTTGCTTCTGGTGCCTCAGTCAAAGGAAGCTATCCTGATCTTCGCGAAAAGGTGAAATCTGCCATGGCGAAGCATCTTGAGCTGATCTCAGCCTCTTGAAAAATAACTTTTTTATTCAAAAAGGGCTTGGATCTTTTCTTTCTTAGGAAAGGAAAGGACAAACCCCAAGTAGGCAAAGAGAACAAAGGGTATGGCTTTCACAGTATTTTGCATCAGCACTGACAACAAGACCCCATAAAGCCCTAAGGTTTCAAAAAGAACATATTGCAGAACAAAGGCCACAAGCACCGACTGTTTTCGATCAGGTAAAGTTAACTGCATGATCTGTTTTCGGCGAAGACTTATGTAAGCCCGATAAAAAAAGTATCCAAAAAGAAATGTCACTAACCCCAGAAAAGCAAAAACCCATTCTAAGCTTTGCGAAGGCAAAGGGTCTGTTTTGACAAAAAACATCTGGCTTTGCACAAAAAAAAGAGTGAGCGCTAGACACAATCCAATCCAAAGGTAGAGGGCCTGTGTTTTAGTGCTCTGAACGAAATCATCACGACTGTCTGCATCCATAGCCCATTTCATACCATAAATGAGAAAATCTTCCACCCTAAAGCGGATGTGCTATACTATTAATGATATTGGAGGTTTTTTGGCAACAACCTTTTCTTGGCAACACCCTGGGCGAGAATCTTTAAAGCTTGAGCTAGAAATGAACGGCGACAGCATCACTGACGTTAAAATGAAAGCTCGGGGCTGCCTGTCCTTTTTACTATTCAGTCAAAAGATGAAAGCCTCATTGAAGGGACCGGCACAAAATCTAGATCTTCCTCACGGCCATAGCCATAGCGAATTGATTTGGAAAGAAATGATCCAACGAATTCAAAACCAATGGAAGGACCCGATCAATCACAAAGAGCTCTGCCATTGTCGCCAGGTGGATGCCGATGTTGTCGATCGAGCTGTGGTGTATGGTGCCCACACTGTTGAAGATATTCGCAAACGAACATCAGCGAATACAGGTTGTGCGACCTGCCTTCCTGACGTGCAAAAAGTTCTAAAAAATAGATTAGCATGAGTCTCGAGATATTCACCCATAGCTGGAAAACATTTGAGGTCTTACAAATACCAGCTTTTGACGATAATTACCTTTACCTGATTGTCGATAGTGGTTCCGCTTGGGCCGTAGATCCAGGTGATGGGCCAATCATTGACTCCGTTCTCACCCAAAAAAATTTAAAACTAAAAGGCATATTGAATACCCATCATCATTCTGATCATGTCGGCGGCAACGCCTTTCTTGCTGAAAAGTGGCAATGCCCTGTCTACGCCCACCCTAAAGATCAAGCCCGAATCCCCGCTTTCACTCATCCCGTGCAAGAAGGTTTGACGCTAGAACTTGGAAATCTCAAAGTTCAGGTTTTGGATGTGCCAGGGCACACTCTCAATCACGTGGCCTATGGCTTAGCGGAACCTCAGTGGCTTTTTTGTGGAGACACCCTCTTTCCTTGTGGTTGCGGAAGGCTCTTTGAAGGCACTCCTCAGCAAATGTATGGAAGCCTTAAAAAATTGCGCCAACTTCCGGGGGAAACTTTGGTTTTTTGCGCCCACGAATACACACTCAGCAACCTGCGATTTGCCTTGCAAGAGTTTCCTGATGACACCCTCTTGAAGCGCTTACAAATGGAAATGACTGAAAAAAAACAACGGACTTCATGCACCATCCCCACCACCTTACAAATGGAAAAGGATGCCAACCCATTTTTAAGATGGGATGATCCTAAGATTCGCAAAGCTTTAGAAATGAGCGACGCGGAAGATTGGCAAGTCTTTGCTGAAATCAGAAAACGCAGAGATCACTTTTAAACTTTATGTTGTGACTTATGATTCTTGCCCCGAAATTCTTCAACGGGATACTTTTTACCATTCTTGGTCATTTTTTCTTTAAAACAAGTGGACAAATCCAATTCATACTTTTGCGAAAAACGCAGGAGAAAAAATAAAACATCTGCTAACTCCTCGCCAACAGCCTGGCGTTTTTCTGGATGACCCATGAGCGCCTCCACCTGGCCCCCGTCTAAAAAACGAAAATGCTCCAGAAGTTCCGCACTTTCTGTAATCGCACCAATGGCAAGATCTTTTGCGCTATGAAAGGGGTCCCAATCTCTTTGTTCGCAAAATTGGGCCACCTGTGTCTTTAGCTCTTCGAAGGTAGTGAGTGAATCAGCCATAGGGTGTCTCCTGATTTCGATCCAGAGTGGGCCACCAATGCTCTTCAAGAAGCTTCACTAAGGGGTCACGCAAACTTTCATGGCAGGCAATGATCCCACGGTTAAGGTAATCGGGCTTGCCATAGGTCATCGGCTCACCCGTCCAGGCTTCAAGCAGTAGGCAATGAGCTTCCTCAAGGATCACTTGAGCCGCCGCCGTATCCCACTCGGAGGTGGGACCAAAGCGTAGGTAGAGATCCACCTCACCTTTCGCTAGATCGCAAAATTTTAATGCCGACCCTTTTTCCCTGATTTCTCCAATGGGAAGGGAATCAAATAACCACTTGCGCGCCGGCTTGGCGTGAAAGCCACTCGAATAGACTTTGAGTTTGTCGCCCACCCCGGGATGGGTGATTTTTTTATCTTCAAGAAACGCTCCCCGCTCTTTGACTCCCCAATAAAGCAGACCACGACTGGGATCGTGGATGGCCCCATAAAGGGGATCCCCATCTTTAAGCAACCCCACGCAAATGGCAAATTCGTCCTCGCCGCGAGCAAAATACTTGGTTCCATCGAGCGGATCGACAATAAAGTAGGTGTCGCTCTTCCCTGGGGGCTTTTCTGGTAGGGATTCTTCACTGACCACGGGGACGCCCAGCTTGAGCAAAGCCTCCACCAAAACTCCATTCACTTCTAGATCGGCCTTGGTCACAGGGCTACCATCAGGTTTTTTCACAGGCTGCCGGTAAGTGGGATCTTGGGCTAAACGAGCCAACAGACGCCCTGCGTCTTTCACGATCCCATTGGCTTCTTTAAAGAACAATTCTGTGAACATAGCCCCCCTAACCTAGGTGCCTTCCCTAGTTATTTCAAGCCCCTGAAAATGGGAAGTTTTTATTGTGCGACAAGGGGGAGCGTGTTATATCCTTCCCTTCATCCAACGCGTGTAGAGGTTTGAAAGATGGCAAAAAAGAAAGGTAAAGTTCGAGTGATTACCCTAGAATGTACGGAAGCCCGTAAACTGGGTCAGCCACCCTCACGTTATACGACCACAAAAAACACCCAAACTCACCCTGAGCGCCTTGAGAAGAAGAAATATAACCCTTTTCTTCGCAAACACACCGTTCACAAAGAGATTAAATAATCTAGGTCCAGACGAAAGCCTATTTTCCCTTATGCGAGGGCCCGTTTCGGGGGCCCACCGTTAACTTTTGACCATTTTCATAAGAATATAGAAAGCATTCCAACAGGAGTTTTCTATGACCATCAGACTGATTCTTTTTGGCCTTATTGTCTTCCCTATTCTTTCCGCCTATGGGGTGGAGGTGAAAAGCTCACGCCCTGACCCCATCAATCTCTTGGACCGTGATGACTTCAAATTGGGTTCGGATAAAATTGTGCGGGTACAAAGTGGAGATTACAATATCAGTCAAAGAGTGAAGCGAGCCCTTCCTGCAAATACCCACTCTAGCTTCTCCCATTTAGATCAAATTCAGGTGGCGCAAAGTAAAGACAAAAACAATCCCTATCTATTAGCTGTTCGATCCACTTCACAAAATAGCCATGATTTTATCATTATGGAAGGGGGAGCCAAAGTGACTGGGACCCGCGGTGGGGCTTTGAATTCAGATCTCGTCGTCACTGAAATCAAAAACGGAAAACTTTTTGGTCGCACTCGTTGTCAGATGCGATACGAGTCTACACAGGCCAAGGCTCCCCACGCGAGCAAAGATCCCACCCTTCGCATTGTGGAAAATATCTTTCGAGACGTGACCCAAACCCCTCGCCCCATGGTGCCCAAAGATAAACGACATCTCATGAACTGCGTGACGGTGAATCCGCAAATCTGCGAGCAATTGCAGGGCATGGACGTCAGCAAAATGAAGTCCTGCATGCAAATGATAGGAAATCTTGCCAACAACACAATGTGGTCCAATTTAAAAGCCCAAGAAAAACGCTATGCTGACTCGTGGATGTTTCCCTTTGCCAACAACTTCTTTGGAAACCGAAAAAATGAGAACCTTAAAGGAAACTTCGATCAGTCCCGCTCTGAAGATATGCGAGCCTGGGCTTCCCGCACGCGCATGACTGAAAAAGACACAGCCTCCCTGCTGTCCATTGCGCAGAACTGTGAGCTCTTTAATCGAGCCAACCGTCCCACGGCTTCGCAATCAGCACTCCCTGTCCCTCGCCCCACTCATGAGCGAACGGTTCAGGGATCTAGCAAAAAAAATGGTCAGTAAGCTTAGGTTTTTCCTATTTTTCATATTGATCTTTCCAGTTCGCAGCTTTGCGTTTGATGATTTACAAGAGTACTGGAATATTGATCTCCTCTATTCCTATTCTCGCATCGAACGTAGCTCCCTATTTCAGACTGAAAACTTTCAGAGTCGGCAAGGGGTGATGTTACAACTGGAATACGAAGATCAAATTTCATTGTTTTCCCGATGGTATGTTGGCGGCGATCTCTCTGCAAATTTCTATGAAGCTGCGGCATCGGTATCATTTAGCCCAAGAGCTTTGTTCCCCGCCCAAGTCTATGCAGGACTTGGATTTCAAATGGGTGACCTAAAAGCTTGGGAAATCTTTTTTGGCGCAGGCCCTTCCACTGAAATCTTTATTCTTTCCAGTGGAAGCAATAACTACAACATGGAAACAGGATATTCTCTTCGAGTGCACGGGGGTTTTAGCTGGCGTTTTTTAAGCATCACTGGCTCATCTTCGCAGCTGCTCGTACGCTACTCCTATCCTGTGACCCCCGTGAATCAAAATGGAGTTTCTTTGTCCTTTCGAGGAATTCTTGACGGTTCCATTCGACTCCGAGGTCGCTACGACTCTCTTTTGAGCCTACTTGCTGGAGTGCGCTTTGAAGATTACAGCTTTGCTGATGAGTCGGTCACTTTCTTCAGCACTCGGGTTTATGCAGGTGTTGGCTTTCATTTCAACTGAAACCAAGAGCCGCTGACAAATCGCCCCCCCTCCCATTGATTCATTTTGAGAAAGCCTCATCTTATTACCCAAAATGCCGATAAATCTTTAAGGGTTAAAGTATGCGGAATGTTGGTTATTTTACTTTTTCTACGCAGTCAGGTACGAGCCGGAAAATGGGTTTGGGCTTTATTTTGCTGGCCTTCCTGCTAATCTCCGCATGTGGAGGCCCACCTCAATACCCTGGAATCGATGATGAAGCGCCAGCCCTTCTTTCACTCACCAGCGATTCGATCACCACAGAGACCGACTTGGTCAACGGTCAAACTTATTCACGCACTCTTCACATTGTAAATCTCTCTGAAACCGTCCCGGCAACAAGTCTGGCTTTACTAACAAGTCTCAGTGCTCCCTACAGCTTGGTCAGCAATGGTTGCCAAGCCAGCCTAGCCCCCCTTGCTCAATGCTCTGTTTCCTTTGAGATCACGCCCATCACCTCTGGCCCTCATAGTGCCAACCTCAATATCGGTTACTTTGATGGATTGGCTGATCAAAGCTTAAGTATCACCTTATCTGCACAATCAAGAGACCCAACACCTGGAACTCTTGTGCTTTCTCTGGCCGGGCCCCAGGATTTTGGCAATGTTGCTGTCGGTGGCTTTGCAGATTTGGATTTGATCCTCACCAACACTGGAGAACAAACCGCGAGTGCCCTCCTATGGAGCGGCCTCTCCCCACCCTACACCATAACCAACAACACCTGCGCTACGACCCTCAATGGGGGGACTTCCTGCTCCTTAACTTTACGGTTTTCCCCAACCCTAGTAGGAACCTTTAACCAAACCCTCATCCTTGACTACAATGATGGTTTTTCCCCTCAGAGCCTCAGTCAAAATTTTTCAGGAAGCGGATTATTAGCCGGTTTCCTTGCCTTCGATGAAGGAGCTTCTTTTGACTTTGGAATCACTCACAGCGGTTTCTTTTTTGATATCTCAGTTCACCTGAGGAATATTGGTGGAGGGAATGCCTCATCGATCTCCATACCTGCCATTGCTGCTCCCTTTCAGGTGACTAACAATACCTGCCCCAGCTCTTTAGCTCCAGGAGTCAGTTGCAATATCATTTGGCGCTTTTCTCCATCAGCCAGCACAGACTATTCCCAATCTTTTGATATTGATTATTTTAATGGCTTTTCTAACATCAATCTGATCACTCCTCTCAGCGGAACGGGTTTTGCCAACCTACCCAGCATAAGTCTGCAATCCCCGGCCTCAACCCCTTCGCCAGTGAATTCGCCAAGCCTTAGAGTTGGTCAATTGATTGATGGAGTGCAAAGCCATCTCTATAGCAATGCCGGTTGCCTTAGCCTGTTGGTCAGTGATTTGGCCACAGGAACCTCTCTTGATATGAGCCCGACATTGAGTGAGGGGACCTATGAGTTTCACGTTCGCATTGAAGACAGCCATGGTAACCTTACACCCTGCTCAGTAGCCTCTCTCGCCTATGAGTATGATGCCACACCTCCTCAACCTCCCAGCAATATCGCTCCAGCATCCAACTACACAACAGATCCGAGCCAAAGCCCCAACATTTCTTGGACGGCAAGTTCTTCGCTTGACGTATTTACCTATGAAGTGGGCTTAGATCTTAACCCTGCTGGCGGCAATAGTGAGTTTGGATGGACCGCCGTTGGCGCTGGTACATCAACATCTCTAGCGGGGCTGGCCCTTCCAGAATGTGTCGATCACTACATCAGCTTGCGCGCCGTTGACGACGCTGGCCTCATTTCACTCACCCATAGTGTCTCGGCTCTTCCTATACGCTATGATTCAGCGGTTCCGACCTCCCCTTCCAACTTAGTCGAAGAAGGCGATGCCACGGATACGAACAGCGCAACCATAAGCTGGAATGCCGGTCATGATGCCTGTGGTGTGGCCTACTATGAAGCCGCCATCGGTGCTGACACCAATGGAAACAATCTTCTCGATGCCACTGAAATTGCCAATGTTCGCACGTTTACCAATATCGGAAATGTGCTCACCCATCGTTTTAATGGCCTAAGCCTCACCACCGGCATCAATCACTACACTCTTATTCGCACCGTGGACTCAAGCGGGCGGGCTTCCCCCTATTCCGTCAGTCAACCTTGGATCGTATACAACCCTTCTATAGAACTTCCCGACATGATTGTATGGCTCGATGCCAACGACCCGACGACCATTCTGGATGCTCAAGGCGATGATGCCAATAGTGGGGCGGCCTTTGCTGGGACAGTTCATCAATGGCTCGACAAGTCTGGGAGTGCTGTTAACCATCACTTTCAAATCACTTCAGGTTCTAGTCAACCAGTTTACAATACTTCTCCAAACTCATTGTTATTTGATGGAGCTAATACCGGCATGACCACCGCCAATCATTCTGAAATTAATACCGCAACAGTCGTGCAGCGAAACCTCACTGTCGCTTTTCGCTCGTCAGCGGACATCACTTCCCGCCAAGTGCTCTATGAGGAAGGAGGTAACATTCGAGGAATGAACATTTATATTTTCAACAATCAACTCTACTGCGGGTTTTACAACACTCCCAACGATGGGGATGGCTCTCAACCTTTTACATCCGTTAGCACCCCTATTTCCATAAACACCACTTATTTTGTCACCTGGGTCTTTGACTACACCAATTACGCGGGGGCTAGCGGTCCCGATGGAAATCTCACATGCTATGTGAATGGATTGAGTATTGGCTCTACGACTTCGACGTCACGACTCTATGCCCACTCTGGAAACGTGGGCCTTGGTCATGTGAACAATACTGCCTGTTTTGAAGACAACAGCTGTCCCAATTCTGGTTCTCATTTTCTTGGCGAAATTTATGAAGTCATGCTCTTTAACAACGCCCCAAACTTACTAGACGTACAAAATGTGCACACATATCTTGATAACAAATGGAATTAAACCTTAAATTTGGGGTCGATGACCTTCTGCCCACTACGAATGAGCTCAGACATATTTCTTTTATATTTTCTATCTCTCTCTTGAGATTCCACTTCATGCTGATACCTTAATTCATCTATTTTTTCTTGATAATGACTGTCTTTCCTTTCTAGCTGGGATCGATGAGCAAACTCTCTCTCATTTTGCATTCTTTGAGATTTTTGCTCAATTTCCGAGATGCGCTTAGCTAAACCCTCTTTCAGCTGCCCCATGGCCATCGAAAAGTCAGCTTTCATTTGATTAACTTCCTTTTTGTGATTCTCGTTAAGTTTGTCGATCTTAGCTTCATAACTTTTCGCTAGCTCTCCCCTTTGAAATTCATTGCGATACCTTTCATCTAAAAGGGAATTTTCGTAACTTTTTTTGATAGAATCTCTTTGGCTTTTGTGAAGACTCTCTATTCGACTCAATTGTTGGGAAAAATTTTCTTTTAATGATTCGAATCTAAAATCATTGATGGCCTTATTCTCACCATCAAATTGCAACAATTTCTCCCGCTGTCGCGCTTGATCTCTCGTATTTTTTGATTCCAACATATTTTGCTTTTCTTGAACTAGCTGCATATTGCTATCAATGCGCTGATTCGCCCTCTTATGTGCTGCAACAATCTCCTCTCCATGGATGCGATTAAACTCCTTAACCATATTAGTTCTCTCTGTGATCAAGGCATCATAGGCCCTTTTGTCAGCCTCACGTTGGTTAGCAATTTCCTGATTTTTTTGACTCTTTATCTTATTGATTTCTCGGTTATTCTTACTGATGAGGCGATTTGTTTTTTGATCATTTCTGGCGTGTTCCTTACCCAATTTATCATTAATACCGACAAAGGCTTCACCAGATAAGGTTGATTTTTTTCTTTCCTTCTCTAGACCCAAATTGTATTTTTCGCGAAGTTCGCGAACTTGGTGGCGATGCTCTTCACGCATGTCTTTAAGCATCTCCGCGTTTTGATTTCTTTCCGAATCCAAAACATTTTCATGCCGTCTTTGACTCAGTTCTAAACTTTTCTTGAGCTGCCTCTCGACCTCTTTAAAACTCTTCTCCTGGTCGTTCAAACGACTTTGGTAGCTTTCTGCTTGATTATGCTTTTCTTCATTATG
>JAGQZY010000076.1 GCA_020435205.1 Bdellovibrionales bacterium | reverse complement strand
AAAAGGTTACAGTTCAACAGTCATTCAAAAAGTTTTCGAATCTGGAGAATCTCTAATTTTTACGGGATCGGATGAAGGGGAAGCCTTGCAGTCAAAAAGTATCGTCATGCATAATCTAAAAAGCATTATGGTCGTTCCTATGGTTGTGGGTGGCGAATTTATGGGCATTGCTTATGTCGATAGTAGTTTGGCCAAAGGCTTGTTTAATGAATCCGATTTAGAGGTCTTTCGCTCTTTGGCCACTCAAGTTGCCGTGGGCATTAAAAATGCTCGTTTAGCGGATCAAGAGGCTCTACAAAGGGAGCTGCAGAAGGATTTAGAGCTAACAGCTGCTGTGCAAAATATGTTTCTTCCAAGGACTAGCAGTGAGTCTTTTGGGGATGTGCAATTGCATGCTCAATTTCGACCCGCAGCTTTATGTAGTGGTGATTGGTGGTGGTATCGTCGACAAGAATGCGGCAGTGTATGTGGAATCATTGCTGATGTAACTGGGCATGGGGCTGGTCCGGCGATGCTGACAGCTTCTGTCGCCACCTGCTTTATCTTAAAAGAACTCGAAGCTTCAGACCTTAGTTTGCCCGATACCATTAAAAGAGCTCATGAGACTATTCACAAGGTTGCCAGTGGCGAATATCTAATGAGTTTATTTGCTTTTCAGATTAATCCAGAAAGAACGAAGCTTGAATTTTGGTCCGCAGGACATCCTCTGGCGGTTGCTGTTTCTAAAAACAATGAGATCGAGCTTTTTGGCAGCGCGGGGCGAATGCTTGGGATGTCTGACTTTAAATTGGGCTATGGTGAGCGTTCCTTGGGGAAGGGAGATCGTATTTTTCTGTATTCAGATGGTCTAACTGAAACCATGGTGGGGGAGGGTCGCATGTTTGGCGAAAGAAGGTTGATGAAGTTTTTAACCGCCTCTAATGACTTACCTGGGGATAAGTTAATAAGTGGTATTTTACAAAAAGTGGATGATTTGCGTGAAACAGATAGGCAGGATGATGATATCACCTGTTTAGTCGTTGATGTGGGGCGATCATGAAAAGTTTTCTAGAAAAGCAGATTTTAATTACTGGAGCCGATCGTGGCATCGGTTTTCATTTTTGCTCTACACTTTTAGAAAAGGGCCACAAAGTCTGGGCGGGTGTTAAAGAGTTAAAATCTAATGAGCAAGTAGGCCTCAACTCATTACTAGATAAGCATCCAAAAAAATTAAAAATTGTACCACTAGATGTCACCTCTCCTCGTGACATAGATAACTTAGTGGGGGAAATTGATATTCAATTAAACTCAGAATTTATTCTTATTAATAATGCTGGTCTTCCTGGCGCAGCTCTCCCAGTCGAAGTTCTAAGGTCAGAAATTTGGCAGGAGACCTTTGCGGTCAATTTTTTTGCCGTGGTTAACCTCACTCAGGCGTTCTTGCCAACCCTCCGTAAAACAAAGGGGCGAGTGATCAACATAGGCTCGATCACTGGGGATATAGCTGTGCCAATGTCTGGAGCCTATTGTTCTTCCAAATTTGCTCTGCGCGGATTTAATGATTGCTTGCGGAGAGAGTTACAGGCTTTTGGGGTCCGAGTTATTTTCATGCAAGTGGAGGCGTTAAAGACACCCATTTGGCAAGAGTATCAAAAGAAGTCTATGCAGGAGTTAGAAGCCTGTGAAGCCGAAGGAATAGCGATTTATCATGATGCTATTGAGAGGAATCATGCTTTTGTTCAATCAGAAGCTGAACATGCTGGCTCTATAGATTGTTTGAATAAGCCCATACTACACAGTGTGCAATCGGCTCGGCCCAAGAAGTACTATCATCCAGGTGGGTCCAATTGGGTTCTGAGTCGCATTTTGCCAGCGTCGTGGATCGATAGAATTTTAGATGCCAAAATCAATAGCCAAAAAAGTGAGTCATAGCCATGAGAAGTGAATTTGATGTGGAAAGTCGTTCGGTAAAAATTTTTGGTTTGTACCTAATGATCTCAAGTCTTGTTTTAGCGCTGACCCCTGATTTGGTTTCGCAAGTTTTTCAATACACTCATCTTCCCATTGAATGGCGACTGATTATTGTCTTTCTTATGTTTGTTTTAGGTCTCTTTTATGTAGTAGCAGGTGTTTACAAATTACTCCCCTTGGTGAGGTTAACTGTTGCTACGCGAGGGTTATTTTTTGTCTACACGATGATTCTTTTGTATTTCGACATTATACCGATCAACGGCCTTGTATTTATGGGCTTGTTAGATCTTACCGGGGCGTTGTGGACAGCTTGGACTCTATACCAAGGGCCTCGAGCTCGTCAGTCAGCTAGGGGTCGAGAACGATTCGCCCAGAGTTCCCAGGGCGTTCTGCGTGGGAAACCGCTTCTTTAATGTCTTCTAGTCGATAAGCTTTTTCCACGTGCACATCAAGCACGCCCTTTTCGATAAGATTAAGGGTCTCATTGACAGCTTCTGTTCGCTCTTGCAGAGAAGTATGCTTCCACCACGCCGGCAACCAAAAACCTCTGACATCTAGATTGTAAAAAAGCATTTTGCGAATATCAAATTGGGCATTTCTTTCTAGGGCAAGTAATCCATAGACAATCATCTTTCCCCAGTCACCAAGAGCTTTAAAGCATTGGGTCGAGACTTCGCCACCGACGGAATCTAGGACGGCGTCCACACCTTTGAGTTTAGTGTATTCCATAGCTTTTTGGGTAATATCAGCCTGCGAACTGCAAATCACATGGGTCGCGCCAAGACTTAGTATCTCTTCAACTTGCTCTGGGCGTCGCACAACCCCAATCACTGAAAAGCCACGCTCCTTAGCTAGACTAAGGACCATGCGCCCAACGTTGGAGCCTGCTGCCGTCAAAAGAACCGTATTGCCCTTGCTTAAGTTAAGAATATCAACAGTCATCACATAGGCCGTCAGCGGGGTGTTAAAAAAATCAAAACCACTTTCATAGATGCGTCCATGTTTAATGGGAAGAACTTCAGATTCCTCGAGGCAGATATATTCACACCAACAGCCATCTGTCCATCCAGGGTTTTTAAAGGGCAGTGTCATAACTCTCGTACCCATTTCATACCCTGTGACGTTTTTTCCGAGAGAGACAATCTCGCCAATGCCCCCATAGCCAGGTATACAGGGAGTTTTTTGAGGAGTTCTGTAAAGGCCTCGGATGGTTGCTAAATCAGCTGGTACAATGGGGATTCTAATCATTTTTAACAAGAGTTGATTGTCGTTGGGGGTCGGTGTGGGCAGCTCTGTGACATTCAAAACATCTTTCGGCTCACCTGGCCTTTCGTAGGTGACTGCAATCATGACATTTCTCCCAAATTTAAGGTTAGAAAAATTTTATATGGAGTTAAATAGATTGTCTACAAAGTCGTTTCATTTAGGTGCAGTAACTAGGTCTAAAATAGAGAAGTTACCTTAACCCGAGGGTATAAATATCCGATTTAGCTATGAATATATAGTGGAAATGGAGAATAGGTTTCATGGCAAAAAAACAAAATGACATTGCAATTGTCGGAATGGCTTGTTGGTACCCCGGTGCAAAAAATATTATGGAGTTCTGGGAAAATATCCTTACTCGGCGAAGACAATTTCGTCGAATGATAGACAAGCGATTTCCTCTTGACGTTTATTACGATCCTGATCGCAAGGCTCCTGATAAGACCTATTCCAGCCAAGCCTCCTTCATTGATGGGTTCGAGTTTGATTGGGCACAAAATCGATTTCCCAAATCTGCTTATGAATCCACTGATCTTGTGCATTGGTTAGCCTTAGATGTTTCCACAAAAGCCGTCCATGATGCCAAACTCAGTCGTAACACCATTCCTGTTAATAAAACTGGCGTCATTGTAGGAAACAGCTTAACGGGAGACACATCACGTTCGAATGGTGTGCGTTTACGCTGGCCATACTTTGAAAAAGTCTTAGTCGAGGCGGCAAAACTACGGGGTATGAATGATGAAGATTTGCGTGGTCTTCTTGAGTTTAGTGAGAAGATTTGTAAAGACACTTTGCCGCCTATCACTGAAGACACGTTGGCGGGGAGTTTAGCGAACACCATTGCTGGGCGTATTGCTAATTACTTTGACCTTGATGGAGGTGGCTTTACTGTGGATGGAGCTTGTGCTTCGTCATTGCTGGCTGTTGCTAATAGTGCGACTTCCCTGGCGGTGGGGGATTTGGATCTTGCTGTTTGTGGTGGTGTTGATCTGAGTATTGATCCGTTTGAGATCATCGGCTTTTCGAAGGTGGGTGCTCTCGCGGAAAAGGAAATGCGAGTTTACGACCGAGAAGGAAAGGGTTTTATTCCTGGTGAAGGTTGTGGCTTTGTGATTATGAAGAGATTGGAAGATGCTGTCCGCGACAAAGATAAAATTTATTCGGTCTTAAAGGGGTGGGGGATTTCCTCTGATGGCAGTGGGGGGATCACAGCGCCCAAGTCCTCTGGTCAAGCAAAGGCTATCCAAAGAGCTTATGAAAAAGCTGGTTATAACATATCAGACTGTCATTTCATAGAAGGTCATGGAACAGGAACAACAGTGGGGGATCGTCGAGAACTAGAAGGTCTTAGTATGGTCGCTAAAGAGACGGGGTCTGGCCCGCGAGCCATTGGCATGACGTCTTTAAAATCTATTATAGGTCATACTAAAGCGGCCGCTGGGATTGGTTCGTTTATTAAAGCGTGCATTGCTGTGAATAGAAGAGTGGCGCCGCCAACCTCTGGCTGTGAAAATCACAACCCTGTTTTTGATCAGGGGGCCATCGAACTGTTCCCATTAATTAAGGGGAAAAAGTTTCGTAAAAATGAAAAAGTAAGAGCCGGAGTTTCCGCTATGGGGTTTGGCGGCATCAATTGTCATGTGACTTTGGAATCTTATGCTGAGCCCGCTTTGGAAGTTGAGCCTTCGATCCCAGAAGATGTTCTTATGGCCTCATTTTCTAAGCATGAACTTTTTCTGTTTACAGCACAAACTGTTCAACAATTGAAAGACGATTTGCAAAAATGGAAAAAGGAGGCAATGAGTATTTCATTTGCTGAATTGACGGATATTGCCGCTCACTTGGCTCAATTAGTATCGCCGACGATGCCTTTTAGGGCTTCCCTACTAGCAAGTTCGCCACAGGATCTATTGAGCAAATTAGAGGAGTTAGAGGGCCTTACTCAAAAGATGCCTGGCGATGGAGAGACAATGTCAAACTCTAGCCATACCGTGTGGGTTTCAAATAAAGCAGTAAACCCTAAGGTAGGATTTATTTTTCCAGGTCAAGGTTCACAAAAAATCAATATGGGTGCTGTGCTGAAAGATCGCTTTCGTTGGGCTAAAAAGATGACAAGTCAGGCCAACAATTATCTGAAAGACAATTTTTCTATCGATCTTAGTAATAAGATTTACAAAGATAGTGAAATAGCAAAAAGTTCAGAGGATGTGAAGTTGTGGGTTGAAGACCTAAAACAGACGCAGATTGCTCAGCCGGCGATTTGCATGACATCGACTTTGTGGGCTCATAGACTCAAAGATTTAGGGGTAAACCCTCAAGTTGTGTGTGGACACAGTTTAGGTGAATTGACAGCACTGCATTGGGCGGGAGCTTACGACTTTAAAAATCTTATTCAAATTTCAGCGGTCCGCGGAAAGTTAATGATGGCTAATAGTGAAAATCCGGGGTCCATGTTAAGTCTAAGCTGCGATGGAAAAACGGCACAGGATCTCATTGCCCAGGTGGACTCCATTGTTGCTGTGGCCAATATGAATGGCCCGAAGCAGACGGTGGTCTCTGGCGAGTTGGATGGGATTAAGAAAGTGGCTAAACTAGCTTCAGATCAAGGGATATCTTGTCAGGAGCTCAACGTTTCTAATGCCTTCCATTCTCCATTAGTGCAAGAGGCGGCAGATTTACTTAAAGAGTCTATCCATCTGGAAGAGATGGTTTCTTCTTTTCGCTTTGAGTTTCTTTCGGGAATAGATAGTAAGGCTATATCGCCAGAGGAAAGCATCGGCGACTATCTTTCTAGGCAAATCATTTCACCCGTAAATCTCGTAGAGTTGGTTAAAGAGCTAGAAGGCAAGTGTGACATTTTGATCGAAGTGGGTCCGGGATCCGTGATGAGCTCTTTAGTTAAAGGGCAATGTGACCCTGAAAAACTAAAAGTGTTTCCTGTGGAGTCAAAGCCCGGCGATGAGCAATCTTTTCTTAAAGCTTTAGCGGTGCTTTTTGCTTGTGGAGTAGACCTTCGTGGGGATCGGATCTTTGCAAATCGATTGACCAGACCTTTTGTTCCTTTTAAAGAGAAAAAATTTATCGAAAGCCCCTGTGAAAAACCTCTCCATATCAGCGATGAGCTTCAAAATTACTTGCAAAGCAAAAGGAATCCAAGCGGGGTAGCGGTAAAGGCGGGGGCTCCGATAACACCATCTCACCCGTCAGTGAATGTAGAGAGTCTGCCTGCAAAGGTGATTCCTATGGAAACGAAAAGAGTGAGCACCAATGAAGCCATGCAAAGTCATGATGTTAAGGAAGCACTTATTGGTGTCCTGACTCAAGTGACAGGTTTTCCTAGTGATACCTTTAATATGGAGATGCGCCTGCTTGATGACTTAAATATGGATTCGATCAAAGCTGGCGAGGTTGTAACTCAAATCTCTGATATTTGCTCAATTGAAATGAACAACATAGATCCTATTCAACTTGCTAACGCAACTCTAGGGGAAATTGTTGAAATGATCGTAGCTCTCAATCCTGTTCGTTCCACTTTTATTGAAACAGAAGTTGTCGCCAAAGCCGCGGGCAGTGAATATATTGGTAATCAGCAGGTCACAAGTTCTGTTATGCAAAGGCCTTTTGTGCCAGTGGTCTCGGTTGTGCCCACCTCTGTAGGTGCTCCCCCTCTTTCAAAGCCAGAGACTGTCACTAACCAAGACGTAGACCCACAGGCGGTTCTTTATAGTGCCCTCGCTAGAGTGACGGGCTTTGACACATCTATTCTTGATCCTAATATGCGTCTTCTTGACGATTTAAATTTGGACTCCATAAAAGCAGGAGAGGTTGTCAGTGAGCTAAGATCACACTTTCCCAATGCTGGAGAAATTGATCCTATTCAATTTGCAAATGCGACCATAGAGGATATTGTTGATTTTTTTAAGCAAGGAGCGGGAAGTGGTCCTATAAAGGTTGCGCCAGCACCGGCTCTTTCAATCCCTAACCCCGAGAGGAAAGTTCAAAATATTTTAGACTTAGTGAAGGCGGAGTTCGCTTTGTTGAGTGGATATGATCTTTCGACTCTTAGTGGGAATCAGGATCCCCAGGATGATTTACGTATGACTCCGCAACAGATTGTCGAAGCTATGCGATCCTTGTTTGATAAAAATCGACTTGATTTCAACGTAGATAGCGATCAGCTTCTTGGTAAAAATCTAGAGCAACTTAGTTTTATTTTTAAATCAGTTAAAGAGTCAGCAAAAGCTCACTCCTTTCCCCTTCAAGAAAAGATTCAAAGTGAAGAGAAACCTTGGGTTCGCAATTTCAAAATGAATCTTGTTGAAAGAGAGTCTGACAATAACTTTGCCTCTGGATTTGATCAGCGACAAATGAATGATTTGAGCAAGGCCAGAGTCTTAGTCATCCACAATCATGATGCACTTGTCGCGGAAATGAGCCAAAAGTTCTTAGGCGCTGGCTCTATTTTTAAAGATATGGATTTTGCCTCTGTTCAAAAAATGGATCCTGCTGAGTTGAGTGAATTTTCTATGGTAATTTTACTACAGGAACGAGAAGTTGATTTAGGAATGGACCCCGTAGAGAGACTTAAAAAGACCATTGAACGTTTTCAGTTTTTAGCGACCTTGCCAAAATCAAAAATGAATTCAAGGAGAGCTACGACCATAGCTTGCATTCAATTTGGTGATGGGATGCTTGGTTTTGGTGAATTTAACCAAAACTATTCTTTGAGTCACTTCCCATCCTTTTTACAAACCATCCATATTGAGCGGCCAGAGAATCGGATTCGTTGCCTCGATATTGCTATGGGACTGGGGGGTGAGCAGGCTATTCAAAAGATCCTACAAGAATTGGTGGGACCTGATGATTTTTCAGTAGTGGGCTTTGATGCCAAGGGCGTGCGGCGAATTTTAGATGTAGAAGGAGCTCCCTCTTCAGAATACAAAGAACGAAATATCCCATGGGAGTCTAAAGATGTTGTTCTTGTGACGGGTGGAGGCAAAGGTATCACTGCGGAATGTGCTCTGGCTTTTGCAAAACAACATAAAGTGAAAATGGCCCTAGTGGGCTCTTCATCAGCTCCTAGTTTTGAAGAAATTCAAAGTAAAAAAGGAGAACTAGCCACTAACATCAAGCGATTTCAAGATGCTGATATTGATGTTCAGTATTACTCTTGTGATATTTCAAATCAAGAGGCGTTACAGGCTATTGTGGGTAAAATCCAAGAGGATCTTGGTCCTATTCGAGGTATTATCCATGGGGCAGGGAGAAACATTCCTCGCCGAGTATCGCAAGTAAGTCCAGAACAAGCTTTTGAAGAGATGGCCCCTAAGCTCATGGGTATGATCAATCTTTTAGAAATGATTGATGGCGATTCTTTGAAGTTACTCGTTGGATTCACTTCAATTATTGGTGTCATGGGTGTTCCTGGAAATGCCTGGTACGGATTTGCAAATCACAGTCTTAGACAAATAATTACGGATTTTGGTAAGAAGCATTCTCATTTGCAAACTATCTGTTGTGGGTTTGGAATGTGGGACGGCGTTGGCATGGCAGTCAAGTTGGGGTCTGGTGAGAAATTGGCATCGACTGGTGCTAGGCTAATTCCTATGCAAGAGGGCATAGCTAGGTTTCTTGATTTGACTCAGCGAGATCCCGGGGTGGATCAAGTTATTGTGACTTCACGCTTATGGAAAAACAGTATTTTATCCCCAAATTTGGCAAAGGCTAAAGCATTCCGTTTTCTTGAAAGTTTAACCGCAGCGACCAAAGGAGTGGAAGTCATCAGTCGAGTTCATTTGGATTTAGCACAAGATCTCTATCTCAAGGATCACAAATACTCTAGTACCTATCTTTTTCCTGCTGTATTTGGCGTTGAGGCCATGGCTGAAGTTGCCGCCTTCTTATTAGGAGAAGATCATTTTGATCATGTTGTTATGGAAAACTTAGATTTCCAATCAGCGGTGGTTGTAAAGCCAGATAAACCAACAGAAATAGAAATTTCTGCACTCGCCCATGAAGAGGTCGACAGTGAAGGCAACATAAGAATTGATGTCAAAATTGTTACCATCCACAACCAGTCGCGCAAAGACAGCTTTTCTGGGACGGTGGTTGTGCAAAAGAATTTTGAGCAAGAGGCGACAAGTCCTTTTTCAGGCGAGCAGGCTTTACCCATCAATATCAAGAAAGAAGTTTATGGGCCGGTATTGTTTCATGGATCTGATTACCAGCGTTTGCAAGAGTTTTATGAGCTGACTGAAAAAGAAGCTCAATTTAAATTACTACGAAAAAAGAATGATACCAATACAAGGCAGGCTTTTGCAGAAAATGGAAAAAAGCTCATCTTGGGCGATGCTTTTTTTAGGGACTCTTTGCTACAGTCGACCCAGGTGGTTGAGTCGAATCACGTGGTTCTTCCGATTCACTGTGATCGCTGGGAAATGGTTATAACTCCAGATGAAGAAAAAAGCTACCATGCTAAGTATGAAACAGTGAGTGAGAACGAAAAGCGAATTAAAAATAATATTATTTGCTTTTCTGTAGATGGAAAAATTTATGAGCATCTCAAAGGAGCTGAAGCTGTTGTCGTTAAAAAACGAAAACAGCCAATTTCTTTAGTGAGAGAGAAAAGAATTCCCGAAGAGGCTTCATCAACGCCATCCCAGCTGTTACAAGAAAAGGCCCGTCGCATGGCGCTGATGTCAGGCCAGAAGCCAGCATTTGTGGAAGTTCTACAAATGAAGGGGTTTGCTGATTTCGCAAAAGAGGAGCGACACAAGTATGAGCAAAAACTGTTTGAACTCTGTAAAAAGCAAATACAGAGTAGTGAATCAGACACCCTTAAACTTGACTGGAATGATCAAGGAAAGCCTATTGTGAAAGGTTTGGAAGAGTGGCAAGTCTCCATTTCTCACAAAAAGGATTACTGTATTTGTGCCCTGATGAAATCTCCTATTGGATTGGATTTTGAGTCTATTGATATACGCGATCTAGCAGAGTGGAAGAGTTTACTTGGCCCCGACTTTGGTGCTCTTTTTGAGAATCTTGCGGAGAAAACGGAAAGAAAAGATCTTATCGGCACCTTGCTTTGGTCAGCCCGCGAGGCAGCATTTAAAATACTCGGTGAAAAAGAGTTCGTCTTTCACGATGCAAAGTTGCTTGATGATGGCGCTCTCTTTCGGATGAACTATGGGGCGCAAAACTTCATAATTCAAGCTGTGGAAGTGAAGATGCCCGATAATAAAAGCTATGTTTTTTCTCAGGCTTTCATTGCTAAAGAGAGTCATTTGGACGAGTCTGAAATTTTTGTGCCTCATAATGAAGCCTTTAAAGTGGGCCTGAATGAACAAAAAGGTTTTTACATTCGTTGGCCCATCACTTTCAAAGATTCTTCCAGTCCTCATAAAAATGTCTATTTTTCCAAGTTTGCCGAATGGCAGGGGCGAGCGCGAGAAATTGCTTTTTGGCCATTATTAGAGGAAGCCTCAAAGATTTTTAAAAAAGGGGATTCGGGTTGGGTGACCAATCACTCGGAAACCCGTATTTTTGCCTCCATGCAAGTCGGTGACCTTCTTGAAGTTAGGCTCAGTTCAAGTGAAATCTCTGGTTCCCAGGGGAGTACGGTGGAGCTGATCTATGACTGGTATCGAGTCGATGGAATGGGTCAAGAAAGGATAGCTGCGCAAAGCCGCATGCAAATCACTTGGGTCGAAGTGATCGGCCATGGCAAAGTGAAAGTGGCCCCTTTCCCGGATAGCTTCTTAGAGTTTTTCTCGAGCGTGGCGCAAGGTGCACAGAACTCGCCGCCAGCTACAAGAGAAGCACTTAAAGGAAGCCTTATCTATGAGGCTCCTAAGGGAGTGAGCACTGAACCTTATCTTTCAAGCCAAGTCTTTAATACAACTTTAGAGGATTCTAACTTGGTTGGGAATATTTACTTTTCAAACTACACGGTTTGGCAGGGTAAGACTCGCGATCACTTTTTAGAGTCTGTGGTTCCGCAAATTCTTGACTTAAAATCAGAGGGTGAGCCCCATACTACGCGCTACTATATTAAGCATCTTCGAGAGTTGATGCCCTTTGAGCAGGTTGAAGTGGTCATGAAGTTGAAAAGCCTTCATGAGTTTGGATTTAATCTTTATTTTGAGTATTACAAATTTGAGCACGGGATCCGCACTGAGAAACTGGCTTACTCTGACCACGAGATTGTTTGGGCTCGGTCTTCTCGTGACGAAATAGAGCCCATGCGTTTGCCTGAGATGTTAGAGTATTATTTAAGGAAAGTCATTGCTGATCATAAAAAAGGGGTCGCCTAATGATAAAAAGGCCAGAGAGCGTATCTATCCGCCCGAGCAATGTAAAGTTAAACTTAACAGATTCCATCCCTAAAATTTGGAATCGGGATGATTACATGACAACTTATGTGGGTAATGCGCTTTCCTTACTCTTTCCTGAAGGAGAAAGTTTCTTTGTTGACTCGGTCAAATATTTTCAAAGCAAGATTGAAGATCCTAAGCTTAAAGAGGATGTGAAAGGGTTTATTGGCCAAGAGAACATGCATTCTTTAAATCATATTACGTTGAATAATTATTTTAGTGAGCATGGCTATGGCTGGGTGGTCCACTTTTCTCAATGGTATATGAAAGTGACAACTCGTGCCCTGCGCTGGCTTCCTAAGAGAACTCAGTTAGCAACCACTGTTGGCTTTGAGCATATGACAGCCACGGTTTCAGAAGTTTTTTTTAGCCGTCCTGATGTGATAAACTACCAGCACCCTCAGATTCGCCCCATATTCATTTGGCATTGCATCGAAGAGATTGAGCACAAAGATGTGGCATTTAATGTTTATAATTTAGTAGGAGGCCATTACTTAGAGAGGGTCTTTGGTTTTTTTGTGGCTTTTCTGTTTATGAATTTTTCGATGGCCTTATTCATTAGTTTGTTTGCGGTTAAAGATCTTAGTTTTTTAAACCCAGTTGCTCTCATTAGAGGTCTATGGATTCAATTTGGATGGAATGGGTTTTTTAATCCTATTTTTCCTAAAAGCTTAAAAGCTTTGAAGCCGAGTTTCCATCCTTGGGAAGAAGATAGTAGCGAAGTGATTGTTTTTTGGAAACAGAAATTAAAGAAGTTAGAAGAAGAAAATGCACTTTATTTTGATAAGCGAGCCTCTTAAAAGAAAAATAAATCAAGCTAAGCCTTACAGCTTAGCTTGATTGAGTGATTAAATTATTTTTCTACAAGTAGAATTCCAAGAGGATTGGCGCCAGTCTCGACAGTCTTAATAAACTCAAGGTCACCTTTTGTTGAAAAAAGAGAGACCTTGGTATTCAGTTCGCCATCAACATTAGGACCAGAGTGAGTTACAAACATGGTTTGATTCTCAAAATCCACAGTGATGTTGTGGGCCTTAGCATCCATAAGATCTTTGGATTCGACTTTGGTGGCCTCAAAGCTAGTTGTGCCTTGCTTTTGGCGGACTTCGTACACGGACATGGGGCCAGAGGACGTGAAGTTGGCTAAAAAGACTCGAGACGCATCAGCATTCCAGTAAATCCCGTGGGCGCCAGGAAGGTCTTCAACGGTAGTGACAACTTTAAAAGTATTCTTGTCAATAAAGTTGAGGCGGCCAGCCGTTTGCTCAGGAACCAATAGGTAGGGGGAGTTTTGCGGAATGCCAAGGTGGACATCAAAACTGAAACGCATTTGATCAAGAAGGTTTAGGTTTTTGCGATCATACTTTAAAACGACGTCATATTTATCACCATTGGCTTCTTCAATACCCATCATGCTGACAAAAATAAAGTCTTTGTCGATAAC
>JAGQZY010000075.1 GCA_020435205.1 Bdellovibrionales bacterium | reverse complement strand
TCCCTTACGGACTGGTGGATATCTATAATCGGTGAGATAGATTGCGAGAAATTGGCTGATGTGCAGCCCTTGCGACCACAGCAGCTGAGTCAGGCTTTTGAAAAGTGGCAGTGGAAATCAGATCAAAGACAAGTAGATAAAGGAAACCGGCCCAGAGTTTTAGTGGTTATTGAAGAGGGCGGAGCGAGCACGAAAAAATGGCAGTGGTTAAAAAGTGCAATGGATTGTGGTGGCGTCGAGTTACTTCAATTTGTAGACCACAAAACAGCGCCATCAAAATTGGCCTTTTTTATAGGGAGTGATCCTGAGTCACATTTTGCCGAAGAGCAAACGCAAAAGCTCAGAGATATGGGAGTGCAAAAAATTATTTGGATCGGAGATCGCGATCAAAAGTTATTTGATGATTTCTTAGAAAATGGATCCAACCTTTTTGAGTTTTTCAGTCACTTCTATGAGACCCTAGGGGGTGACCAATGATGTGGGAAAAACTAGAAAGCACCCCATGGGCCTTACCAAAGTTTTGTGAAGGAGAGGCGGGGAAAAGCTTTCAAACCCTTGAAGGCTTAACGTGGAAAACAAGATATAATCAAGACGACAGGGCCCAAAGTGGTTTTCAGGAAAGCCTGCCAGGGCAAAAGCCCTTCACTCGGGGTCCTTATCCCACTATGTACACAACTCGCCCTTGGACAGTGAGGCAATACGCGGGTTTTAGTACGGCTAAAGAGAGTAACGCCTTTTATCGAAGAAATCTTGCGGCAGGGCAACGGGGTTTGTCCATCGCTTTTGATCTGGCTACCCACCGTGGTTATGACTCAGACCATCCACGAGTGATGGCCGATGTGGGGATGGCCGGTGTTGCCGTCGATTCGATTATCGATATGCGCACTCTCTTTGAAGGGATTCCACTAGATAAAATGTCAGTTTCTATGACTATGAATGGAGCGGTTTTACCCATCATGGCTCTTTATATTGTCGCTGCAGAGGAACAGGGTGTGAGTCCGGAAAAACTTTCTGGAACCATTCAAAATGATATTCTCAAAGAATTTATGGTGCGCAACACTTATATTTATCCTCCGGCACCTTCTATGAGAATCATTGCTGATATTTTTCAATACACATCCGAAAAGATGCCAAAGTTTAACTCAATTAGCATTTCGGGATATCATATGCAGGAGGCTGGAGCCACTCCCGATCTCGAGCTGGCCTACACATTAGCCGATGGCATTGAGTATGTGAAAACGGGAATAGCTTCAGGCTTGACTGTAGATGCTTTTGCTCCTCGGTTGTCATTCTTTTTTGCAATTGGGATGAATTTTTATCTTGAGGTGGCTAAGTTGCGTGCCGCTCGAATGCTTTGGTCAGAATTAATGGCAGCCTTTCAACCAAAAAATGAGAGATCTCTTTGCTTGCGGACTCATTGTCAAACATCGGGTTGGAGCCTGACCTCAAAAGATGTTTTTAATAATGTGGCTAGGACTTGCATTGAAGCCATGGCGGCCACCCAAGGGCACACCCAATCCTTGCACACGAACTCTTTGGATGAAGCTTTGGCATTGCCCACTGATTTTAGCGCCCGGATTGCCCGTAACACCCAACTTTTTTTACAATATGAAACAGGGCTGTGTAAAACCATTGACCCTTGGGGAGGAAGTTATTTTATCGAAACCCTGACTCAGGAGATTGCGAGCCAAGCCCGAAAGCATATTCAAGAAATTGACGAAGTGGGAGGAATGGCAAAAGCCATTGAGCAAGGCCTGCCAAAACTAAAAATAGAAGAGGCCGCGGCAAGGACTCAGGCGAGAATCGACTCGGGACGTCAGCCCTTAGTGGGCGTAAATATGTTTGTTCCCGAAAATGAACCGCCGTTAAGTGTCCTCAAAGTGGATAACGAACAAGTCCGCAAGGAGCAGCTACAAAATCTTGAGCGCCTAAAAAGAGAAAGGTCGGCGGAAGATGTCGAGAAATCTTTGCAAGCATTGACGGATGCCGCATCCAGCGGAGACAATTTATTGGCGGCTTGCGTGGAAGCGGCTCGAGTGCATGCCACGGTCGGAGAAATGAGTGCTGCTCTAGAAAAAGTTTTTGGTCGACACCAGGCCAGGATTCAAAGTTTAAGCGGAGTTTATCAATCAGAAATGCCTAGTGATTTACCATCCTTTCAAAAAGCGAAACAAATGGTTCGGTCCTTCGAGAAAAAACATGGGCGCCCCCCTCGTATTCTCCTAGCTAAGATGGGACAGGATGGTCATGATCGCGGGCAAAAGGTGGTGGCCACAGCCTTTTCAGATTTGGGTTTTGATGTTGATATTGGCCCTCTCTTTCAAACCCCAGAGGAGTCAGCAAAGCAAGCCGTGGAAAATGATGTTCACATGGTGGGTGTGAGCAGTCTTGCTGCTGGGCACTTGAAGTTAGTGCCAGAATTAAAAAAGGCCTTAGCTAAAGATAAACGTGACGACATTTTAATTATTGTTGGCGGGGTCATCCCTCCAGATGATTATGAGCCTTTAAAAAAACTTGGAGCTGCTGCTGTGTTTGGTCCAGGCACGGTGATCTCAGAGGCTGTTATTGAACTTCTGGAGCTGATCTCTTGATGGATTTCAGTGACGTTGATGATTTAGCAAAAAAAATTTCTCAGGGTGATATGGCCTCCTTAGCGCGGGCCATCACATTGGTGGAGTCCCGCAAGGAAGAGCACTGGCGAGTGAGTAAAAAGTTAGTGGAAGCTCTTGTCAAAAAGGCCAAGCCGGGTTTTCGCTTAGGGCTTTCTGGCCCCCCTGGTGTCGGTAAGAGCAGTCTCATTGAAAAGATAGGCCTTCATTTGGTAGCCAGGGGCCAGAAGGTCGCCGTTCTTGCTATTGATCCCTCGAGCCAAATTTCTGGCGGAAGTATTCTTGGCGATAAAACACGCATGGAAGAGCTTAGCAAGAGCCCACTGGCTTTTGTGCGCCCCTCGCCCAGCCGCGGGCACTTGGGAGGGGTCACCAGTTCTATGCCGGCCGTTTTGATTCTTTGTGAAGCCGCAGGATTTGATTGGCTACTTATTGAATCCGTGGGAGTGGGGCAATCGGAAGTCGAGCTCAAGCACATGGTGGATTATTTTGTTTTGCTGGCTCAGCCTGGGGCTGGCGATGAACTCCAGGGGATAAAAAAAGGGATTCTGGAATATGTAGACCATATTTTAGTGAACAAGGCCGATTTAGATAAGGCATTGGTGATGGCAGCCAAACAACAGTTTCTTGCAGCTTTAAAAATCATGAGAGGTAAGCATATACCTGTGGACAGCTGCAGTGCTTTGACGGGAGTTGGTGTAGAGTCCTTTTGTGAGAATTTACAGACGCTAAAAAAGAGTTGGGATTTTTCTAAGAGAAACCAGCAGTGGTTATATTGGTTTCAGTCTTTGTTGTTCAATCAGTTTCAAAGGCGAGTGGAAGAGGATCCTCAGTGGCAAAAGTTTTTATTGCCCTTAGAGTCAGAAGTTAAAAATGGGAAACTTCTGCCCTACGAAGCCGTAGATCAATTTTTTAAAAGCCTCACAAGTAAGGGCTCGTCCTCCTAAACCCCTATCATTGGGTCTCTTCTAGACCGATCAAACGTCGAGGTTTTGCACAATTCGGATGTGCCTTGGCCCTGGAAAAGTTAAATTAGACCAAGGGTTAAGCAAACTATGAAATCTAAATTTCACTTTTTCTTTCTAGCAGTTCTTATCTTTTCCTCAGGAGTTATGGTGGCCTGCACCTCGAGTGAAGGCGAAGACACTTCTGTGCTCGAGGCGGAACTGGAAAATCTTGATGGTGCTGATGAATCCGGTGATTTGGATAGCATGGATGAGGCCGACAGCCTTGAGGAAGAACTGGCTGAACTGGATGAGGATTTGGGCGATGGCGAGTCCATGAGTGAGGGTGACGGGGACGAGATGGCTGCTGCTGACGAGGGTGGCAGCGATGATGAGGAGTTTGCCGATCTCGAGGATGAAAACTTCGACAATGATTTTGATGATGAGGCTTTTAATGAAGGCGACGAGCAGGCTCTAGCTCAGGAATTGGGTGAAGACCAGCAGTATCCAGAGGCTAATGGTGCAGAGCCAGCCTTTCCCGAAGAAGTCATCGCTGAGAAGGCAGATGCTCAACCTGTGCCACCTTCTGCGGATTTAGCTCCCGTGAATCCGCCAGGTTCAGACATGCCTGTGATCACCAGCAAAACGACTGATCTTGGCGAAATTGTTCCCGAAGTGACTGAACCAGAACTTCCCCAACATGATTTGGGTAAAGCAGATCCTCTGATTCCTAAAGAAGAGGATGAGGCCGGACAAAACTGGATTCCTGTGGTTAAGATTAAAGAAGACCCGTTCTTTCGTAACGAGCGCTTGATGAATTCCGTTTATATCGCACGCCCTGGAGATACCTTGCCCAATATTTCCAACAAAATTTATGGCGCCGATAAGTCAAGTCAACTTCTTGATGACAACAACCACTTGGCAAAGGGGATCGACCCAGGGGACAAAGTTTATTACACCTCTCCTAATCGGCCAGAAGATAAATCAACACTTAAAGTTTATTACGATGATATTGGTCTTCCTCCGCAAAAGTATATCACTCAGCAAGGCGATAATATTAGAAGGTTAGGGTCTAAACTTTTGGGCTTTCCCGAAGGTTGGAAAGAGCTTTGGGCGATTAATCCTCAGGTGGACTCCAAAACGATTCTCCCTGATGGCACAGAGCTTCGCTACTGGACGGGAGAGGAGCAGCCCGTGCAAGTTATGGCCCAAACTGAAGAAGTGCCTGTAGCTGATCCTGAAGGCTCAGACCCAGGCGCTATGGAAATGGCGGGCAGCACAGAACCGCCGCCACCAGCGGCGACGGAGTTGCCTCCAGAGCCTCCTCTGCCCGAGGCTTCTATGGCTATGCCGGACGATCAATCTCTACAGCCGGAAGTTCTTCCAGAAGTGGAGCCTCTTCCTGAGAGTGAAATTTCCGAAGTTCCCCAATCACCAGTGGTTGAAGTCGTTCCCGCCGATGATGGGGGGTCCTTGCTCACGGTAGGGGCGGTGGCCCTTTTAGTGCTTGCGATGGGTGCTTTGGTAGCCATTCAAATTAAGAATCGCAAGGCGAATACAGAGGTCACTCCTCCAAGTCTTGAGTACACTCAAGTATAAAACTTAAAACTGAATATCCTCTTTGGAGGAGATGCGGATTTCATTCCCTTTAGGGGATCCCTGTACACTTTTTAAACTCTGTCCTCTATGCAATTCTGGGGGGTGGCCCTGGCGATGGAGAAAGCTTAAAAATTGGCGTTGATCATTTTGGCAAATCATCCATCGGCTTTTCCCCTTTTCTTTTAGCTCATCACCAATGATGCGAACTGAGTTTAATTTTGGTGGTGGGTTACGACTAGCAATAAGATAAGACATGGTCAGAGTATAATTTTTCATGGGCAAGTGAGACTGTAGGTCGGCAAACCATTGTGGCCATTTCCAGTGCACGCGATCATGGCACCAGTCTTTGCGACTATTGGTAAGAGGACAGCTGAATGAATGGGGACAGGGAGCCCATAAATAAAATCCCTCCCGTAAAAGTTGGTCACGAAAAGCGAGAAGCTTTTTAAAGGCCTGATGGGTGGCTGGCTCAATGAGGAAAATAGAGTCCGCTTGCAACCAAAAAGCAGGGGGTTCTTTGAGTTCATTGAGAACGTAGGAGGCAAGAAGCGTTTTACCTTTCAGAGGGATGGTTTTTCCGCGGGGGTCAAAGGAGCCATGGGAAAGAGCCAAATAGTCAGTTTTTAAACTCAAATCGTGATCGGTTCCCACCAGGCTTTTCATGGGAATCTCTTGATCGCGGAGAGCCGCGCTCAGGGTTCCAGGGCCGCAGCCATAATCGACATATTTCTGCTGAGCATGGAAAAACCCCAGTTGTTTGGCTTCATCGATCGCTTTGAGGCTACGCACATAGTTGAGGGGGAAAAAATAGCAATAATAGGCCGCTCTGAAATCGGCATCTTGCCAAGGAGAAAGCGAGTCATCTTGCTGGTATAAATCAGAGGCTTTGAGAATGGCGGCCGCAAGCTTTTGCGGCTGACGAAGAGTGTAATGAAGCGAGCCCAAGCGCTTTTCAATCCAATCCTGATAAATCTCTGGGAATTGATAAATTTTCATTATAGCCTTATAACCTTTCGGCAAGGGGACGGGAACCCTTTTTGCAAATTCTATAAGTCACGAATGGGAGGATTTATGGCGACAACAAAAACAGCAGAACTCGGTAAAAAAGTACCAGCTTTCAAAGCTCAGGCTACCAGTGATCAGACCGTTCAAATTTCAAAATTAAAGGGTCAGAAAGTGGTGATTTATTTTTACCCAAAAGATAGCACGCCTGGTTGCACCCAAGAGGGTGAGGATTTTCGCGATAACTACAAAAAGTTTAAAAAGGCAGGGGCAGAGATTTACGGAGTGTCCCGTGATTCTTTAACCTCCCATGAAAGGTTCAAGGAAAAGTATGACTTTCCTTTTGAATTGATTAGCGATCCTGATGAAGAGCTTTGTCAGCTTTTTGATGTGATCAAAATGAAAAATATGTACGGCAAAAAGGTTCGTGGTATTGAACGAAGCACCTTTGTGATTGATGAAAATGGTAAACTTGTAAAGGAATGGCGTAAGGTCAAGGTGAAAGAACATGTAGATGAAGTTCTTGATGTGGTAAAGTCTCTTTAATGGAGATCATTGATATCTCACCGACGATTTCTAAGGCTATTGCCGTTTGGCCTGGGGACACCCCTTTTGCAAGGGACGTCCTTATGGATACAGACAAAGGGGATCATATAGGGCTCTCTAAAATCCAAAGCACCTTGCATCTAGGAGCTCACACCGATGCCCCCAATCACTATATGGCTGGTGGTGAGGGGATCAGCGATCGCTCATTGCACTTCTATTTTGGAGCTTGCCAAGTCATAGAATGCCAAGTGAAGAAAGGGGCAAGCTTGCAAGTTGCGGATGTGGATTTAAGTGCTATTCGTGCGCCGCGAGTGATTTTTAAAACGGGCTCTTTTCCTGATCCTAATTCATGGAATGAAGATTTTTGCTCCTTGAGTGCCGAGCTTATAGATCGTTTGGCAGAGAAGAAAATCTTACTTGTGGGTATCGACACTCCCTCCATTGATCCATTTTCTAGCAAGGACCTTCCCGCTCACCAGGCTGTCGCTCATCATAATATGGCGATTTTAGAAGGAGTGGTTCTGGAAAATGTGGATGCGGGTGAGTATCAACTTTGCGCGCTGCCCTTAAAAATAAGGCAAGCCGACGCTAGCCCGGTCCGTGCTGTTTTAATTAAAGAATAATTTTTATTTTTTTGTCGATGTCAGCCTTGAATCAATGAGTTTGACAGTTTTTCCGAAAGGCTCATTTTTTGATATAGAATGAGACCCTTTAAATCCTAGATTTTGTTTATCCTTTTTGCAGAGACATTCACAATGGGATTTATGATTTGGCTTGAGCTTTGCAATTTAGTGGCTCATGGGAAGGGTGAGTTGGTTATTAGGGATTTCTTTAGCCTTTTTAGGCTGTCAAACAAGTCTTCATCATTATGATGACTTCACAACCGTGCACGCCGATTGCTCTAGCAACAATCCAGGTGATTGTATGGCTTGTGCTCTGCAAGGAGAAGCCGCTAACCAAACGTCGCAAGGTATTTATGCTGTCGGCGTAACGATCATGACTCGAGCCAAAGGAAAGTTGGAAAATATTTGCAAAGTGACAAAAGCGCGAGGTCAATTTGAAGGAATGCGAAAAAGAGGAAAGCGAAAAATCTCTAGACGTGTTCGTAAAGTCACGCGACAGATCTTAAAAAGTCGCGAAAAGAAGTGGACGCATTTTTGGGCGCCCAGGGCGCAAAAGCGTTTGCGCAGGAGTAAACCATTTTGGGCCACTCACTACGAGAAACGGCGCTGTGAGAAGCAAGAGATTGGTGACCACATTTTTTATAATGCTAACAAATGTGAACTCAGTCGGCGCCAACTTCTAGCAAATCAGTAACGAAAGCGTAATTTATCAGAAATCTCTTTTGGGAGCTCTGGTAAGTCGGACTTGGGGATAAAGAATGTCGCCATATTGAAAAAATCTTGGAAGACTTTATGCTTATCGCTAGTGGCTTTTAGATACTTGTGACCACTCGATCCGCCTGTTCCAATTTTAGCTCCTAACATTCTGTGCACCATGATGGCGTGGCGGTGGCGCCACTGGGTGAAGTTTTCATCAATAGTTGCCAGCTGGGTCATCAATTGGAATGGGAGTTGAAGGATGGGCTCATCGCGATAAAGGTGAATAAAGAGGGCGGCACAAAGAGCTCCGTGAGATAAGCGCCAGTAGCCTTCCTGCTGAAGTTTTTCATACTCAGATTTATTAAAAATGGAATGGAAACTCCGATCCATTTGTTCAAGATTTTTAAGGTGAACAGTTTTTACCTCTTCATTGAGTTCAGACTCCATCACGTGCTGCCGGCTCGTGGCGATTCGATCCTCAACTTTTTCACGATAGGCTTTCCAAAAATCAAAAGCTTCGCTGGCTAAAAATGGAGTTCGCTCGAGCCACTTTTCTAGAAGTTGAAACAAGGAAGGGCTTTCTTCCGTAGCGGAAACCTCGTGCTGCTTATTTTGAGGTAGAGAGGTTTTGTAATCCTGATTGTTGTATGTGAGCCTTTGTACCAAGCCCAACTTATTTTCAATAAGGCGAAATTGAGTGCTTTGAAAACCAGAGGCGGGGTAGAGAAAGTCTCTAAACTCAAGGAAGTCCATAGGAGTCATGGTTTCGAGAACGTCGACCTGGTCGATGAGAATTTTTTGAATTTCAATGATTCTTTGAAAAAGGCTACTGGCTTTAAGCATGTCCCTTTCATCCACTCTGTCTCCAGAAAACAATTCAATAGCAGAATCAATTTCAAAAAGAATTTGACGAAACCAAAGCTCGTAAACCTGATGGATGACGATAAATAGCATTTCGTCGTGGGCCGATTTGCCATATTCTTCGCTTTTTGGCTTTTGCAGACTGAGAAGATCATCGACCTTTAAGTATTCGGCATAATGGATGGGTGGATAGGTTTGTGCCACCGGGCCTCCCTTTGATAACGCTCTATTTAAGGAGGTTATTCAACTCTTCTAGGAAGGAGTCAACATCTTCTTTGGAGGTGTCAAAACTAGTCATCAGTCGCACCTCAAAGCTATTCTCATTCCAAACATAAAAAAAGAACTTCTTTTTAAGGGGTTTAATGATCTCTTTGGGAAGGATGCAAAAAACCGAATTGACCTGGCAAGGTTGGGTCATTTGCACCTGGGGCGAAGCTTTTAGGCCCTCGTAGAGTCGCTTTGCCATAGAATTTTCATGGGAAGCAATTTCGTACCACAGATTGTTTTCAAAATATTTTAAAAATGGTGCAGCTAGGAAGCGAGTCTTTGATGGCAGTTGCAAAGATTGTTTTCGATAAAATTTTAAATCTTTTTCAAGGCCCTCTTTGAAAACAATGACTAACTCTCCAAGTAAAAAGCCATTTTTAGCTCCACCAAAAGAAAGAATATCAATGCCTTTTAAAATCTCTTTCCAGCCACAGCCAAGGGCTGCTACCGCATTGCTCAAACGAGCCCCATCCATATGCAGATAAAGCTGGTGTTGATCGCAAAAAACCCTCAGTCTTTTGATTTCATCGGGGGTGTATAGAGTGCCGTATTCAGTGGGTTGGGTTAGACTCAGAGCGCGCACTTGGCTAAAATGTTGATCGCCATTGCGAAAGATAATGGATTCAAGTTCGTCTAAGTTAAATTTCCCATTTTGACTGGGTACAGAAACCAGTTTGCTACCCACGATCTTTTCTGGTGCGCCACACTCATCCACGTTCAAATGAGAAACATCGGTGCATAAAACGGATTCAAAACTCTTTAAACAAGCCTGCAAGCTAAGAACATTGGCTGCCGTCCCATTAAAAACTAAAAAACTATCCACAGCGCCAAACTCTTGCTTCAACAGTTTTTTGAGTTTGTGGCTCCAAGGGTCCTGGCCGTAGCTAGGACAGTGCCCCTGATTGACATCGATCATAGCTTCAAGCAGGGCCGGATGAATCCCAGCATGATTGTCGCTGGCAAAACTTTTATTCATTGAATGGGTCCTAAAAATTGTTGGATCAGGAGGCTAGCTAACTTTACCGTCCTCTCGTCTAAATCAAGAGGTGGTGAAACCTCATAGATACCTAAAACCTGAACATCCAATCGTGAGAGTAGCCCATTAAAAGCAGGTAAAAATCCATTGGGTTCAAAGCCAGTAGGCCAAGATTGGCTGCAGCCCATAGCATAGGCCGAAGAGAAACCATCAATGTCGACACTGATATAGGTGGGGCGTGGTTGCACTAAGATTTCCGCAAGCCTTCCAAGAATATATTCTCCTTGCGGTTGCCCGCTCATCATGATTTCTTCAAAAGAAATCACTTTGCCGCCTTTGTCTTTAACCCAGTCCCAATGCTCTTGGCTATTGCACTGGCCTTGGATGCCAATCTCCCAAAACTCAAACTCAGGAAGATTAGCTTCTGTAAGCAGGCGATAAAAAGGAGTGCCACTGGTCAGCCCCTTGTCCAAAGGTCTCACGTCGAGATGGGCATCAAAGTTAATAATTAAGGGTTTGCGAGAGCTTTTCGCATTTGCTTTTAAAAATCCAGCACCATCAGGATAGCCATAATCATGTCCGCCACCAAGGCCGATCCAGCGATGCCCTTTTGTTAAAGCACTTTGCACCGTTTGCTTTGCTTTACTGTGGCGTTCTTCCAGACTCAATTTTGTATCTAGATTTCCTAAGTCAGCAAGTTTGAGGGCTTTGTGCATAAAGGAGCCTGGTGAACACTTATACAGACGGGAGCGAATGGCATCGGGGGCTAGGGCTGCCCCCGGTCTTCCCGCATTGAGGACAATGCCTTCATCGTCGGGATAGCCTGCGATCAAGGTTGAACTTTGAGGAGGTTCTTCACCAGAAAGTAAAAGGGAGATCTCGCCTAAGCGCGGATCTCCCGTTTTGTTAGAGCGAAAGAATAAGTCTTTCGCCGTCGGTTGAAAATGAGAGTACCAGCTCAAAGTTTATCCCAAATTCTTGTTAGCAAATTCCCAATTCACTAAATTCCAAAAAGCAGAAATATAGTCGGGGCGAGCATTGCGATAGTCAATGTAGTAGGCGTGCTCCCATACATCGCAAGTCAAAATAGGAGTTTGGCCTGTGGTGAGGGGACAAGCCGCATTGCTGGTTTGCTCGATGCTCAAAGTGCCATCGCTATTTTTTACAAGCCATGTCCAACCACTGCCAAAAAGGGTGCCAGCAGCTGTGGTGAACTCTTCTTTGAACTTAGCAAATGAGCCCCATTTTTTGTTAATGGCATCCGCAATAGCGCCGCTGGGCTCACCGCCACCTTTAGGGCTCATGCTGTGCCAGTAAAAAGTGTGGTTCCAAACCTGAGCAGCATTATTAAAAACACCTCCACTAGAAGTCTTGATAATGTCTTCTAATGACTTTTCAGCCATAGGGGTTCCTTCAATAGCGGCATTGAGTTTGGTGACGTAACCAGCATGGTGTTTGCCATAGTGGAAATTGAGAGTTTCATTGGAAATATGGGGAGCTAATGCATCCATGGAATAGGGGAGTTGAGGTAGTTCGATAGCCATTAGGGCCTCCTTTATCTTTCATTTGAAGGCCGCATTATAGCGAGGCCTCATGGAGGGGGCAAATAAGAGGGGAGGCTCTGACTCTACATATAAAACCCTTAGAGATCTTTGAGCTCCTGAATGGCCCAGGTTGCAAAGGACCCTAAGCGTGGGTCATCCCTTAAGGGTTCAATATGGGGGATGAGGCCAGCGAGAGCATGGTGGACAGCAACAAGGATAGCGTTGCGCTTAAGGCCGCGCCCTCCCGCACGGCTGAGTGGGGTGTCATGAAGGAGCTTCAAAAGCTGTTTATTAGAAAGAGTGAGGATTTGTCGCAGTTCCTCTTCGAGGGCGGGAAGATTTGCCGATGTCTCCTGGGCAAAATTGGAATGATCTTTAAATAATTTAAGGTTCCACGGACAAACAGTTTGGCAAAGATCACAGCCGAAAAACCAGTCCCCCATAGGTTGCCTGAGTTTGCTAGGCGGAACGTCTTTGCTTTCTATATTCCAAAAGGCAATGCACAAGTTGGAATCGAGAACCTTATCATCTTTCAGAGCCGATGTCGGGCAGGCGTCGATACATGCCGTGCATTTTCCGCAAAAATCAGGAAGGGTTTGAGGATTATTTTTTGAGTGGAGGCTGGTAAGAATCTCTCCTATAAAAAAAAGACTTCCCTTTTTGGGATGAATCAAACAAGTGTTCTTTCCAACCCAGCCGAGGCCAGCTTGGTAGGCATGGTCTCTCTCCATTAGAGGAACAGCATCGGTGAAAGCTAAAAATTGTTCGTCTGGAAAGTATGCCTTCAAGGACTGGATGATTTTTTGTAGTTTTTCACGAAACCAAAAGTGGTAGTCTTTCCCCCGAGCATAGTGGGCTATTTTTAACTCGCGAAAAGGAAAGCCTTCCGACTGGGGGTGGGGGAAGTAAGGGTGTCGAAAAACAATCATAGAATGCATGGACTGAAATTCGCTGCGGGGGTCAGAGCGAACAGCTTGGCTTTGGCGGAGGAAACTCATGTCAGCAGCAAAGCCTTTTTCAATCCAGGATTGAAAATGCTGGGCACTTAATGGTTTTTGTAAGGGGATGAACTCAAACTCCTCGACACCAAGCTCTATAAGAATCTGATTCACACTTTGGTCAACAGAGGTAGACATAAAACCCAAATTCGTTTCTAATAAAGGCGTGTCTCCATTCGAAAAACACCCACAATGGCCCGCAGTTGACAAGATCCACCACACCTTGGTTGCTAAGGGGTACCGAGCCCTCGTCGCTGGTGGGGCCGTGAGGGATTTGCTCTTGGGCCATACTCCAAATGACATTGATATTGCCACGAATGCTACTCCTGATCAAGTTGGCGAGTTATTTGATAAAACGGTTATGGTCGGTAAGGAATTTGGTGTTTGTCGTGTGGTTATGGAGGGGGTTGAGATTGAGGTCGCCACCTTTCGCAAAGACGGTCCTTACGAGGATGGGAGGCGGCCTAGCTCCGTTGAGTTTAGTTCAGACAAGGAGGATGCTCTCAGGCGTGATTTCACCATCAACGCTATGTTTTACGATTTGGATAAAAATGAGGTGATCGATTAT
>JAGQZY010000074.1 GCA_020435205.1 Bdellovibrionales bacterium | reverse complement strand
CAAAAACCAGAAGAGCTTTTTCCTTTTTTTTCTGAAGCCAAAAACCTTGAGAAAATCACACCACCCCTGTTGCAATTTCGTGTCCTTGACTCTTCCACTGAATCCATTGAACAGGGCTCAGAGATCAACTACAAACTCAAAATCAATGGTATTCCTCTACGCTGGAAAACCAAAATCACTGAGTGGAAGCCCCCCTATGCCTTTGTAGACAATCAAGAAAAGGGTCCCTATACCAAGTGGAACCATCTACATAAGTTTGAGGAACTCGGAGGGGGAACCTTGATGACTGACCGCGTGCGTTTGATCATCCCCATGGGATTTTTAGGTCTTGCCTCGGCTAGTTGGAAAGTCTTTTCCGATGTGAATCAAATTTTTAGTTATCGAAGACAATATATTTTTGAGCATTATTTTAAACAAAAGGGGAATCCATGAAAATCCTATTCGCATTACTCATCTGCGCCCCAGCTTGGGCCGTAGACACCGTCGATCATATCGATATTCATCGCTATCTTGGAACCTGGAATGAAATCGCTTCCATTCCGCAAAGTTTTCAAAAGAATTGTTACAAGAACACTCAGGCCGAATACGATCTCCTTGAAGATGGCTTCATCAAAGTGATTAACTCCTGCGAAACTAAAGAAGGAGATATAGATAGTGCCGAAGGACGAGCTCGCAAAAATCCCAAACAGAAAAAGGATTCTAAGCTGCAAGTGACCTTTGTGAAGTTTTTCAAGAGTTGGATTTGGGCGTTCTCAGGCAATTACTGGGTGCTTGATCTCGATGATAACTATCAATGGTCTGTCGTTGGCGATCCCACCTTAAAATATCTTTGGATCTTGAGTCGCAAACCTAAGATGAAAAGGAAAACCTTACTAGACATTCGCAATTTTATCGAAGGCTTAGGCTATGATAGTTGCAAAGTCTTGCTTTCCCGCCAAGGCCAGTCCGCCCCACAGAAACGCCAGGCTCTCTGCGATCTTTAGGGGTTACAGCTGATAGGAATCTCATACTTATTATTGGGCAAGTGATCTAAAAGTTTAGATATTGGAGTGATCACTTCGCCTTCACAGGCTCCATCACAAACGGCTTCTCGACGGCATCCATTTTCCACTTGAAAATCAGCCTCACCAGCCACCAAAATCCCTTCAACCAACCCGGTCGCCATATTGAGAATTACAGATCCAGAGTTGGCGGCAAAGGCATCCACACTGGCGTGGATCTTATCCCCAACTTTCAATACTCGACCGCCTTCCGCAATTTTTGACGGAAGACCCATGGGATGACCAATGAGCATGACCTCTTCCCCCACGCGTAAGTTCCCATCTCTGCGCAAGTTAAGTGGGGTTCTATCCAATACTGGCTTTTGCAATTGCACAATGGCAAAATCATTAGCCCCCACCTCACGAGTCACAAGTTGTGAACATCGATAGACACTGCTTTGTGGAACGGAATAATTTTCCTGGGCTTCGTCTTGTTTGTTGTAGTCAAATACAAACAGAGTTTGTTCACACTCACTCTGGGAGCGCACACAGTGGCCAGCTGTCACCACCAAATCATCGGCCACAAGAAAGCCAGAACAAAAAGAAGCCGAAGGTTGGCTATTGAATTTTTGCCCAGGACACAGGTTCATCAGGTTGCCATAGGAGTCCGCAACCACTCGGAATTCATCGCCCTCCAATTTGAGAGACTGGCTCGGCATGAGAGCCAAAGTGGCGCGAGCCCAATAGCTTGTCGTTTGTCCAGGAGCCTCAAACCAATCCAATCGGTTGTCCTGCCCGTAGATAGCCTTGGGTTTATAGCTTCCTTCCATTTTGCAGCTCAGACCTCGATTTTGTGAGGGCAAAGCCTCCTTTTCGACCTGGGTCTTTCCGCAAGCGGATAAGAAAATAACAATCAGAAGTGGAATCGTGAATTTCATACCTCTTCTTCGGTCTCACCGACGAAGAGCTTGAAACTTCAAAAAAATGTCAATCCTTTGACGAGACCAAGGGCGAAGCCTTGAAACCCTCTCTGGTCTTTGGATTTAAAACTTAGCGCATAAGTTTTTTAATAGAGCGCACAGGAGCACTGCCAAAACTTAAAAAGGTTTCATGAAATTGCTTAAGGTTGAAGTCATCACCTTTTTTAGCTTTCTGCTGTTCGCGAAGATCATAGATTTCACTAAAACCCGCAAAATAGCTGCATAATTGAATTTGCGACACAGTGGCACGAGTCCACTTTTTGCGAGCCTCTTCTTTTTCCTGAAAAGCACCATTGACCATTAGGTCCATGGCTTCTTTTTCCGTCAGACCAAGATTATGAATCCCGTAATCAATGATCGTGTTGGTCACCACTCGCAAAAACCATTTGTAATACATAAGCCAAAGTTCAGGGCTGTTGTCTCCGTAGCCTGACTCCAGCATCATACGTTCAGTATAAACGGCCCAACCTTCAATCATGGTTCCATTGCCAAAAATGGACTTGATCACACTCGGCGATTTGTTGCTGTAAACCAGCTGGGCATAATGCCCAGGAATCGCTTCATGAATATTAAGAATCTGCAAAGTGTAATCGTTGTACTCTCGAAGGTAACTTTCCTTCTGCGCCTTAGTCATATTTTCTAAAGGGGTCACGTTGTAAAAAGTCTCACGAGCTTTATCAAAAGGTCCGGGAGAATCTACGCTCGCTCCGGCAAAACCTCTTTGGTACTGGGGTGTTTCCCTCACCTTGAGTGGCTTTTTAGGATCTAAAGTAAGGAGATCTTTATCTTTTACAAATTTTGTCAGTTCAGGAATTTGCTTTCTAACGGTTTCAACAAACTCATCTGGCTTCGTGTGATTTTTTGATATCTTATCGATAACATTTTGAATGACTTTTTGGCGATCTTTGGGGGGAAGCTTTTCACCAAAATACTTAGGGTAAAGCTGAATGGCGAGTTCGAACATCTTTGAGCGGGTGTCTTCTTTAGCCTCAAGAGCTTTTTTGTAAAGCTGTTCTGGACTGTAACTCACCTGTAAATCAAATTTAAATTTATCCTCGTAGAGCTCCTTGCCTAAACGAAAATCACGAAAGCCACCAACAGACTTTGGATTTGCCAGAATTCCTTTTAAAAAAGTCGCATAACGACGAACAGCTTCTGCAGAAGCATCAATGCGCTGATAAAGGGTTTTCTTTTCGCGACTGCTTAATTTGGATTTTTTAACAAGACCACGGACTTCACCACTCAAATACTTTTGCAAACCTTGGCTTTGTTTAAGAGCCAGTTGAGTGTGTGGCTGAGTCGGCCTATTGATGGTCGACTTGGCCACTTGGTAAAACTGGGGCACTTTGAGGAGTTTTTTTGAAAGAGCCTTGAGTTTCTCATCTAAGTCTTTTTTCTGACTTTCCAAGACAATAGAAACGGCCCCACCCACGTTGTACATCATCGGGTTCCACTCAAAACTGCGAAAGGTTTCATTCTCCCAAATGTCTCGTTTCATAGAATTCAGAATAAGATCACGGTCCGTTCTTTGACTAAAAGAAAGATCTTCATCTTTGAAGTTTTCAAAAACAGCGATTTCCTTTTTAGCAAACTCTACATCTTTATCCCGGGCTTCTTTGTTCGGTATTTTTAAAATATCGTCGTATTGACTTAAACCCATGTGAGCAGCGAATCCAGGGTTTAAATCCCACAATTCTTGCAAATACTTATCCACAGCCTGGGAAAAATCTTTGTTGTCGGGACGATCTTGGGGCGTCGTCGTACAAGCTAAAAAGAAAAGGGCAGATAGACTCAAAACGATTGTTTTCATGAAGGCCTCACAAAAGAAGATGGCGATGACGCCAGGATTCGAACCTGGGACCGTCTGCTTAGAAGGCAGATGCTCTATCCAGCTGAGCTACGTCACCGAAGGCTTCAGACCTTATCACAAATCCCTGCCCACGAGGAAAGCTAGGCCACAACTGCTTCGCCGCGTCAGCTAATTCTCAGCAGAAGAGACCCGATCTCCCCCTCAAAGGCCCACTGGGACAAGGCTTGAGGGAGGTTGGTTAGCGATATTGGTTTTGGATTTCGTTAAGCTGCTCAAGACTTGGGCGAAGCTCGCTCTCCCCGAGCCGATAAAGCTCAGTCCCCGTCACAGACTGCTGATCAAGCAGAGTTGGCTTTTCTTCATTAAAATAAAAAAGACCGGTGGCAAATTGTTGGTTTTGCCTGGCCTCAAAAAGCAATTTCTGTGCAGCCATCACATCAGTCACGTCATGCAAATCGCCATCCACTTTAGTTAAGACCAGCTTGGAACCATCGTGCATGGTGATCACGGTAGAGCCCTCATAGTCAGCAGTGATTTCCTCTTTGCTTTCAATGAAACCAAGCTCTTGTAACTGCCACTTGTGTTCTTTAACGGCATCATAACTTTTTGTCGAACCTGGGTGATTGGCAAAGGTCACACAAGGAGAAATGATATCAATAAAAGCGGTACCATTGAACTCAAGGGCGGCCCTCAGTAAAGGTACCAATTGCTTGGCATCTCCAGAAAAGGACCTGGCCACAAAACCACAACCCATTTCAATGGCTACAGAGCAAAGGTCTATGGAGGAGAAAGAGTTGATCTCACCCGATTTACGCGAACTCCCCACATCAGCCGTGGCAGAAAATTGTCCCTTGGTCAGTCCATAAACACCATTATTTTCCACGACATAAACCATGGGGAGGTTTCGTCGCAAAAGGTGGCAAAAACCACCCAATCCAATACTTGCTGAGTCCCCGTCCCCAGAAATCCCAACGACAGTGAGCTTCGGATTGACCAATTTCACACCGGTGGCCAAAGGGGCCATCCGCCCATGCAAACTATTAAAGCCCGCTGATTTTTCAAGGAAGTATGTCGGTGTTTTTGAAGAGCAGCCAATACCAGAAAGCTTAGCCACATCATAGGGGTTCACTGACGACTGAAACAAAGCTGAAATGATATGATTGGTAATACTGTCGTGACCACAGCCCGAACAGAGAGTGGACTTTTTCCCTTTATAGTCATTGCGTTCAAAACCCAGTTCATTACTAGCCAAGCAGTCCTCCTTGCAAAACTTTAGGCGCCAACTCCTCAACACTTAAAGGCATTCCATCGCTCAGAGGAAGACCACAAAATTTATCAGCCCATTGCGGATAAGCATGGCTTAGCAATTCACGCATCTGGCCGCTTTGGTTTTGCTCGAGAACAAAAATCTTTTTATGATCTCGAATAAAGTCAGTCACATCTTTATGGAAAGGATAAGCTTTCAAGCGCAGGCGACTGAATGATTTTCCGCTTTCTCCCATAGTTGCTGCGAACTCCTCCATAATTCGATCCGTCGACCCAAAATAAATTACAGCAAAACCGCTATCGCTCATTTTAATATCTGGAGGAGGCACTAAAGCTTGGATGCTTTGCCATTTTCTATCGAGGCGATTGAGAAGGGCTTGATAATTCACATTATCTTCTGAGTACTCTGCCTTAGGATCATGACCTGTCCCACGGGTAAAGTAGGCGGCTAAATCATGGGGGGTTCCTGGTAAAGTTCGGTAAGGTATGCCATCCCCGTCCACGTCTTTATAGCGAGCAAACTCACCAAGGCGCTTGAGATCCTCTGCGTTCAAAACTTTACCACGATCCATAGGATTTTTTGGATACTGAAAAGGCTCGCTCATCCAGAAGTTCATACCCAAATCCAAATCTGTTAAAACAAAAACAGGCGTCTGAGCTCTTTCACTGAGATCAAATGCAAGATTTGCAAACTCAAAGCACTCAGCAGGATCTGAGGGAAAGAATATGGGGTGCCGAGTGTCTCCGTGAGATAGTCTTGCCGCAGCCAAAACATCTCCTTGGGAGGTTCGGGTCGGCAATCCCGTAGATGGGCCCATACGCTGAACATCCCAAATCACTCCTGGGATTTCAGCAAAATACATCAGGCCAATGGCTTCAGCCATCAGGCTGATTCCTGGCCCTGAAGTCGCTGTCATAGCTCTTCCACCAGCCCAGCCAGCCCCTGCCACCATCGATATGGCTGCCAGCTCATCTTCAGCTTGCACCATAGCATAACGATGCTCCCCATCTTTGTTGACTCGCAGTTGTTCGCAAAAACTTTCAAAGCTCTCTGCCAAAGAGCTTGAGGGGGTGATGGGATACCAAGAGGCAAAACTGCAGCCGGCATAAACCAAGCCAAGGGCTGAAGCTGTATTACCATCAATGAGTATTTTATCTTTTGTTAGCTCTCTTTTTTCGACATGAAAAGGCCAGTCTAATTTTTGCAAGTGCTCTTGGGCATAACGTCTTCCTACTGACACGGCATCTTGGTTCACTTTAAATACAGATTCTTTTCCTTTGAACTGAAACTTTACCGTTTCATTAACCACGTCTTCAGGAATCTTAAGAAGTTCCGCAAGTAAGCCCACATAGACCATATTGACCAAAAGCTTTTTGAGTTGAATGGACTGGGTGACCTCTCCCGCCAGTTGGTTAAAATCCACGGGCACACAGATGAGATCATCCGGAAGCAAGGATTCATCGAGCTTTACAGCCGTGCTGTAAAAATAAAGGCCACCACTGCGAACTTTGCTGAGATCTTTCTCACAAGTCGCTTTATTCATGGCTATAAAAATATCGGCCTTACTTTTACGAGAGGTGTAACCTTTGTCACTCACCCGAATGCTAAACCAGGTTGGAAGCCCGGCAATGTTAGAAGGAAAGATATTTTTGCCCTCGACCGGCACACCCATGCGAAAAATAGAGCGCATAAGAATATTGTTGGCCGACTGGCTGCCACTGCCATTTACCGTGGCCACAGAAATGGTAAAATCATTGATCACTGAGCCCAACTTGCTCCTCCAGTTTGTACAGTACGAAGTCTAAAAGAAAGCCCCCGCCGGATCAACGCGCATCTCCTAACCCGATATGACGCGTCTTGAGGGAGCTCAGGCTTCCCCTTTGATATCGACTTCGGGATCAATCTGTCGAACCCACTGGACAAATTTGTCATGAAGAAGGTCCTTAGACCCCGGGGGGACCACTGGACCCACATAAATATCTAGGGAGCCTGGTGAAGGCAATAGCTGCCCCTTGGGCCACAGACTGGCATTGCCCTTAATATAAATGAATAAAATAGGCGTCGAGGTTTGCTCGGAAAACAAACTGATGCCTCGGCGAAACTCTTGAATCGCCCCATCAGGGGATCGAGTCCCTTCTGGAAAAAAGATCATCCAAATGCGATCGAGCTCTTTGAGCAAAGTCAGGCAAAGCTTCACCGCCTCTCCTTTTTTATCTTTGCGATCAATAGGAATAGCTCCCAAACAATGCTTGGAAAAGAAGGCAAAGATTGGGTTACCAAAAAAATAATCTTTTGCAGCGGCGATATAAAGATCTGGCCAATAGCGAAATGGAATGGCGGCGGCCATAGAGGTAGCATCCAGGTGACTGGCGTGATTAGAAATAACAATGAGTTTTGGGTAGTTTTTGGCCACAGTATGAAACTCACCATGAACTTTGATGCGAACATAAAAGCGATAAGCTAAACCCTTTAAAAAAAGGGCCCACAAAAAGCGGAAGAATTTACTCGTCAAATCAAAGTGACGCGTGAACAGCGGAAGATGCTTTAAGTAGGATGGAAGCCTTGTCCATTGGTCGTTTTCGTAATCCCATTCCCAGCGACTCACGCCCACTCCTCAAGAAAGTGTAAAACGTAGTAGGCAAAGGGTGCCACAAATACAAAACGGTCCAAACGACTAAAAAAATCACCCCTCCCAAGGATAAAGGAATCAGTGACTTTAATACCAAGATCACGGCGAACAACAGAAAGGACTGTGTCACCTGTAGAGCCAAACAAAATACAAGTGAAGCTTAATAGGCCCCAATACAACTCTGTACGCACGGGTAGCAAGTGACGCATGCCCCAGCCCAGCACGAGGGTCACAAGTCCCGCCAAGACAAAACCCTCAAGGCTTCGCTTGGGCGTGATATTAGAAACCAACTTGACGCGCTTAGAGTAACGGCTGATCGCTAAATAAAGACTATCAAAAAATTCAGTGAGAAGAATAATGTAAAGGAAGATATAGACTCCATCATGCATCTTCATAATCCAACCAAGATGAAGGAGTGCCCAAATAAAACAAAAGTTAACCAAAGTCAGCGCTATATATTGCACCATATGCTTATAAGAGTTTCTCATTAAGGGGATCATACAAGCTAAAAACAACATCATGACAGGAGTTAAATTGTAAAACTCTATCATATCTGTATAAACGCAGTAACCAGCAAAAACGATGAGTATGTAACAGGCCCAGACAAAATTACTTCGATGGTACATTCCCGTCATTTGAAAAAAGTTTTTCGCCCCGTAGATTGAAATAATACATAAGAAGATCAGTGGATAAGGCCACTTCATTGCACAAAAGAGAAAAATCACTGGTGCCAAAAATAGCCAGCTCTTGGAGCTGGCCAAACCGCTAATGAAGGCGGAACTTCTTTTTTTAAGGATGGTGAAAATCACGCTAAAAATAAAGATAGCACCCCAAACGAGGGCAAAGGTTTCATAAAATCGAGGTTCAAAAAGTTGTTCCCACATGCCTACCTACTTTTTTAATTCTAACCCGTGGTCTTTTATTTTTTTATATAGACTGGATCGGGATATTTTTAAGATTTTTGCAAGTTCTTCAACGTCATCATTCTTATCGATGGCATAAGTTAACACCGATTTCTCAAATTCATTGGTGAGCTCTGCAAGCCCCTTTTGCAAGGAGTAACTTTGCCCCTGTATAGAGGGCCTTTCACCAAATAATATATTATCCACGTCCACATCGCGAATCACAGGTAATGGCGCGTGCAATAGTAAGCGTTCACAGACTCTCTTGAGTTGGCGAACGTTGCCAGGCCAGCTATAGGCTTTCAGTTTTTCTAAAGCATCGTCATCCAGTTGCTTGCGTACGGACTCCCCACGTTGACTGAAAAAATGCTGACTCAATTCCTCAATATCTTCCTTGCGATCTTGCAGAGGCGGAAGACTCAGACGATGGCCACTCAAACGATAGAGAAGATCCTCTCGAAACTGCCCGGCTTCCACCATCTCCTGTAAAGGCTCATTGCTCGCCGCAATGACCTTCACTTTAACGGTTTGGGTTTGCTGGCTTCCCACCGATTGATATTCCCCCGACTCAAGAAAACGCAAAAGCTTGGCTTGATGAACAGGGCTTAGTGCTTCCACTTCATCTAAAAAAAGATAGCCTCCATGAGCCATTTCCACATAGCCCACCTTGTTTTGCACAGCCCCGGTAAAGGCTCCTTTGACATGACCAAAAAACTCGGACTCAAAGAGATTTTCTGAAATGGCGGCAAGATTCACCGCCACAAAAGGCCGACTACTGTCTTGCTGATGAAGGAGTCGTGCCACCACCTCTTTACCCGAACCTGAAGGCCCTTCAACCAAAATGGGAGCCTCTTCCCCGGCCATACTGGCCACAAACTTTTTCACCGCCTCTGAAGCCGGCGAGTTTCCTACCCAACGCACTTGGCTGTCTTCCAAATGAACTCCCCGCAACTGCCAAAGAGCTTCAATTTTTTCTAAGACCAGCTGTAACTCTTCCATCGAAAGAGGCTTTGCTAAAAAACGAGTGGCCCCAGCCTTAAGAGCGGACTCCATGGTTTTTCTTTGTAGGTCGCCTGACATAGCTATGATCTCTAATCCAGGAAAGCTTTCACTGAGCTTAGCCATCACTTGCAAGCCCTCACTCTTTTCCAAATTTCCACTGAGGTGAATGTCCACTAGGGCTCCATGAAAGAAGCTGTCTTGCAAAGCCTCAACATTTTGCGTGGCAAGGACATTCCAATGGGAAGGAAGGCCTAGTTTAATCGTATCAATCACTAGCTCATCATCATCAACGACAAGGAGCCGAAGGGGTTTCTTAGTCATTATGTCACCTTTTTTTGCATTTTAGGTGCGCCACGGGAAAAGCTCAATCTTTTCATGACTGGCCTTCTCGCCCGCGGAATTTTGTGCCATATTCAGGGGTAAATAGCGCGAGTTGGCAACGAGGATCTTATGAAAATCTTACTTTTGGAAAATATTCACCCCATCGCTAAAGAAACCTTGGAATCCCAGGGGTTTATTGTTGAGCTTCACAAGCCCTCCTACGGCGAAGATGAGCTCAAAAAAATGCTGAAGGACTTCCATGTCGTGGGCATTCGCTCTAAAACCCAAATGACAGCATCTGTGATCGCTGATAACCCCCATCTATTAGCCATTGGATGTTTTTGCATCGGAACCAATCAAGTCAATTTAGAAATGGCTAGGGAAGCCGGCATTCCTGTGTTCAATGCACCCTATAGCAACACTCGCAGCGTAGCCGAACTGGTGCTTTGTGAAATTGTAGCCCTTTCGCGCAAACTTTCTGACCTAAGTGCCCAAGTTCATCAAGGCCATTGGGAGAAATCTGCTGCCAATTCTTATGAAGTTCGCGGTAAAACTTTGGGGATCGTTGGCTACGGCCACATTGGTAGTCAGGTGAGCATCCTGGCCGAGGCCTTTGGCATGAAAGTGGTTTACTACGATATCATTAAAAAACTTCCACTCGGTAACTCAGTGGCCTGCTCAAGTTTAGACGAACTTCTTAGCGAATCGGACTTTGTAACCTTACATGTTCCCGAAACTGAAGAAACAAAAAATATGATCACCGCCAAAGAACTTTCAAAAATGAAAGTAGGTTCCTATTTGCTCAATTTAAGTCGCGGTACTGTTGTTGATATTCCAGCCCTTGCCGAATCTTTGAAAAGTGGCCACCTAAAAGGGGCGGCCGTGGATGTTTACCCTTCTGAACCCAAAGGTAACTCTGGTGGCTTTCAATCCCCCTTGCAAACTTGCCCGAATGTCATCCTCACTCCCCATGTGGGTGGCAGCACTCAAGAGGCTCAAAAATCCATTGGCCTCGAAGTCGCCGACACCCTCACTAGCTACATTTTAAGTGGGCAAACTTTAGGCGCCGTCGGATTCCCCAACATTCAACCTTCCACTGAAATTCGCGGCAACCGCTTGCTGAATATTCACCAAAATGTTCCTGGGGTTTTAGGGGACATCAATAGCATTGTGTCTGCGGCTGGTATCAACATTCACTCTCAATTTCTAGCCACTGATGAAAAAATTGGTTACCTCATAATGGATATTGAAAAAGGTCATCAAGAGGCCTTTGATAAAATCTCAAAGCTCAAGACGAGTATTAAAACCCGCCTGCTTTAGGGAAGAAGTTGAAAGAAGAGGCAGACCACAATGGTGGGGCCAATCGCGCCCGCAATCAGTCCTAATGGGCTGATCCCACCAGGGAAAGCATCCTTAAGAATCCCATAACCAGCTGGGTTGGGAGCATTGGCAATCACAGTTAAGCCTCCCCCGGCCACGGCACCTGCGACTAAATTGTATTTTGCACTATCGGAAAGCTCGACCAGAGATCCTAAATAAGTGAGAGCCGCATTATCTGTAATGGCGGTTAAGCCAGTCGCCCCAAGAAATAAGGGGAGATCACCTAGGGATTTTAGCACCGATTGTAACCACCAGGCCTGCTGATCGCCTAAAGTCACAAGACCCGCTAGGAAAAACCCAACAAGTAGGGACTCTTTAAGTTTAGGCTCATCCTGGTACTCACCAGTCACCGCTATAAAACCAAGAAAAAACAAAAAGAGACCTAAGAAAAAGACCATATGATGAGAGGTGTAAACCACGAGGGCTAAGAAAAATAAATGAATTAAAGTGATCCACCAAGTGGGTTTCAAAATGTTGTCATGTCCCTGCTTAATCTCCAACTTTCCTTTGAGTTCATTTTTAAAAATAAAAGCAGCGGCCAAAGTACAAAGCACAATAGCCAGTGCCGCTTTGTAACCAAAGTGACTCATCATGTGCCCCATGCCCCAGTGCCATTTTCCAGCCACCATCAAAACGGGTGGAGCGGCAAAGTGAGTGAGAGTCCCCCCTACCGATATATTTACGAAAAGTAGTCCCAACGTGGCATATTTAAAACGAGAACTCATGCCTTTATTTGAATAGAAATAATCCAGTAAAATGAGGGCAGTGACCGTCATCGCCGCAGGCTCCGTGATAAAGGAGCCCAATAGAGGCCCTAAGACCAGGGCAGAAATATAAAAAGAGGTCTTTTCAGAAAGCGGGATCATTTTTGCCACCATTAATATGAGTTTTTCAGCAAATAAGATCACAGGCCTCGTGCCCGCCATACACATAATGACAAAAACAAAGACCGGTTCTGTGTAGTTGAGGGATTCTAAATAATAAACGGCACCGGCCATTAGGTGGTGGTGGTTATCATAAATAGTAAATCCACTAAGGAATGAATAAAGGATGATGAAAACGCCAGCCCACAAGCCAAAGATGACTTCCACCTCTCCAAGAAAATGAAACAAATTTTCGCGAATAGAGCCCTCTGGATAATGGTGAGCAAGACTTTCGATTTTTTTAGCAGCGAAGGTGTGCAACACGGCTACGGCAAAAAGGACGGTGGCTACAATTTCAATAGGGGTGGGATTCATGGTGAAGACCTCAATTGTTGTTATTCCAATATTTTAGAGAGCCCTAAAATAAATAGCAACTGTTGGACCAAGCCCAATCTCAAAGGAAAACTAAAGCCTAGCAGATAGACGCTACGCGCATTAAGAGGGGCTTAAGAATCAGCCTCGCGACTGAACAATGGCTGTCGCCCCAGGCGGAGGAAAAGGAATGGGAGGTGTTTCGCGGCGAGCGATTTGCTTTAACTGCTCATCTGCACCGAGCTCTTCAAGGAGTTTTTGCACGCCTCTTAAGGCCTCTCCACGAGAAACAATGGTTTGTGCCGTCAAAATAAGAATCCGCAAATCCAACCATAGGGACTGTTTGCGGACACATAGCAAAGCCAATCGACTTTTCCATGGGCGAATACGCTGATTGTAGTCCAGATCAGGATCAGTGCTATCCCGTAAAATCTCACCTTCGTCGGCAAAAACAATAGAAGCCAGATCAGTAATGCCAGGGCGAACAGTCAGGAGCTCCTTCTCTTCTTCTGTATAAAGATCAACATCGCGAGTGACATTAGGTCGCGGACCCACCAAGCTCATATCTCCGCTCAAAACGTTCCAAAGCTGGGAAAGCTCATCCAATTTATAACGACGGATCATATGCCCCACCTTAGTGATGCGGACGTCATTGGCTGAAGTCGAGTCCACTCCTGTTTTTGAGGCGTTGACCACCATGGAGCGCAGTTTGACCATTTTAAAAATGCCTCCGCCTTTTGCCACTCTGGGCGCGATATAGAAAGGGGATTTAAAGTCCTGTAACCAAATTAGGACCATAAACACAATCAAAACTGGGGAAAATACAAG
>JAGQZY010000073.1 GCA_020435205.1 Bdellovibrionales bacterium | reverse complement strand
CCAACACCAAAAAAGTAAAAGAGGAGCAAGATTCGGCGCTAGCAAGGCTGCGAGCCATGCAAAAACTTAAAGAAAAGAAAGAGGCTGAGGAGGAAACTCAAAAGGTCGAATTTAAAGGAAACGCTTTAAGCCAAGGAAATTCACTCACCGGCCTTGAAAAATTGAAGCACGAATCCTATCTTGGTGACCTTGATGCTCATATTAAAAATTTCTGGAATTTGCCGGAATGGCTGGCGAGTGATAACCTTAGCGCTCGAGTTTTACTATTGATTCGTAAAGACGGTGTGATCATTAAAAAAAGTTTTGTTTTGAAGTCTGGAAATACTCTTTTTGACCAGCATGTTTTGGGCACTTTAGATAAAGCCAGCCCACTACCTGCCCCACCGGATGATTTAGTGAATTTCTTTGAAACGAAAGGCGTTGAAGTTCGTTTCCCAGAGTAAGGAGGCCCCATGAAAGCCCTATTGTTGCTATTATCTACATTGTTAGTACTACCACTTAGCTTAGGAGCTAAAGAGCACCCCTACATTAATATCGGTAAAGCGGAGATCAAACAAAGCCCTTTGGCTCTTGTTCCTCTGATTTATTTAGGAACTCCAGCACTGGGCAAAGAGCAACTCGCCTATGGCAAAAGAATGTATGATATCATCCACAAAGATTTAGAAATTTCCTCTTATTTTTCTTTTATCGCCCCACAGGCCTTCGTGGAAGATTATAAAAGTAAATCTTTAACGCCTAAAGAAAATGACCCTACTCGCGGTTTTGACTTCACTTCATGGAAGCAAATCGGGGCAGAATTCATGATTCGTTCAGGATTTAAAATTGCACGAAATCAATTTTCATTTGAGGCCTACCTTTACCATGTTCCGCAGAGAAAACTTGTTTTTGGAAAATCCTACATAGGATCGATCAATGACCTGAGGACGATAGCACACAAATTTAGCAATGATGTAATGATGGCTTTGACGGGTAAAAATGGTTTTTTTATGACTAAGTTCATTGCAGCGAGGTCGACGACCAAGTATGAAAAAGAGATCTTTATTATGGATTGGGACGGCGCCAATCAGAAGCAAATGACTCGACACCGAACCATTTCACAATCTCCCTCTTGGTCCCCCAATGGTCGCTACATTACTTATACCTCGTTTATGTATCACAAAAAGCGGAAGACCAGAAACGCTGACCTTTTTCTATATGATTTTAAAAGTGATCGTCGATGGCTCCTTTCTTATCAAAAGGGGATCAATTCTGGTGGAACTTTTACTCCAGATAATGAGTCTATTGTTTTAAGAATTTCTGACAAAGGCGCTTCTGATCTTTATCGTGTCTCCATTGACGGAAAAAATATGACCCGGCTAACAAAAGGTCCACGCGGAGCTATGAACGTCGAACCCGTCGTCAGTCCTGACGGTAAAAAGGTGGCTTTCTCATCAGATCGAAGCGGCAAGCCCATGATTTACACCATGGACATGAGTGGTAAAAACATAAAGCGTTTAACTTTTGCTGGGGTATACAATTCAAGTCCCGCATGGTCTCCCGATGGCAAGCGAATTGCCTTTGCTGGGTTTGACAATAATCATTTTGATATCTTTGTCCTAGATGCCGATGGCAAGAATTTAAAGCGACTCACGACAGCTAAAAAGAGAACCGGTGCGCCGGCGAACAACGAATATCCTAGTTTTTCACCCGACGGACGTTTTATTCTTTTTTCTAGTGACCGCTCCGGAAGATATCAACTTTATATTGTAAGTATTGATGGCAAATATGAACATCGATTGACCTTTGACAATAAGGACTACTACAAGCCGCAATGGTCACCTTACCTCAACTGAACGAATATTCTAAAATGGAAACCGAGAGCTTTGAAAAGCTCTCTTCCATATTTTCTCATTATCGCAAGATTATCGAATCACCAACAACAGATTTTGCCGATAAAATTCGTCAAGAACGACACCATGCTTGGCTTCGCGCAGCCTTTGCAACATTGAAAGGTGACGAGGGCGCTGAGGCGGTTTGCCAGTTTTGGTCCCAGCAGTCCGAAGACATTATCAAAAAAGTCTGGGACTTTTGTGGTCTCTGCGACGAACCCCTTTCTTTACTTGCTTTTGGAAAACTTGGCTCCAGAGAACTTAACCTTTCTTCGGACATCGATATCGTTTTTGTCAAAGATTCAAGTAAAGAGTCCCTTGAACTTTCAAAAAAAATAAAAGATTTTGTCAAAATTTTATCTGAAGTCAGACCAACAGGATTCGCCTACCGCGTCGACATGAACCTTCGCCCGGGAGGAGATGCAAGCCCTCTTGTCCCAAATGATGAAAGTTTTGTGAACTTTTACACTGTCTATGGAGAGGCCTGGCATCGATTGTCTTTCATCCGATTACGCCCACTTTGGGGGCCAGAAAAAATGAATGAATCTATTGTTGCCTTTTGCAATACGATGAGTTTTCCGAAAAGACTCGATTACTCTGTGATTGATGAAATCAAAAGCTTGCGCACTCGACTCTACAAGCTTCACAATACTGGACAGGGACCTCTGGATATCAAATTTCACGCTGGTGGGATTCGTGATATTGAACTCTATATACAATCATTACAGGTTATCTATGGTGGGCATAAAAGGCATCTGCAACAATCTTCGATCACTCAGGCTATTGAATTCCTATTTAAAGAAAATGTTCTAAAAAAACAAGATTATGAATTTTTCATTCAGTTTTATTGGAAACTCCGCGATATCGAAAACCATATCCAATGTTACCAAGATCATCACTCCTATGCTCTTACAGACGAAATAGGTAAATGTTTTGCGCAACCACTGAACCAAAAACTTCTTCTTGAGGAGTTTGCAGAATCCGATCGAATTGTTTCAGATTTCTTTGTTACAACTAGCAAGCCCCCCAAAGGCGCCTCTCAAAGAGATTTTTCTGAAAGTGGGCAAAAGGTCATCGATGAAATTCGTAACCTAAAAGGTTACTCCTTAAAAAAGGCCGATGTCGAAAAACAAAAAGATGATCTCTTAGAAAAATTTGTTTCATACCTTGATGCGATCGACATCGATTCCGACTTAGCCCTGAGTGGATTTCGTGATTTTATTTTTTCGATTAAATCAAAGTCTTCTATTTTTTATTTACTCAACCGACACGACTCACTTCTAGAACATATAGCATGGTTGTTCTCTTTCTCTCCTTATATAGGAAACGTATTAAGTCGACGACCTGAGCTGCTTGACAGTTTTGTCATAGGTGCAGTTGACATTGATTCTAGCCAGGACACTGAAGTTCTGCTGCAGAGCCTTGCTGACTACAAGTTACTTGGACAATTTATATCGATCGGACACTTTTTAAAGAATCAAAATATCGAGGCTTTCTGTACCAACTTAACTGACAATGCGGATTTCATTTGTAAGAAATTGATTGAACACTATAGCAAGACCTTTTCCGCCACCCCGCTGGAAGTCCTCTGCCTTGGAAAATGGAGCGGACGTGAGTTGGGCGTACACTCTGACCTTGATTTCGTTTTTTTAAGCCCAAAAGCACCTAATGCAAATGACATCAAAGCGGCACGTCGCTTTATCAATGCATTAACAACACCCTCAAAGGCAGGAATTTTATACAACATCGACATGCGCCTCAATCCTAATGAAAGTGCCGGCCCCCTCCTCCTTGAGGAGGCGCAATTGGTTGAGTTTCTCAAGGAAAAGGCTGAACCCTGGCAAAAACAAGCTTACTTACGAAGCCGACGACTCTCCGACGGGAGTTTCTTCTTCCCATCCGTTTTTGATTTTCTTCGCCTTTACGACAGAGACTTGGCCAGTCTTAAAGAAATTGGTCAAAAGCTACTAAGGGCTAGCAGTGATGACTCTCTTGATATCAAATACGGGCCCGGCGGGATTGTACAAAGTGAATTTGCTATGCAAATTGAAGTTTTGCGAACAGGAAAACGACCTAAAACTTGTGAAACCTCGTCCCTCCACAGCGCGCTCGGATGGCCTGCCGAGGTTTTACAAAACTATTTTTTCTTGCGCCGCTTTGAACAGCTTTTTCATATTTGTCTTGGCTCATCCTCTACCAAAGTCGCAGCGAACCATTCAGCTCTGGGACGCCTTGCCAAGGCCCTGCGCGAGCCAGAGCCCTTTGCTCACCTCCGTTCAGTGTTAAAGTCCCAAAGTGAACTCCTAAAATCACTTGACGCAACTAATTAAAATCATTGAAAATAATCTCATGCGCGTTCTTATTTTTACGGCATTTGTTTTGACGTCTTTATTTGCCCATTCCCAAGAGTCCGGCCTGAATACATTTGTTCTTTTGAAAACCTCTATGGGGGATATTCGACTGAAACTTTATAATAAAGACGCCCCCCTAACTGTGCAAAATTTTGTTGAATTGGCACGAGGAAGTAAGCCTTACAAAGATGCCAAGACAGGAAAGAGAGTTTTGGATAAGCCCTTTTACAATGGGCTCATTTTTCACAAGGTGCATCCAAAGCTCGGTATCCAATCCGGGTGCCCTTGGGGTACCGGCAAGGGTTGGCCTGGGTTTACCATAAAGGACGAAACTGGAAACAAACTCAACTTTGATCGCCCCTATTTGCTGGGGATGGCAAAGATCGATGGTCAGCCCGATACGGCTGGTAGCCAGTTTTTTATTTCAACAAAAGCGCTTCCCCATCTGAATGGGCAGTATACTGTGTTTGGCGAAGTGGTTTCAGGCCACGATGTGGTTAAAAGAATTTCGCGCGCGCCTAGAGACTCTATGATGAAGCCTTTGAAAAGTATTACTCTTACCGAGGTCATTGTTGAATAAGAAAAAAGTACTCGTTACAGGTGCCACTGGCTTTCTGGGACGACACTTAGTTCGAAGGTTACTTGAGCTCAACTGCGAGGTGACGATACTCGTTCGTCCCTCCAGTCATCTAGAACCCTTCGCGGACCTTGAACTAAAAAAAGCCTACGGCGATATAACAGACACACTGGCGCTCCTACAGGCCTGTGAAGGCAAGGATATTGTTTATCATCTTGCAGGCTTTATCGCATATAAGAGAACAGACAGAAAGGCCATGGAAAAAATTAATGTGCAAGGCACTCGCAATGTTGTCGATGCCTGCATTACCAACAAGGTTGGCGCTTTAGTGCACTTAAGTTCCGTGGTAACCATTGGCGCTAGCAGAGGACCGAAAGCCCTCGATGAAAACGCTGAGTATAATCTCGCAAAATTTAATCTTGGCTATTTTGAAACGAAGCGAAGTGCTGAAAAGATTATCGTTGAGGCTCACGAAGAGCATAATCTTAATGCCTTTCTCATCAACCCATCGACTATTTATGGTGCCGGCGATGCCACTAAAGGAAGTCGAAAAACTCAAATTAAAGTTGCAAAAGGCAAATTCAAACTTTATCCGCCTGGTGGAGTCAATGTTGTTTACGTTAAAGATGTTATTGACGCTATTATAGCTGTCACTGAGCGGGGAAAACCTGCACGACGCTATATCGTTTGCGGGGACAATTTAACCATCAAAGAACTTTTTAGAATCATTGCTGATGAGGCCGGAGTAAAACCCCCTTCTATTCCTATCCCTAAGCTATTTATAAAAATTCTAGGGAAAATTGGTGATTTGATGACGGCTTTTGGAAAAGAAACATCCTTGAGCTCAGAAACAGCGGTAACCTCAACTTTGTACCATTGGTTTGATGGCAGTCGCGCCCAACGAGAGCTACAGCTCAAACCCACACCTTCTAGAGTGGCCATTGCCGAAAGTATCTCATGGATGAAAGAAAAGGGTCTTTTAGACTCCTAAAAATTGTAGCCATTGGTGTGGCTGTTGGGTTTTTTAGCTTTTTAGTCTACGCAGGCTTTATTTACTTCACCCTGCAAAAAATTAAAGACCCGCGCAAATGCTTTGTCACATCAATGTACAATGTTAATTTATGTCCCAAAAACGAAAGCTATGTGACCTTCAAAAGGTTACCACCTCATTTGGTACGAGCCCTCATACTTTCTGAAGACGCTAGCTTTTACTCTCATAAAGGGCTCGATTGGTTTGAAATCAAAGAAAGTTTTCGAAGAAATTTCAAAGAGTGGCGCTTTGCCCGAGGTGGCTCAACTATCTCTCAGCAACTGGCAAAAAACCTATACTTAAGTAAAGAAAAATCCATCCATAGAAAAGTTAAAGAGTTTCTGCTCGCCAAAGAAATTGAAAAGCTTCTAAGCAAAAGTCAGATCCTAGAAAAGTACTTCAATGTCGTAGAGTTTGGTGATGGCATTTATGGTATTGATGCGGCAGCAAGGCACTATTTCGACAAAGCACCCGATTCTTTGAACGTTTTGGAAAGCGCCTATTTGATTTCTCTTCTGCCGAATCCTAAAAATTATGGCTCCTCTTTCAAAAACAAAAAGCTCAGCAAAACAAATATTTTTCGAATGAAGATTATTTTAGGAAGACTTTATAGAACACAAAAAATCAGTGACGAAATTTTTGTTTTCTGTGAACAGCTTATTGATGGATATGAGTGGCCCTTCCCCCACTACTCGAACCCCTTTCATGACGATCTTTTTGATAGTGTAGAAGAAGAGCTCTTGCAAGAGTTAGGTGAATCCGAGGGTGGCGAACCCAGCCCTGTCGATTACGAACAAGAGGTGATCGACGCGGTTAAAGAGTATCAAGAATCCTATGGTGAGCAAGAGCCTATCGAGGCCGAAGAGAACCAGGGCGACTTAGAGACTGAAATTCCACCCACAGAGCCTGAGCAAAAACAAAATTTGGGTGAACAGGATCAAGAAATGAATGAGGAGCCAAACGCCATCGAAACAGAAAAAGAAGCTCCCGACGCGGCCTCAGATAGTAATCACATCGACCAATAGGACATTTTTAGCCATGCCCCCCCATAAGGAAAGCTTCATGGCTGGTATCCTCTTGCAGGCGCGGATTCACATCAGAGTAATAATTTTGAATGACTCGGTAAGTTTCTTCTAGTCCTTTTGCCGTAAACACATCTTTGCGAAATTGACTGGATCCCGGCAAACCTGAAGAAAACCAAGCCGAAAGCTTGCGAAGCTGCAAAGTCACATGCCTTTCATCACTGTGCTCACGGCTCACATCTTTAAGATAGTCAAAGAGCGGCATGTAGCTGTCCGCAAGGACGGGAATATCAATGCCCTTCCACAGGTTTTGGCACTGGGCAAAGATCCATGGGTTTTTTAAGCAACCACGTCCAATCATCACCCCATCGCAACCCGAAGTCTTAAGCCGCTCAAGAGCCATGCTTGCTGAGGTGATATCGCCATTTCCGATAATGGGAAGCGGACTATTCGCTTTCACCCCCGCAATGTAATCCCAATCGGCTCTGCCATTATAAGCTTGGCTGCGAGTACGACCATGAATGGCCACCCAGGTCACCCCTTCGTTGTAAGCGACCTGCACAACATCTAAAGCATTGCGCGTATTTTGATCCCAACCCGTGCGTATTTTAATGGTGAGTGGAATAGCAACAGCCCTTTTGATCATCCCAAGAATTTGACCCAACTGGAGGGGATCCTTGAGAAGGGCCGATCCCGCCCCCTTGCTGACCACCTTTTTCACCGGGCAACCCAAGTTGAGGTCAACAAAGTCCGCCCCCAGTTCCTCTACATATTGAGCCGCTTCCACAAGGGCCTGTGGTCTTTCACCAAAAAGCTGAATCCCCACAGGACGCTCTTCTTCACTAAACCGCATAAGGGCTTTGGTTTTTTCACTGTTGAATTGAAGCCCATTAGCAGAAACCAATTCTGAGGTCACAATGCCAGCACCCTGCCTGCGCATAAATAAACGAAAGGAACTATCCGTGATCGCCGCCATGGGGGCCAGTAAAAAAGGGTTGTTTTTAAGCTCTTGGAGCAATTCGACTTCTTTCACTGAGGTCTTATATTGCATCGCGCAATTATTGGTCATTGCGCGTACGGTCAATACGGTCTAATCAAGGTCTTTTCTTAACTCAGCGGAGGTTTATTGTGGGTAGTTTATTAAAGGAATTTAAAGAGTTCGCTATTAAAGGCAACGTTGTCGATTTGGCCGTCGCTTTTATCGTGGGTGGCGCTTTTAACAAAATCGTCTCATCTTTTGTGAATGACGTGATCATGCCCCCCATTGGAATGGCCTTAGGCGGAGTGAATTTCTCCCAGCTATTTATCAATCTAGGTGCTACCTCCTATGCTACTCTCGATGAAGCCGTGAAAGCCAGTGCTCCTGTCGTTAAGTATGGCGCATTTATTCAAACCATTGTGGATTTCACCATTGTCGCTTTCACCGTATTTATGATGGTGAAAATGATTAAACGAATGCAGGACATGCGCGCTCAAGAAGAAGAGGCTGCTGCCGAAGCGGCACCCCCAGCTCCATCTGAAGACGTAGTCCTTCTTAGAGAAATTCGCGACGCTTTAAAAAAGTAAGGGATCAAGCTCTACAAATAAAAAAAGAACACCCACGGGTGTTCTTTTTTTTTAACTATTTGGGATTTGCTTAGTTGACGACTTTTTCTTCGCAAACATAATCAGTGCCCATGATCGTCCACTGATTCGCTTCGAGTTTAAAAGTGAAAACTCCCAATTTGTAGTAAACTTGGTCGCCTTTATTTTGCGAAGTGCGGACTGCGTAGCCAGTGGTCTCACTATCACCATTGCGAGTGAGAACTTTCATCCATTGGTCATTTTGCAAAGACATTTCAACAGGCGTGCAACCCGTGCACTCACAACGTAAATCAAGAGCTTGGGCCGTAAAGGCAGACAACATAACTGCTAAAGAAGCGAAAACTTTGATCATATTCCCCCCAGATCAAAATATTAGAATGGTGGTCAGGGAGGGATTTGAACCCCCGACACGAGGATTTTCAGTCCTCTGCTCTACCGACTGAGCTACCTGACCGCTCGTCGATTCGGAATCCCAATAGCTACTGAATGACCCCTTGGATGTCAACCGAGAGCTTGTTTTAGATCGGCAACAAGGTCCTCAAGATCTTCTATGCCGACACTTAGGCGAACCAGGCCGTCGTCGATACCAAGCTGCTTGCGGGTTTCCGCGGGCACACTGGCATGGGTCATGATAGCTGGGTGCTCAATCAGGGACTCTACCCCGCCTAAACTCTCCGCCAGGGAGAAAACCTGCACTTTTTCCAGCATAGAACGAGCCGCATCCAGACCGCCAGACAAATAAAAGGTGATCATGCCACCAAAACCGGACATTTGCTTTTTGGCCAATTCATGTTGCGGGTGGCTAGGAAGACCCGGGTAAAGAACCTTTTCCACGGCCGGATGGTCTTCAAGAAAGCGGGCAATTTCACTGGCATTTTTTTGGTGAGCCTCCATGCGTACGGGCAAAGTCTTCAGACTTCTCATACACATGAATGCATCAAAAGGTGCGCCAATGCCGCCCATGGAGTTGCTCAAAAAGGCCAATTTTTCAGCCAGAGCTTTATCACGAACCACGACGGCACCGCCAACGATATCACTGTGGCCATTGATAAATTTAGTTGTTGAATGAAGCGTTATATCCGCGCCGAGTTCCAATGGACGTTGAAAATAGGGACTCATGAAAGTGTTATCAACAACAGTGAGAATATTTTTGCTCGAGACGGCATCAACCGCAGCTTTAATATCAACCAATTTAAGCATGGGGTTGGTCGGAGTTTCAATCCAAACCATTTTCGTTTTATCGGTGATCGCTTTTTTAAGGTTTTCAATATTTGTCAAATCGACAAAACTAAACTCAATACCATTGTTGCGAATGACCTTATCAAACAAACGAAACGACCCACCGTACATGTCATCAGAAGCAATGACATGATCACCCGCTTTTAACAAATGCATCACCGTTGTTGAGGCAGCACAACCCGAAGCAAAAGAAAAACCAAATTCACCGGATTCAAGACTCGCCAGACAATCTTCATAGGCCTTACGGGTGGGGTTCGAGGTTCTACTATACTCATAGCCCTTGTGCACTCCAGGAGAGGACTGCACAAAAGTGGACGTCAAATAAAGTGGGGTCATGATCGCACCCGTAGTCGGATCAGGACTTTGCCCGGCATGAATAGCTCGCGTTGCGAAACCCATTTCCTTTTTCATAAAAACTCCTAGAGGTTGTGGCTAATGTACTCTAACAAATCAATTTTAGTGATCACATGAAGTTGATCTTTTTCATCCTTCAAAAGGGCAATGTAACCCTGCTGAAACCGGTCGGAAAGCGTATCCAAGCTTTCATTGGGATCCACCCAGACAATAGTTCCTTTAATCAAATGAATGATCGGTTCGTCGGCCTTGAGTTTTCCCGTGGCCAATGGATGGATCAAGTCGGATTCATCCAAAACTCCAACAAGCTTACCGTCAGAAAATACTGGCACCTGAGAAATTCCATTATCCCGCAAAAGGTTAACCACTTCTAAAACACTTTGCCCGACTTTTGCAGAAATCACTGGCTGCGGCTTTTTACGAACATTAAGAAGATCTTGTACAGTGGTCATCTTCATGGGTGATGGCAAGAAGCCGTTGTCTTTTAACCAATCGTCATTAAAGGCTTTACTCAGATAGGCACGTCCACTGTCAGCCATCATTATTAGAATATTAGAAGGTTTTTCCAATGTTTCAGCATACTTCATGGCACCAACAAGGGCCATGGCCGAGGATGGCCCCACACAAATACCCTCTTTGGCCACAATCTCACGAGTCATGAGAAAGGATTCTTTATCGCTCACTTGAACAAAATCATCAATCACATCCATATGCACGTTTTCTGGGAGCATATCTTCACCCACTCCTTCAACCTTATAAGGCTGAGGAGGGTTGCGAACTTCTTTATAGTAAAAAAGATCGTGAAGAATGCTACCCACAGGATCGGGGCACATGATTTTAATGTTTGGATTTTTCTCTTTTAAAAACTTACCCGTTCCAGAGATGGTACCACCTGTTCCTGCTCCAGCAACAAAGACATCGATTTTACCATCGGTTTGCTGCCAAATTTCTGGGCCAGTCATTTGGTAGTGGACATTGGGGTTGTCGGGATTGTGGTATTGATTTGTTAAAAAACTACCTTCTGTAATTTCGGCCAATTTTTGGGAAACGGAAAGATAACTACGGGGATCGTCGGGCTCAACAGCGGTCGGTGTTATCACAACTTTTGCGCCGTAGGCTCTAAGGGCTGCCCGCTTCTCTTCACTGATTTTATCGGGCATGACAAAGATAGACTTGTATCCTTTGACCGCACACACAAGAGCTAATCCCATACCTGTATTTCCAGAAGTGGCTTCAATGACGGTGCCACCAGGTTTCAAAACCCCACGCTTCTCAGCTCCCTCAACCAGAGCTAAAGCAATGCGATCTTTCACACTCAGCCCTGGGTTAAAGTACTCAAGTTTGGCCCAAAATTTATGGGGCGAACTGGCTGGGATAACTTTCTTCAACTCAACAATCGGCGTGTTGCCAACTGTTTCAAGGATGTTTTGGTAAATCATGGGACTTCTTTCCTTTATGGGTTTCAAAAACAAGTTTGTTCATTCGTTCCAGAACCATACTGATGCGATCCACAGACCCGCTCGTGTATTCTAGGCCAAGTTTAAGCATGAATTCTTTAACCGTATTTTCGTTGGGTTGAGACTTGAGGAGCTCATCCACTAAAGCCTCAAAGTCACTGATCACTTGAGATTCCACTCTATTGTCCACGGCTCCCCCCTGCAAAACCCTTGAAATATAGGGAAAAGGGGCAATGCTGGCAAATAGCTTATAGATGCCAGCGCGAGCGCTGTGTCAGTTTGCAGCAAAAAGGAAATAGTAGCTCAAAAAGGCAATAGAAACCGTCCAAACATAAAAGGAAAAGGGCCTAAGCCGATTACGATAGGTGAGATGAACCATAAGGGCTATGGCGACAAGACCAGTCACAAAGGAAACCATGCCCCCAAGAAAAAAGTCACCCCATTGCAAACCACCCTCTGCGCCACGCAGCTCCAAAAGGCCAGCACCCATGATGGCAGGAACAGAAATTAGAAAACTAAAGCGTGAGGCTTCGCGAGCAGGAACCCCCATCCACAAAGCTGTAACAATGGTCGAGCCTGAGCGACTAATCCCGGGCAGTACCGCCAAGCCTTGGACAATGCCAATAAGAAAAGCTTGTTTTGAGTTCACCCCAAAACCCTTGCGATACCAATCTTCACTCTTATCGCTTTGTGGAGCTTTGTATAAAAAGGCCCCGGTAATCAGTAGACAAAGACTCGCTACCAAAGGGTTCACTAAAATACCTTCTGCCATTTTTTTAAAACCTAAACCAATGATTGCAGTGGGAATTGAGGCCACCACAATATGAAAAACCATCTTTTGGCTATTTTTATCGCCAGCAAAAAAACCTTTAAAGATCTCCAAAAGATCCTTGCGGTAATAAACGATAATCGTGAGGAGCGTCCCCATGTGAACAGCGACATTCAGAGACAGGTTTTCATGAAATCGAGTGGAGAAATACTGAAAAAGGGTCAGGTGACCTGAACTCGAAACGGGCAAAAACTCCGTCAGCCCCTGTAAAATCCCCATGATAACCAGTTCAATGAATTCCATTCGAATAGCTTCCTACAAATTTTCTAATAATTGTAGGTTTTAAGGCTTTAACAAAAAAGTTTCACCATTTTTTATTGTAATCCAACGAGACCCCGCTCCTGCTGGACCTTGCCAACTCACATGATATCGACCTGGCCGAAGGCCTTTTAAGTTCATCGGTGTGTATCCTTGCTCAACACCATTGATGGAAACTTGTGCCCATTGCTGGTAACGAATCGACAGAGAGCCCGACTCAGCCCCTCCTCCGGTAGCCAAAGCGAAAAAGGAAAGCAAAAAGGCGGCAAATGCCAAGCCGATTTTGAACATCCATGGATGCCGAGCTTTAGGTACAAATAAAATTTGGGTGCTGAATTTTTGTTGTTTCATTGCCTTTTGCACCCACTCCCCTAACTTCCTTCGGCGATGGGCATGGGTAGACAGGGCAAGGGGGGCACGCTGATCCGCGGGAAATGCGAGTAAACTATTTTGATTCAACCCTTCGCCTCCCGGAGTGCTACCCCGGTAGGAGCCCGCTAAATAACGCTCTATCATTCCTAGGGCAAACCAATCACTAGCTGGGGACATTGCCTTTCCCTGTAAAACCTCAGGATCCAAAAACTGAGGGCTGGCATAAAGATAGTCTTGATTTTGTAGAAAACCGAAATCGAGCAAACGGATGGTGCCTTCTTGAGTGATAAAAATGTTTTTCAAATTCAAATCACCATGGACCAATCCTTGATCGTGAATGGCTTGTAACCCCAGCTGCGCTTGTGCAATGATCTCTTGGCAAAGCTCTTGAGAAAGTTCACCCAAATCTAACCCCTCTT
>JAGQZY010000072.1 GCA_020435205.1 Bdellovibrionales bacterium | reverse complement strand
TATTCTCAATATTTAAATAAACACCCGAAAGCTGCTTCCAGTACTTTTTCTTTTCTGGATAAAGACCGGCTAGTTTCTCCAATAAGCGAGCGGCTTCGTGATATTTTTCAAGCTCGTAGTTCATGGCCACCGCAAAAGCGAGCCAAGATTCTTTTGGCTTTTCCGTCATATCAATGGCTTTCGTGACCAAGGCCAAAGCTTCTTTTTGCTTTTTCTTTTGCGCAAAGATCGTCGCTTTGAGCACATAAGCATCAGCACTTGGCTCATCGGCTAATGAAAACCACTCGTCTAACTTTTTAAGACCCACATCGTACTTTTCTTGAGCCACGTTAATTTGAGCGATCGTGTAAAGAGTGGACAGAGTCGGAGCATAAGGAAGCACATTCAAATCTAATGACTTTTGCAAAAGGCTCAGAGCTTTTGCATAGTTTTCCTGTTGAGCATAAGCAAATCCTAATGTCTGCATCACTTGGGCTTGCTCGTGAGGTCTTCCCTCTGTGGATTTCATCAACTTATCAAGAATGTCGATCGCATCTTTGATTTTATCCTTACCCATTAACTCATGGGCACGAGACAAACGACGATGGGTGCCCGTCGATGTGAGGGCTGACTTGCGATTTTTTAATTCATCTTTAGTTATGGCAAAAGCACTGCCCATGGAAACAGAAATAACAACAAATAAAAGTGCTTTAACAAACGTCCTCATCAGATCCCCTTTTTCAACCTAACTTTTTACCAATCCCTTTGGTCTTTGCGACAGACATTTTCTAGCAAATTTGACGCAAATTGTCACATCGCTGCCGTAACCCCTGAAGTTCTTACAATGGCAATTTCCACAAACACCTAATATCACTATATTTTTCACTGTCAAAAGATCAGCCATATCCCTTGCGTGCCAAGAACTACTCTAATTTGAAGTCCAATCGAACCTTCTCACCCGGTTGAGCCACTGGCTTACCATCTTCCATTTTTGGCTTATACTTCCACTTTAAAAGAGCCCTCTTGGCCTCCATATCAAAGATCCTTTTAGGCTGAGCATCGAGAACCTGCACATTGTCCACGGTCCCAGAAGCTGTAATATCAAAGGATAAAACCACCCAGCCCTGAATGCCCTGCATGGCCGCCTTACGAGGATACTGAGGTTCGATGCGAACAATTGGAGTCACCCCGGTTCCTCCGCCAGCCCCCGCCGGCCCCAAATAAGGACCATTTCCCTTGAGTGATGTACTTAGCTTAGGGAGATCCATGTTCATTTGTGGCTTGCTGGGTGCCTCAGCTGCCGTTGAAAGTTTAGCCGGTGGTGGTGGTTTCTTGGGCTCAGGAGCCTTTTTCGGAAGCTCTCTTTTGCGCTCCTGAACAATGTCGTCTCTTTTGATACGTACAAATTCAATGAAGTTTTCCGTGTCGTCAGACTTCTTTAAATCTTGACCACCCGAAATCAACTGGGACATGAGATAAAACAAACTCAAAGTCACACCCACGCCGTAGGCGGTCGCAGTCAACAGTCGTGTTGCAGTTGGTCCCATTTGCACTACCAAATTAACCACCCACTGACGGTGATGCTGCCACAGAAATGCTTTCCACACCGGCAAGACGAATTTGATCCATCACTTGCACCAAAATTCCGGTTTGCGACAATTGATCGGCTTGAATGACGACAGTCCCTTCAGGACTTTCCGCATGCAAGCGCTCGATATTCGCACGAACGGAACGAATATCAACTCGGCGCTTTTGGATCCAAATTTCCCCGTTCTGAGAGATGGCCACTAATATGGAGGCTCTTTCCTTTTTCTTGGCCGTGGAAGCTGAAGGACGATTTACATCAATACCCGCTTCCTTCACAAAGGATGTGGTCACGATGAAAAAGATCAACATGATGAAGACCACGTCTAGCATCGGTGTTAAATCGATCCCCGCGTCCTCTTCTTGTGCACTTCTACGTTTTCTCATAAGTCCATCCTTTAGCTCAAAGGCAAAGCATCAGCTAACTTGTCAGCTTCTCGTTTTGCTTTTGTCTCCAGTAAATTTCCAAAGTAAAGGCCCGATAGGGCGGCCACCATACCCGACATGGTTGGGATCGTTGCCATAGAAATCCCAGAAGCCATCAAACGAGCATTTCCAGTTCCTGTTTCAGCCATAACATCAAACACGGCAATCATGCCTGTAACCGTCCCTAAAAGCCCCATCAAAGGACAAAGGGCCACCAGCATTTTGATCACATCAATATTTTTCGATAGCTTATCTTTTAAAACTGAAATTTTTGCCTGGCGAATTTTATGGGCGTACCAAGAATTGCGATCCGTTCGCAACATCCAGTCACCCACGACCTCTTCACGGTCGCCAGGAAATTCTTTTCTAAAATACATAAATCTTTCAATGATCAAAGCCCACAGAAGCATCAACGTAAAGAAAATCAACCAAAGGACATTCCCGCCACGCTCCAAAAAGTCTCGAATCACATCAAAGATATCCAGTAAAAACATTTTAGGCTTTTCCACCTTTTTCAGCACGAGCAGCAATCATGCCTGCACTTTGCTCTTCAAGAATTTGCACCAAGGCCTTTGATTTGTTCGCCACTAAATTGTGAAGCAGAAGAAGAGGAATGGCACAAACCAGACCCAATACAGTGGTGATCAGAGCTTGGGAAATACCACCGGCCATCAACTTGGGATCACCCGTTCCGAAAAGAGTGATCGATTGAAAGGTAGCAATCATACCTGTCACTGTTCCCAGAAGACCCAACAAAGGTGCTACGGCCGCCAAAATCTTAATGGTTCCAATTCCTTTTTCTAAAGGAGGAAGACCTTTTAAAATGGCTTCATCCATTTTAAGCTCAAGGGTTTCCAGATCTGCCGATTTATTTTCTTCATAGGCCATCATGATTTTACCAAGGGCATTATCAGGACTAGCCGTAGTGGATTGCATTTGAGCATGGATCTTATCCCCTTCCGTCTTTAAAGTGCGGAAGCGCTCAACCACAAGTCCAATACCAATAAAGAGAAGAACAATAATCACATAACCAACAAGCCCACCTTGTTGTAACCGCTCCCAAAGACTAGGGGCATTCACGAGCATGGACAACAGCGAACCACGGGAAGGATCAATAGCAAAGCCCTCATAATCAGTGGCTTCAAGAACATCTTCAATGGTTCCTGTGTATCGACCTTCTGGCTGGCGAGCCAGTTCAACAATCTGACCTGTAGAAGGCTGATAATTTAAGTAAGCATCTTCACTACCCAAATTGAAGGCACCTACGCGCAGAACTTCGCGCTCCGTCTTTTCACCACTCGGAGTCACTACTGTAGCTTTGAACTTAACGGTTTTACCGGTTTCGGTCATTTCTCGTTGAAGCTCGAACCAAAGCTTTTCGAGTTTTGGGATATTCGGCAGAGCTTTGCTTTCAGCAAGTTCAGAAGCAAATTGGGTGCGGCCAGGAATCTGGGCTGAAACTACAGAGTTTTCAAATTGACCGCGCATATCACCGGCCACCTGCTTAACCACACCGAACATTTCACCGAGGGTCCCAATGGCAATATTCAGTTCTTCTTCAACTTTCGCTAATTCTTTTTCATTGCGGTCAAATTCAGCTGTCAACTGAACCGTAATGCGCTCAAGATCAGACAACTCCGCTTGGGCTTTTCTGAGGAGAGCCGCCTGTTGGTCGCGTTTTTGAATAAACTCAGCTTCTCGCTTTTTGTACTCTTCAGACTGAGTCACACTCTCTTCTTGAACCTTTTTGAGAAGTTCATCCAGAGTGGCTCCTTGAGAAAAACTGGGGACTAATAGAAGGATAGAAAAAATAAGATTAAAGAGTTTCAACTTGAACCTCCTCTGGCGCTGGAACAGGCAACTCTACAAGATTAGGAGCCGACTGTTTACGGGCCATTTTTAGACCCAAGGTGATGGACTTACGAAAACCACTGCTCAACTCTTTCCATTTGCGTTCTTTTTGATCCCAGTAACCTTGTTCTTTACCGTCGAGGGTTTGGTAAACAAGGGAAATGCGACCAACGCGAAGGTAGTCAACCGTCAGCTCTTTACCATCAACATTTTGTAGTCCACGGTAGGCTTCAATGGTTCGACCATATTCATTTTCAATTTGATAAGCTTCAATGATTCTACGAAACTTTTCTGAAGTGGAAACTTTGGCCTTATCCATAATCTCTTTAATCTGAGAAAGACGACGGTTCCGCTCATCCATCAAGAAAGGAACATCAAGTTTGATGAATTCTTCAAGATTGGAAATCATTCTTAACATTAAGGGAAAGATCTCTTTATTGGTTTGTTTGATTTCCTCGATTTGCTTGCGCATAGAAACCACTTCTGTTTTTTGTGATTCTATAAGCTTGCGAAGCTGATCATTGTAGATTTTTGTGTTATCAATTTTGCGTAAGGTCGCGCGATACTCATCTAAAAGGGTTTTGGTTTCGTCAGCTACTTTCGTCACCTTTTCCTGTGACTTGCGAGCCGCATTGTCCACCTTCATTTGAGCCCCTTGCGTCTCTTGAAGCTTTTGCTCCTGAGCATGGGCGACTTGAAAGCTACCAATAAAACCCACAATCACAATCGCCAACAAGGCCATCAGAGCGAGTCTTACAGTCTTCAACATCTGTCTTTTCTGTAAACTATTCATATTATCCCTCGAAATTATTGAAATGACGATCCTACCCTCGGATTCCGGGTGAAATCAAGGCCTCAGGGACGCGGCCTGAAAAAAATATAGAAAAAGAGGGAGAAATTCTCCCTCTCTTGCCATGTAAGGTTCGGCTATTGCACAGCCCTTGGGCAACTTAGAAGTTGTGAGTGTATCCCAAGTAGTAGAGCTGACCAACTTGGTCATAAAGCGAGCTATTGAGAATGCCCGCGAAACCAGCTGTGTCGTCAATTGGGCGCTTGGTGGCCAAAACATTTCGGATCCCGGCGCTGATCACACCACCCCAAAAGGCATTATAATTATAGTTGAGGTCGTATTCTGTATAGGTCGGAATTCTGCGATGATCGTCGCGATTGACTGTGTGCTCTTGCTTGAACTGACCCGCAATGGTTCTGGCTGTAGCCCGAACACTGTGGTCCTCAAGAAAGCCAACAGTAATGTAAGACGTGTTTCTCCATTGTGGACGACCATAATCACCCATTTTTGAAAATAAACCCAGACCTGGAAAACCTTCGTTTTGGTAGCTTAAAATATGGGAGTGGTTCACTGTTGGTGTGATTTTCACGGATCCAATATTAAAAGTGTAATCCCAGGCAAAGTCGATACCATCTGTGCGTTGCTTTGCAAGGTTCAAGTTTGGCGCCACAACTGAGTCAATCAACCCACCGGTACGATTCACAGTCACACCTTGAGCCGCCAGAGCTCCTGTACCGAGTTTAAGTTCAGCAAGCATCAAGTCGTTAAGGCTCACACCAATAGCGTCTTTGATTTCAGTGAACCAATAATCCAAGGTGAAACTCATATCGCGCATAGGTTGATAGGTGGTTCCCAAGTTGTAAGAGAAAGAAGTCTCTTGCTTTAAGTTTCTGTTACCACCACTCAGTGTTTTCCACTGTTGCGGGCTACAGTAAAAATCATCGCCAGGGTTTGCAGCACAAGCCGTTTGGTCCACATAGGTGGGATAGCCATAACCTTGGGCATCATAAAGTTCTTCGAGGGTGGGAGCTTTAAAACCGGTTCCAACAGACCCACGGAACATTAAGCTCTGCACGGGGCGATAGCGAACGGCAAACTTTGGATTGATAGTGTCACCAAAATCGCTAAATTTGTCATAGCGGCCTGCAAGTTGAAATTCCCAGTCGCTAATAGCAAGGGCCAATTCAGCAAAGATAGCCTGGAAGTTTCGACTCCCCTGCCCAGCAGAACCAGCACCACCAAATAAAGCTCCGGCTTGAGTGACGTCATCCACTCTTTGGTTATAGGATTCCCAGGCTGCAGAAACACCAAAAGCTGAGCTCAAGATACCCGAACCCACGTTAGCCACTTCCCCACTGGTTTTAAACTGGGTCATGGTGAGTTCGGAGTTAATCCACTGCTCAGAGACATGCTTAGCACTAGCTACTGAACCGAAGTTTCCGTTATTAAAAGGAGTCCAGTTACCATTTTGTAGCTCTTGAAAGAGGATATCTTTGTTAGCATAACCAGCATGACCGCGGTTATAAATTTTAGACGTCCCGTAGGTCACAGAGTAATCCCACTCCCAAGTCTCAAACATATAACCTTTGACCCCAACCGTACCACCATAGCTATCTGTGGTGTCGCGGTTAGCACGAGGTCCAAGTTCATCCACCAAGCGGTAGCGAAGCTCAAAGTTGTTAGCACCAATACCAGGAAGGGACCAACCCGGAAGAGAGTTCACTGCATTGGGGACTTCAAAATTTTTCCCACCAGTAGAGGTATCATCTGCAAAAATATCAGGAGCCGGAGCGTACTGCCAACGGGACTGACGTTGGGTATAAAGAGCATTTCCATAAGTGCTGAGGTTGGCATTGATTTGATAAGTACCAGCAACCATCCCACTGTGTTGTTCAATTGCCGGCTGCATCATGGAATATGGGGTAAAATCAAAACGACAAAAAGTTCCTGAACCTGCTGCCGTTGCGTTTGCACAATTGGGGTCCGCGGCCCAGTTTCCACCCACGGGACGATAAGAACCAGGGCTACCCAAGGTGCTCAAGTTAAAGTTATTGGTTTTAGTCCAATCTCTATCTTTATCGCGAATCTCTTGGTTGTTTCTGTATTGGTAAACGGCAAGGATGTTTCCCTTGGAGAAGTTTTTACCCCAAGTCGCCGCAAAATCCTGACGACCACCACCGGCCTCAGCCGCATGAGAGTAACGAGTCATGACCGACGCGCCATCAAAATCTTTTTTAGTGATAAAGTTAAACACACCAGCGAGGGCATCAGAACCATAAATGGCCGAGGCACCATCTTTTAAAATTTCCACTCGTTCAATCGCCGCAATAGGGATCAAGTTTAAATCGACAGAGTTTCCACCACCAATTTTGGGCAGACGAGTTCCGTTAAGAAGAACAAGAACTTTATCAGATCCAAAACCGCGAAGACCGGCCGTTGCAGAACCCGAAACACTGCTCCCCGCACTCTCACGACCCACACCATTCGTGGTCAAAGTGCTGTCACGAAGAACGTCTGCGACTGAGTTGTAACCTGTGCGCTGAAGATATTCTTGGTCAATCGTGAAAATGGGAGAGGGACCTTCAACGTCGATTCTTTTGATGTGAGAGCCTGTCACTTCTAGCTTTTCCACATTTTTATAGCGACCACCGTCTTGGCTAGCGGCTTCAGCCTCTTTGGCCTCAGGTTGAGCGTCTTCCATAGTGGCTTTGCTTTCTGTTGCTGTTTCTTCTTGAGCGTAAGAAACGAAAGAAGCAATCATGGATAGAACGAATATTAAGAATACACTGACTTTCATCGTTGGACCCTTTCCTTAAATATTGAGTTGGAATCATCACATTGTTCCCGGATGTGATGGCCTTGTTTGCGGTTAAGATTTCTTTAAATCTTAAAGGGGCTGATTTATCTGCCATGGGCCTGATAAACAAGGCAAAAGCCAGATGCGCCCCGCATCAATAGATCCAAATTGTTTAAGATTCCGTTACTTACCAGGCCAGAGATTGACCAAGGGTCCCAGCTAAGCTACGTCCCCGGTGAGCGAGGTACCAACTATGAAAAAATTATTCGTACTTTTTACTATTTTCAGCCTGATTCTTACATGCCAATCTGCACAGGCTGGGTTTCTCTTTGCCCCGGCCACCACCTACCTCACTCAGTCCCTAGAAAATCCAAACAGTGCCAAACAAGACGTTAAGTTCACCATTCTTGATGTTCGCTTGGGCTACACTTTTGATTTTGGACTTTTTTTAGGGGGTATTTACTCGCTTCTTGATAATGATTTATTAAGCGACAGCTCGGACTTTCATTTTGGTCCCACTGTGGGCTACCAGTGGAAGAATATATTTACGACCTTCACTTACTACCTCTATGGAGAAAAGGACCAAACCATTGGCAACGTTAAGTACGCCAACATTCAAGGCTTCCAATTCGACATTGCCTACGTTCTCCCCATCACTGAAAAAGTATTCCTGGGGCCCCAATTGACTTACCACAATATCAAGTACAAAGAAGCCCAAACCAACGGGGTGGCCGCAGCCGCTGAGCTCAAATGGCGAGGCCTTTCTCCTCAGTTCACTCTGCTTTTTACCTACTAGTCCCTATCCTCATGCCGCCCATTTTTTGCACAATGCCTGCTTCAAAAATGGGCTCCTGTGCATTTTCAATAACTTAGAGAATCCCGCCTCTCCCAAGCCCACAGCCCCTGACAAAAAACTTACATTATGTCGGCAGTCTTAACTTTACTGTCAGCCTTCCATCCATTAGGGTTCTTTCAATTTCAATAATGGGGGGATCCATGATTTTTAATTACCTTCTTGCTCTTGGCCTTAGTCTTAGCCCAGTGGCTTTTGCTCAAGCTCCAGCTTCTGATGTTGTAGACATGGAGACAGCTCAAAAAGAACAGGAAAAAAAGGACAAAAAGGAAAAAGAAGCTGCTGCAAATTCCGTAGCGACAGAAGTCCCCGCTCCGTCCAAAAACTACAAAAATGTTGAAAAGCTTGAAGTGACTGGATCCTATATCAAGCGCATTGATCTTGAAGGCCCTTCACCCGTGGTCACTTTTGGTAAGGAAGACTTTGATAACGCTGGCGTAAATACTGTGAACGATTATATGCGAGAGAACCCCCTCTTTGAATCCACAACGACGGGTGGACCTCAAGAGGGTTATTTTCGTTTCCACGGACAACATGCCGGAAACACCCTTGTCTTACTGAACGGAATGAGACTTCCAAAAATCGGAGCTGCTGGCAGAGATTTTTACAATGGCGTGCGCGGAATTCCAACCAATGCCATTGATCGTGTAGAAGTTCTTAAAGATGGAAGTTCCGCTCTTTATGGCTCAGATGCTATGGCTGGCGTGGTAAACTTTATCACTAATAAAGATTATGATGGCGCTGAATTCTCCACTAAAATTGACATCCCTGAAATTGGGGTGGGCATTGAACAAAACCACAGTATGACCTTTGGCAAAAACTATGCTCGTGGTAACTGGCTTGCCAGTGTTCAATACGTCAAGCAGGATGCCGTGACCGATGCTGACGTTGGCAACTACTACCGGGAGAATCGTTACTTTCAGCCCACCACTACTTCAACATTGACGGTTCCTGGACAAAAACCTCAAGATATCGGTCCCACTTGTGATGGCCAAGAGTGCTCACCTGACGTGCGTGACATTAACTACTATCGCAATAACAAAGAAAACATTGGCGCCTTGTTAACTGGCCACCGCGAGATAAACTCAAATCTCAATGTGAATTTTCTTGGGATGTACAACAGACGTTCCAATGTTCGCAATGGTCGCCCTGACTACATTAACTTCAACCCAGGCCAAGGCGGATCTCTAGATGTTTCTAAGATTCCTTCCAATGGACTTAAAGCTTCTGCTGTAGGCTCTGACAAGATTGATGCCGCTATCCTACCCATCGATGAAGTGGGCTTGGGAGAAATGTACACGGTCGAAGACTCTTTCAATGCTCAGGCCAAAGTTGAAGGTTTTGTCGGCGACACTTGGAGCTGGAATCTTTCCGGTTCCCATGGGGCTTCCGTCGAATCCACGGACCATATCAATGGACTTATTGATAAGAGCGTCGTTCGCGAAATGATTTACAGCGGGGCTTATGATGTAACAGCCCGCAATCAAAATGCTGGAGCTTTGTCGGCTGCTAATGTGCAAGCTCGCGAAGCCTATGAATCCAGTATGTCGACGGCGCGCTTTCTAGCGACCGGTGAAGTTTTTGATTTTAATAATGTCTGGGGCACAGGCGGCCCCTTTGCTATGGCCATCGGCATGGAGTCTCAGTGGGAGTCCAGTGCAGATGCCAGTGATGCTGTTTTTTATAATAGTGAACTCACCACCAATATTGGTCAAAACCCACAAAAGGGATCTCGCCAAGTCAGCTCTACTTTTCTGGAACTGAGCAGTTATCCATTGAGCCAAGTAGAGCTGCAAATGGCCGCTCGTTACGATAATTATTCTGATTTCGGTGACACCTTTAACCCAAAATTTTCTGTTGGATATAGACCTTCCAATAAAATCCTTCTTAGATCTTCTTGGGGCACTAACTTCCATGCTCCTAGTGTACGCAATATGATTTTTCAGGGTTCCCAAGGTTTTGAAAGCTTTCGTGACGAATACCTTTGCCAGCAGCAAGGAGAGTGTAACTCAGATTATTACCGCGTGGTTCGCTACAAGGACCCTAATATTGGCCCTGAAACAGGAGTGAATTATAACTTTGGAACTGTGATTCAACCTGATCGCCATTGGACCTTCACTATCGACCAGTGGAACTTCGAAGGCAAAAATACCATCGCTAAAATTTTTGGCAATCAATACTCCCAGTGGGCCAACATTATTGGGGAAGAAACTCTAGCCAAGTCCGGCGTCATTTTTGAGCGCGACCCCTCCACTAACAAAATTTTGTCGGTAACAGCTCCGGAAGTCATCAATTTGGGGGAAAGAACCATTCGCGGTCTTGATTTTAAAATGGACTATGACACCAAGGTCAAACTCCTTGGCCGAGTCATGTCCCTTAGCGCCTCTTCAAACCATTCCCACTTTTTAGTTTACAAAACGAAACGCGTAGACTTTTTTCCTATGGAATATCGCGCTGACCTCAACTGGCGCAACACTTCAAGCCTTTCTCTTCGCAACCAAAACCATACTTATCGCGTGGCTGCTCGCACAGTGGCCGCTGAAACAGGTCGTCGCACCATCACACCCACCCATACGGAATATGATTTTTCCTACCGCTATGCGACCTCTTGGGGTGGACGCATTAGTGTGGGAGTTAAAAATATGATGAATGCTAAACCTCCGATCAATATTAGTCCATCTGTAACCTACGTAGACTACACCGGTGCCGATAGTGCCTTTCAAGCTTTAGGAAGACGCTACTATATGGGCTATAGTCAGACATTCTAATGAAAGCCTGATCAAATCTCCATCTGACATTTCCATCTTTGGATCCCAAACTGAGACAAATCAGTCACAAAGGATTCAAGGATGAATGTCTATTTGTTGCTCACTACTTATGACTTTAAAAAAGTCACTCCAATAAACGACCGAAATGGCCCGTCCAGTCTGTTGAGCTGGTCTAAAAGCTTAAGGTTTTGGTCGAGGATACCGAAAGTCTGTATAAGAACAAGGAGTGGCTTCATGAGGTTTTGGACTATGGTATTCGTCGTGGCATCATTTATCTTCTTTTTTATCCAAACCGTGGTGTTGGCGGCCGAGCCAGATTGCCCTGGAATCAACTCACCCACTCATACAGCGCTCAAGTACCGACTCTACTCTGCCTATCAGGTGGGTTATGGAGGCTATGAAGCTCCCTGTGAATTTAAGTGCTTTGGCAATCAAAACTGCCAAAACCGTTGCCAAGGCCAAAAGGGACTAGAGTATCTCACTCAAAAAATGTCAGATTTAAAAGGTGAATTTGGATCCTGCCCAAGCTTAACTTTGGCTTGCCTAGAACAATGTCAGGAAATGGGGGCTTCCTGTGCTTCCGTTTGCAGTGGCGATCAAGCCATTGCTCAAAAAAGCACTGACTAAATCGAAAGGCCCTCAGTATTGGACATGGGGGCTTCGCACTCAATCACTTGACCCTGAAAGAGAAATTTTAATCTTTGCGCATGAAGCATCAACCTAGGTGCAGAGTCCTTATGACCATAAACGCGATCACCAAGGATGGGCCAGCCCAAATGGGATAGATGCACACGCAGTTGATGGGTGCGACCCGTCTTAGGGAAGCATTCTATCCAGTGGCACTTTCCTTCTTCACTTTTTACAAGTCTAAATTCTGTGATCGCCTCGTCCCCCACTTTGTCATCAACGAAAAACTGAAAAGGAAAATTTTTACCCTGCCCTCTTTTGATGAGGCTTTTAAAGGTCCACTGTTTGTCGGGAATTTTTTCACCCCACTCCACACAAGCAAGATAGCTTTTTTCAATCTGGCGATTTTTAAAAAGATCCGAAAGTTCTTTATTGGCCGATCTTTGTTTACTCATCAATACAAGCCCAGAGGTGTCGCGATCCAAACGATGGTGGAGCCCTACGTAAGGGAGCCCTGTTGGAAACTTTTTTTGTTCTAAATAGAAGAGTCTCGCCCAATCATAAAGATTGGCTTCATGCCGTTTCATTGTCCCCTGGGTCGGTAGCCCATGAGGTTTATTCCAGATCACTAGCGATTTGTTCTCAAAAACGATATCTTCAGAACAGATGGTAGAGTTTTGCAACTGCAAATCGCCGACTAAAATGAGCTTACTATTGGCCTTAACCCGCGTCTTCCAACGGGTTTCCTTGCGATTGGCCAAATAAATATGGCCCTCTTTAAGAAACCTCTCCGCATCCCGCCCCTTGAGATGCTTACTAAAATACTTACGGATGAGGCTATCCAGCTGAATCGCTTCGCCCGGCGCCTTTATCTCAATCAAATTCATAGAGCTTCGGTTACCAGCAACTCTATTTGGGGGCAAATAGTCTTTAGCACTGTGTGATTTTCACAACCGTTGCTAAAGGCTTCTTGGCTCCTAGAAAAGCGTTTGGAACAAGAACTCGAAGTTGAGGGCCTGCATGCGCGCCTTCTGCTGAAGATTAGCACTCGCCGCATGACCACCTTCCGTGTTCTCGTAGTAGAGCACATTCTTGTGGCCCATTTCCTCCATTTTTGCCGCCATTTTACGAGCATGCCCAGGATGGACTCGATCATCCTTGGTTGACGTCATTAAAAAGAGCTTTGGATAGGTCTTATCCTTACTCACGTTGTGATAAGGAGAATAGGACAGTAACACCTCTCGCATTTTGGGATCTCTAGGGTCGCCATATTCGGCCATCCAACTGGCACCGGCAAGAAGTTGTGAATAGCGGATCATATCTAAAAGGGGCACCAGGCAAACAACCGATTTAAATAAATCAGGTCTTTGTGTCATCACAGCTCCTACTAAAAGACCGCCATTACTTCCCCCCATGATCGCCAGCTTCTCTTTGTTGGTGACGCCACTATCGATAAGAGCCTCACCAACAGCAATAAAGTCATCATAGGCCTTTTGCCGATTTTCCTTGAGGGCGGCCTGGTGCCACTTGGGGCCAAACTCACCACCACCTCGAATATTAGCCAAAACATAAATCCCACCTTTTTCTAGCCAGAGTTTGCCAGTCGTGGGGCTATAAAATGGGGTCCGAGAAACTTCGAAGCCGCCGTAACCGTAGAGCAAGGTTGGCGCTTTGCCATCTTTAATCACCGAACTTTTTCCTACCAAAAAGTAAGGCACCTTCGTTCCATCCTGACTGATTGCCCACTTCTGTTTAACAATCATATCTTTACTATCAAACTCAGCAGGTAAACTTTTTACCATAGAGTATTTGTCAGCGATGGAATCATAAAAATAAAGACTTTCCGGAGTAAGAAATCCCTCATAAGAAAAATAAAAATCATTACGATAAGTGCTCGCCGCAGCAAGAGTGATGTGCCCATTGGTGAGCAGAGACATTTCTTGCGGAGGTGAAAACTTTCCTGCAGAAAAGTTGACTTGATAAATCTTCCCTTTGACGTTTTCAAGAATATTA
>JAGQZY010000071.1 GCA_020435205.1 Bdellovibrionales bacterium | reverse complement strand
AGTGGCTGGGGGCAAGCTTTCGCCTCGAACTATCAAATCAACACCATTGACGACGAAGATTCGGTGGTCTTTGAAATCCAGTTCAAAGGCAAAGTGGATGACGGCACTCTTAATGTAAACGTTGAAAATGGGATGGTGACTATTTCTGGGCGGCAAGTCCAAAAAAGCCAAGACAACGAGGAGGGGAGCTGGGTCCATTTTTCTTCTAGCTCTTCCTTTAGCCAAAGCTTTTCCGTCCCATATGGGGTGGATGAAAATAATGTGCAGATTAAGAATCAAGGAAACAAAGTCATTCTGACCTTCCCTAAGAAGGCTCAGGAGGTATAACCACTTATAACAATTTTTAGAGATAGGAGTTGCTATGAGTATAGAAGATTTCAGTATCATTTATAATTATTTTGAACCTAGCCAGCAAGAACGGCAGACGGTTCATTCCATTATTTCCAATATTTATTATTCAGGTCCCTCCGACGCGGTGGTGAAGGCCATGATCACTCGCCACCATGGACGCTATCTTTGCCAATTGAGGGTGGCATCCAGTGCGATGATCGAGGTGGTCAATTTTGAGTCTGATAAACTTTTGCGAGCGGTGATTGGTGCTCGGCGAATTATGAATTTAAAAATCCAAGACTGGAAAAGTCGACGTTTTGAAAACATTGCTATTTAAAAAGCAAGAGAGCGCCCTCAAACTTTTGTGAACCGAGAGCGCAAATCAAATTGTAGACACTAAAGTAAAAAATCAAGCCGGTGGCTAGACGCTCCGGCTTGATTTTCCAGTCATGGGTTTGAAAAAAGTAGAGCAGTGGAATGAGGGCCACGGGATAGAGAATCTCTAGATGCCAAAAAATAAAATCAATGGGTGAGATAGCGGCAGCTATCAGCATGGATGTAAGGGCGATGCAGACGTAGAGTTCCAACCATTGATCTTGTCGCCATAGCGTTCGCCCTTTCCATGTTAAGGAAAATAAACTTTTGTTGCCCTTAAAAAATCGGTAATTTGCATAGATAGAAAGTAGGGTGGTGGCAATGCCCACTCCATATTTAACGAGACTCCAGATTCCTCCAACAATTGTGGCACCACTGCCTAACCATTGGAAATCAATATTCTGTAAAATATGTCTAGGGAAAATGGTGCCAGAAAATCGAATCCAGTACCAGATGCTTTTTAGCATTGGGAAGACATAAAGCAGGCCACGAAATAAAAAGTAACGCTCATCCTCCATTTTGGGGCGGACTTGGTTATTATGCAAAAGCTCGAGCAAATAAGGAAAAAGACTGGCAAAAATCACAAATGCAGAGGTCAAGATTCCACCCCAATGAATGCGAATGGCTCCTTTGTAAAAAAGAATGGCAGAGATGAAAGCAAGAATGATAGAGCTATTGTGCATCTGAAAGGCGAGGCCAATGGATAAGAGATGAAAGAAGCTAGGCCAAAAGCTTTTTTCAACACTCATTTTTTGAGAGGACCAGAGATGCATCGCCATAGGTAAAAATAAATAACTGGGATTCCAAAGATAGATTTCACTGGCTCGCCAGGGCGATAACCAATAGAGGACAAGAAACAAAAACAAGACGGCTGAGTTGAAGTGAGATTTCAAGGTGTCCATTAACATTAATAGGGCCGCAAAATGCCAGAGAGCAAGGACAAAGAGCGCCGAAAGAGGGGAGTTGAATAGCTTCATTGGGAATCCGACCATCACCGTGAGCAGGCCTCCGGGGATTTTACCCATATCGGCACTGGATTGATTGCCATGAAAGATGATTTCCCCAGTTTTCAAGAAGTGGCTGGCTCGATCAAGCATTTGGGCAATGTCGTAGTGCATTTTAAAGGAAAGGGCATAGAGGATCGCAGAGGCAAAGCCAAGGAGCGCAACCGAGATAAATTTTTTCGAGGAGACATTAAATAGTTGAGAACTCATGGGGCGAGCCTATCAGTTGCCATGATCTGGGGCAACGGGAACATTGAGGCTTTTTGACAGCTCTGCGAAATTTACACTCTGCTTGAATTGAAGAAGGGTTTGTAAAAGGTGATCTGCAGAAATGATCATATCCTCGAGCTGCTTGAGCCGGTGAGAATCCACCAAACCCAGACTCTTTTTGCTATGGCCGCTTCGTCTGGCGAGCTCGCAGCTAGAGCGAATATGCACTAACATTTTAGCCTCTCGATTCAAAAGGACATCAGCGATGACTTCGTCGATGTGAGGATTGATCACATATTTTTTTGTTCCTGGCTCTTTTTTCTCAACCTCATGGATAACATTGTAATGCAGAAGATCTTTTAGAGAAATACTAACAAGAGCTTTAGAGGCATTCAGTTCCTCCATCATGAAATTGGCGTCGATGGGCTCGGGCGACAAAAAGATAAGGGCCCAGATTCTGCCATGGATTTCTTTAAAGCCCCAGTACTGGATAAACTCTCCAATCTGATCAATCAATTTATGTACAGTGGATGGAATATTGGCCATGAGGTCTATACTTACCTTGTTTTTTAAGTTCACACAACCTTAAACAAACCGGGATTTCAAGGGGGGGGTCTCTGGAAAGGAGTGGCGGCAACTTGTCCTAGCTTTTTCTGCGATAGAGCAAGACATTTTTCTTCCCTCTTTTCTCAAATTCAGGGAGTATTAAGAGCATGAGAACCATTCCTGCAGAACAAGTCCGCCATTTAGACCTCGATAGTATTGAAAAAGCCAGTGAAAGACATTTTTGGCTGCACATCATTAATAACGCCCTTGGCGGCCCCATCCGTTTACCCGTGATTGTTAAAAAAGGAGCCCAGCCCGGCCCCGTGTTGGGAGTGACGGCAGCTCTGCATGGCAACGAAATCAATGGGATTCCGGTCATTCAAAATTTGATGGATGCCATCGACGTCAAAAAGTTAAGTGGGACTGTTGTCGGAGTTTTGGTCGTCAATGTTCCAGGCTTGCTCTTGCGACAGAGGTACTTTAATGATCATGCTGATTTAAACCGAATCGCCCCGGGCAAAAACCATGGCAATGAATCAGAAATTTTTATGCACCGTTTTTTGAAGAGGGTTGGTAATTTTTTTGAGTACCATTTTGATCTGCACACAGCCAGTTTTGGGCGAAAAAATGCCCATTATATTCGCGCTTTTATGGACGACCCACAAACGGCAAGAATGGCGAAGTTGCAAGGTGCCCAGATTATTGTTTCCAAACCACCACGTGATAAAACTTTGCGGGGGATTTTACAAAAACAAGGGACCAAATCGATCACCATTGAGCTCAAAGACCCCCATGTTTTTCAAAAAGGTGTGATTGAGGATGCGACCCAAGGGATTCTCAACGTCGTTTATGATCTAAAGATGATGAAGGGGAAGATTAATTTTCCAAAAAATAAAACCTATCTTTGTCAAAACTCTCAGTGGCTTTATACCAATGAGGGGGGGATTCTTAGGGTCTTCCCAGAGGTGGGAACTCGGGTTTCCGTGGGTGAGCCTCTGGCGGAAGTCCATACCATATTTGGAGAAACCACCAAGCAGTACTTTGCAAAAAAAGATGCGGTTGTCGTGGGTAAATCTATCGATCCTCTGAATCAAACCGGAAGTCGCATCATTCACTTAGGTTATGATTTTACAGAAATTGATATGAAAAAGTTTTTTTCATCAATGACTTAAAGAGTTCTGACTGTCTTTAAAGTCTTTTTTATCGAGCTTATATTTATTCATGAGTTTGTTGAGTTGGCGAACTCCAATCCCAGCGAGTTCGGCAGCCTGATTGATCTTTCCTTGGGTTTGTACAAGAAGCTCCTTGAGGTACTGCCGCTCGAAATCTTCAATCATCTGGAGGCGAGCTTCAGCGAGTGGAAGCTTAATGTTCAGGGGAAGCAGAGCTGCTGGAGTTTGATCAGCCACTAGATCAGTGGGGAAACTTTCGGCGCAAAGTTTATCTGATTTCTCAATGATGAAAGCTCGTTCCACTAGGTTTTCTAATTCACGCACATTACCTGGCCATGGATAGGATTTTAGAGCTGCCAAGACATCTTGTTGAACCCCGCGTACGGACTTACCATGAATGGGGTTCATCTGTTGGATAAGTTCAGCAATAATTCGCTCAACATCCTCTGGGCGATCGCGCAAGGGTGGAATGTGAACAGGGAAAACATTCAGTCTATAGAAAAGATCTTTACGAAACTCGCCCTCGTTGGCCAAGCCTTCAAGATCATCGTTGGTGGCGGCAATCACTCTTATGTCGACTTTAACTTCAGTTTCTCCACCCACCCGTTGAAAGCAATTGTTTTGCAAAACTTGCAAAAGTTTTACCTGGGCTGATTTTGTTAAAGTAGAGACTTCGTCTAAAAAAATTGTCCCGCCATTAGCCAGTTCAAATTTTCCTAATTTTCTTTTGATGGCTCCAGTAAAAGAGCCCTTTTCATGGCCGAAGAGTTCACTTTCGAGAAGAGTCTCTGTGATCGCTCCACAATGAACATGGATAAAGGGTTTGTTTTTTCGATTGCTGTGTTCATGAATTAAGCGAGCAAAGGCGCTTTTGCCGACCCCTGTTTCACCCAAGATGAGCACGGTAGAGCGGGTGGGAGCCACACTTTTTAAATTTTCAAAAATTTGAACCATCTTGGGATTTTGTGAGCTGACTAAAGGCAAACTATCGGGATCCCAAAATTGGTCCCGTAAATATTTTATTTCAGCAGAACGCAATTGTTCATTGAGAAGTCTATCGCACAGAACCTTAACCTCACTCATGGTGAAGGGGGCCGAAAGATAAGCGCCATTGAGTTGTGAAATCAAGGTTGGCCACTCTTCATCAGTTTTAGAATGATTCAATAATAGAATAGGAACTTCTGGGCGCAATTCTCTGAGATGCTTTAAGGTTTCCTCGCGGGTCAAATGCTCTAAGTTTTTAAGGGGCAACATTTCGACATCGATGAGCCCAATGTCATAGCCTCGCTCACTGAACTTTTGATAACCAAGGCTAGGATCGTCAACCAGGGTCAAATGGTATTGACCACCGAAATCTTTATCGAAATTGGTGAAGTCTTGGGGGAAGCTGGTGATGACGAGTAGTTCTTTCATAGGCGCCTTCCGGATTCCCATTATCAGCGTTTTCAAGTCTGGGGTCAATTTGTAAAAATTGAGTAAATACAAAAGCTTAAATAAGATTCCCCTCTGGATCCTCCCTTTGTGCAAAGGGCCTTTGCAAAAAGGTTTAGTTGTGGGCAAAAACTTGGTAGATTTTTGAGATTCTGAGGAGTTGTTGATGGCTTTGAGTCGTGTTGATAGTTTGGATTTACCCGAGGGTTTTATCCTATCCAGAAAGTTTGAAATTATTGGTAAGCTAGGAGGCGGCTGGGAAGGAGAAGTTTACTCCATCCGCGAAATTAGCACTGGAATTGAGCGTGCTGCCAAGTTTTTTTATCCTCAGCGCAATCGCAACAACCGTGCGGCTAAGCATTACGCCCTCAAACTGCACCGCTTGCGGAATTGCTCTATTCTTATCAAATATCTTTTCCAAGATCAGATCCGCTATCATGGTCACGATTTGACCTTTTTGATTTCTGATTACGTGGAAGGAGAGACCCTAGATGAGTTTTTAAAACATCAAAAGGGTAAAAAACTGCATCCCTTTCAGGCACTGCACTTGCTGCACGTGCTAGCCGCTGGGATGCAAGAAATTCATGAACTCAAAGAATACCACGGTGATTTGCATACGGGTAACATAATAGTTCAACGTTATGGACTGAATTTTCAAATCAAACTGGTGGATCTTTTTCATTTGGGCGGCGCTTCGGCAGAAAATATCAAATGGGATGTTTGCGATTTAATTCGAATCTTTTATGATAGTCTTGGAGGCAAAAAGGCCTATAGTAAACAACCACAGGTGGTGAAAGACATTTGCTGCGGATTAAAGCAAACCCAAATCCTTAAAAAGTTTCGCACAGCTGGGCAACTCAAAGCTTACTTGGAAAATTTGCAATGGGAGTAAGCGCTCAAAGTAGCCGTAAAATTAATATCGATATGGAGAAGCCTGAAATTTTTGAGCTGAGCTCCTTTGAGTTGACCCTTTTCACTAGCAAGGGCGAGAAGGCTAAAGGCAAAAACAACGAAGATGCTTGTGGCTTCTTGTCGCCGTCACCAAGCCAAGTGGCCCTCGTGGTCTCTGATGGATTGGGCGGGCATAAGATGGGAGATCTAGCCTCTAAAATTACAGTGAACACCATTCTTGGTCGTGCAAGTCAGCGGCGTCGCCCCTTTAAGTCGGCTCAAATCATTGAAAAGGTTGAAAAAGCTCACCAGAAAATTATGGACCTCAACTCTGATGCAGGAGCCACGGTCGTTGCCGCAGTGATTGAGGGGGACTCCCTTTGGTTTTACTCAGTGGGGGATTCCTTAGGTTATTTGTTTTCTGAAAGTGGGGATGTGGTCTACAAAACCTTCGAGCATTCCATTGTTGGTTTTGCAACAGAGTCTGGGATCATGGGGGAAGAAGAAGCTCAGCAACACCAGGATTCCAACGTCATTCTCAATTCCCTCGGTTTTTATGATAGCCGCTTGGAATGCAGTTTACGCCTCAAGATGACCTTAGGGGAAACGATCCTTTTATGCTCAGATGGTTTAACAGACATTATGACCCTTGAAGAGATGAAATCTTGTATTGCGGGTAAGGGGTTAGAGGAAGCCAGTGAAGCCTTGGTGGTCAAAGCCCGGGAATTGCAGGAAAAGCATGAACATCGCGATGATCTAACTATCGTTTTGTGTCGCAAGAAAAATCAATCTAAAAACCAAAGTCCTAAATAGTATTCGGAACTCACAATTCCGATGAAAAAAACATGGGAACCTTGGGTTCCGATTTTATAGCTCAAAGGTGCCTATTTCCCAACTTGAATTTGGCATATCACTTGCTGTAGCAGGTGATGTGGATAAAAGAACTTTGACTTCTCTTTATGGACTGATCACTGCTTGCGAATGGGATCACCACGGACAACCCACCCGGGTGAAACTCTCGACGAAAGACGAGAGGGACTACTTTGTCACCGAGAATGAAATTGGCCTTCGGCTTTTAGACCATTTAAAAACCTGGGTTTGGGTTCGGGGAATTCTTGACCGCCAGGGTTCTGTCGACACGATTGAAATTGAAACTTTTGATAATGACTCTAAAGGAGGATTCATATGATCAATAGAAAAGCGTTTTGGAATCTTTTGCTTTTCGTAGCCCTTTTGTCTCCTGCAGCTCTTGCTGTTGATGAAGGTATGATTGACGAGCCCACAGAAATGGGCGAGCCGGCCATTAAAAGTGTGCAAAAACAAAAGGCGAAGAAGAAAGCCAAAAAGCACGGCAATAAAATGGCTAAAAAGGCCAAAAGAAAAGGTAAAAACCCCATGAAAAAGGGGAAGAAGATGGCCAAAAAGGCAAAGAAGAAAGCCAAAAAGAAAATGAAATAAGAAGTTTAATTTTCATCGCTTTATAACAAGGAGGAAAGATGAAAACGATTGTAACCCTACTAGCCCTGTCTATATTTATTTTTGCGGCTAAAACTCCAGACGTGTCTTTCACCAATGGAAAGCAATTGAGCCAAACAAAAGCTCAGTTCACCGATCTTCAGGAAGGTGACGACGATCCTACGCCACCGGTTGAGGATGAGCCCCCAACTGAAGACCCTGAAGAAGATCCTGAGTTCTAATTTCAGGACATGAGGAGCGATCTGTGTGTGATGAGTCTGAAATAGATAAAGCCCTTGGGCAGTGGCTCAAGGAGCGCAGATTGAAAAAGGGATTTTCGCTGGAGCATGCTTCGTTTCTGGCGGAAATCCCCACTTCTCGTTTAACGGACCTCGAACTTGGGCAGGCGGTTCAAGGGATTCGGGAGTTAGAGGTTCTTGCGATTGCTAAAGCCTACGGAGTTGACCCGCGCGCCATTCGTAAACGGGCTACCAGTGGTGATGAAATTTAGTTCTTTTTGTCCTCATTTTTATCTGGGAAATATAACAAATATCTTGTTTGACTAATTCCACAAAAAGGCAAAGCCTGAGGGGAATGAACATGGCAAACTCTACAGAAATTAAGGTCATTGAACCGGGGCATTTTCGCCCCGATGCCCACTATTATCAAAAGGTAGTCAATGCACAAATCCACCCGCTGATTAAATTTTTCTTAGGTTTAAGTAAGCAGCAAATTGTGAGTCGCTACTGCCACCTTAATCCCCAAGCCGACCCTGAAATGTTAATGGAACGACTTTGTTATCAAGCTAAGCATTTGCGTTGGTCGGGGGCCGATTTATTTTATGTAACCACAGCCCAAGGTCAGCACAAAATTGTAGTGGTCGAGGTGAACTCCTGCCCGTCGGGCCAAAAATCAATGCCCCTTCGCGATGATGCCCATGAAGCGGGAGGCTATGAGGCTGTTTTGCGCCATAGTTTTTTAAATAAGCTGAAAGGTAAGCGCATGGCCAAAGGGGAGCTCGCAGTCATTTTCGATAAAAACCCTATGGAAGCTTCAGGCTATGCTGCGACTCTTGCCGACCTTACTGGCGAAAAGGTTTACCTCATTCCTTTTTATCAAAAAAGTTGGGATGAAAATTGTCGGTACAATGAAGATAAGGTTCTCCAGTTTCAATGGAAAGGGGAATGGAAAAGCGTTCGTGCGGCTTTTCGTTATGTGACACAAAAGCCTTGGAATCGCATTCCCGTGGATTGCAAAACCCAAATATTCAATCCGGTGATTGGTTGTCTGGCGGGAGGACGTAATAAATTGGTGGCCGCTAAGGCTTATGAGCTCTTTAATGCTGATCTTGCTGGTGATGGATTAAAGATCAATATTCCCCATACCATTTATGATGTCGATAAAATGGAAATTCCAATGATCATTCAAAGCCTTGGTGGACGAGGTGTAGTGAAAATTCCTTACAGCAATGCGGGGCAAGGGGTGTTCACCATCACCAATTCCAAAGAGCTCAATGATTTTATGGAGCGAGAAGACAGCTACGACCGCTATATCGTTCAGGGGTTGATTGGCAATTCATCCTGGAGCTCTCGTAGCCCTGATGGGGAGCTTTATCATGTAGGCACCATGCCCAACAAAAAAAATCACATTTATGTGGCTGACATTCGTTTTATGGTGGCGAGTGGCGAGGATGGATTTTTACCGATTTGCCTTTACGCACGGAAAGCCCGTGAGCCTTTGCAAGATCATTTGGATGAGGCAGCCGACTCTTGGAGTATGCTCGGCACGAATCTTTCTAAAAAAATGGGTGAAGACAAATGGGATTCAGAAACTGAGCGACTTATTCTTATGGACACCCGAGATTTTAATAAACTGGGTATCGGCATTGACCAATTGATCGAAGGCTATGTGCAGACGGTGTTGGCAGTGACGGCCATTGACAAGTTGGCCATCCAGTTGATCAATGACAAAGGTCGTTTGAAAAGAAAACTTTTTCGATCCTTAAATAAAGATGAGGCTTACATTGGTGAGCTTTTTAACCCTTGGGGGACCACCTCGGTTTGAGGTGACTATGTCAAAAGATCCAAATAAAAAACTTGTGGTTTTGCTCACTGGCGCCAGTACCGGTCTGGGGTTGGAGTTGACCAAGCTGATCACCCAACAACCTGACTTTCATTTAGTTGCCACCGCGAGAGAAAGTTCCCTTTCGCGTTTTGCAGAAAATCATATTTTTGAGAATGACCAGCTATGGCTTCGTCCCATGGATGTCTTAAATAAGCATGATCGAGACAATGTCCTAAAAGAGATCCGCTTAAAGCTGGGAGGCGTTGATATTTTGATTAACAATGCTGGTTACATGCTTAGGGCTGTGGTGGAACATGTCGCCGAGATGGAAAGGTTTCAGCAAATGGATACCAACTTTAGAGCTCCCATGGCCTTGATCCGCCGGGTCTTACCCCATATGCGTAGATCCAGGCGAGGGCACATCATCAATATTTCTTCAGTGAGTGGTATGATGGCCATGCCGACGATGTCCGTTTATAGTGCCTCAAAATTTGCATTAGAAGGCGCTTCAGAGTCCCTTTGGTATGAGGTGAGGCCTTGGAACATTCACGTGAGTATTGTTCAGCCTGGATTTATTCATTCTAGCTCCTATTTAAACGTTAAATCCTCAAAAGAGTGTCAGCACTCCCTGAATGATCCGCAGGATCCTTACTACTATCACTATAACTCCATGATCCCCTTTATTAATAAAGTCATGGAATTGACCCCATCTACGCCAGAACAAGTGGCAAGAACCATTTTGCGTCTCATGAGGAAAAAGAGGCCTCCCTTGCGGGTAGCGGCCACCTGGGATGCTCATTTTTTCTTTATTTTGCGCCGATTTTTACCGCGAAGCTTCTATCACTGGTTCCTTTACCGCTCCCTTCCCCATATTCGCCAGTGGGGGAGCAGAAACTAGGAAGCTGTGTTGCAACAGTGTGCATTATGGGACTCTTTGCCAGGGAGGGCTGGCGGGAATATATTAGTACCATTCTTTTTCCTGGAGGTTGTTTATGAAGATGGAAAAAATTAAAGATATTTATGATAAGTTGCCTGCGGGCGAAGTGATCCTTGATGTGCGTACGCCTGAAGAATATGCGGAAGGGCATGTGCCTGGATCGATCAATATCCCTCACGAAGAGGTGACCCAGCACCTTGACGAATTAAAAAAATATAGCGTTGTTCATATCCACTGTCGTTCGGGTGGGCGCGCAGGTAAAGCCATGGCCGTTTTGACAAACGCGGGATTGACTAACCTTCACTGCATTGATGATTCCGGAATGATGCATTGGATGGAAAAAGGTTATCCCGTCGAGACCAAGTAGGATTTTCTATTGGTAGGGATTTCACTTTCTGGCGGCGGCGCTCGTGGAGCCTATCAGGCTGGCGTTCTCCTCGGCCTTTCAGAAATATACAAGGATCATGTGGGGACGGGAGTTTTTCCAGCCCCTTACCTTTCAGGTTTAAGTGCTGGCGCCATTAATGCCGCATTTTTAGCTGCGACTCCCGGAGACTTTTCTGAAGGGGCTTCGGCTCTCGCTGCCCTCTGGAAAAACCTAACTCCACAGCAGGTCTACCGCTCAGATGCAGTCTCCATGGGTAAGATTGGATTTGGCTGGATTCGCGATGTTTCTTTTGGTTCTATGTTCGAAAAGAAAATCGCCCGAGAACTTTTAGACGTGCGGCCTTTACTCAAGCTGCTGCGTGAGCATATCGATTTTTCCAACATTCAAAAAAATATTGATCGTGGACATTTGAAGGCTTTGTCTTGCAGCGCCTTTTCTTACAATGAACAGAAAACGGTGACCTTTCTCCAGGCTCACCCGTCTATTAAAGATTGGAGTCGTCCAGACCGTTATTCAAAGACTGTGGAAATGGATGTGAAGCACCTGATGGCATCCAGTGCGATTCCCATTTTGTTTTCTCCTATTCAAGTGGAGGACCAATATTACGGTGATGGGGCCGTTCGCAATGGAGCGCCCATCAGCCCTACCATTCATATGGGTTGTGAAAATATCATTTTTGTTGGCGTTCGCTATATGGGGCCCTCTCGTTTTCAGAGTTTTGAAACTTTCCCTTCGGTTGCAACGGTGGGCGGGACTCTTTTGAATGGTCTCTTTTTTGACACCTTAGATATGGATTTGCGACGCTTACGCCATATCAATGAAATTGTAGCTCAAACTGAAAAGCTGCGTGGTCGCGAACGCAGCAAGCACATTAATTTTATGCTCATTCGTCCCTCAAAAGACTTAACAGAAATTGCTATGGACCATTCGGCTCAAGGTTTACCAAGTATTGTAAAATACCTTTTGCGCGGTCTTGGCGATGAACGAGATTCAGCTGAACTAGCTAGCTACTTACTGTTTGATTCCTCTTTTACGGAAAAGCTCGTGGAAATTGGCTATGAGGATGCTCTCAGGGAGCGCCAAAAACTCAATCTTTTTTGGGAGAGCGCTAACTCTCAGTAGCGTTTTCTTTTAATTTTCCCGGCGGCTTGATCTTTGACCCACTGGTGAAAGGCCTTATTGATATCGCTAATCTCACAGTAGGTCTTAATATAGTCTTCCATCTTGCGCTCAACGCTGAGTCTAACCAAGTTTTCCAGGTCACACTTTCGATCGAGCATTTCAACTAAGGCCTGTGAGATTTTATAATGAAGTTTAATCTCTTCTGGGGTGCCTGTATAGGGATGGTCGCCCTTGGTAACAATCTCTGGAATGTTTTGTTTAGAAAGCCATTGATAGTCCACCGGTGTGCTTGCTGAAAGATGGTTGGCAAAGCCTTCTTCAAGCCATTTAGGTATGGCGCCATAGTATTTTTGATAAAAAATAATGTGGACAAGCTCGTGGCCAAAAATTTGATCAAAATTTTGTGTATTCACCTTGGGGCCCAAGTGGATAGATTGCTCTTTTTTTGATTTTTTTGAAACGGCACTGGGTGTTGATCCTAATGAGTGAACTTTTTCAAAACTCGCTTGGTCTTTATACCAGTAAACTGGCACTTTGCGGGTGGTCCATTCCAGTTTTCTCTGAATGCGATCAGTGACCTTCTGCACGCGCACTCGTTTTAGCCAGGAGGGGGCATCCTTCATTGTCACTTCGTTGGTTTGAATGTCTTTGCTCCAAAGAAAAGCGCAGCTCAGTAGAACTAAAAAATATTTCATAGGACTATTTAAACAAAGATAGTGAGGCTGGTCACTGAAAAGCTTTTCAATTTAGACTGAAGGGTCCTTTTTTGAGGGCAAACGGAGTATCACCGCGATCCCTATTATGCCGAGGGTGGCTAGCAATATTTTGAGTGATGAAGGGGAGTCCCACAAAAAATAATAGGAGGAGGCAACAAATAAAAGCATGGTTCCAATGGCTTGGGCTTTAACCTTTGGGGAAAGAGTTCGATCCTTTTCGTAGTTTTTGATGATGGGCCCAAAATAAGGAAGGTTAAGTAGCCATTGATGAAAACGCGGGCTGCACTTGGAAAAAAAGTAGGCAGCAAGGATCAAAAATGGAGTGGTGGGCATGACTGGCAGCAGGGCGCCGATCACTCCGAGCAGCGTGAATAAGAAGCCAAGGAATAAAAGAGCCTTACGTCCCAGCTTCATCGTCAAATCTTATGGAGTTCGTCTGCGGATAGGCCCCAGGCAGTTATGATTTCAATTTCATTTTCTGCCGAGATGGACTTTTTAAATTTAGCGCCAGGGCGCCCCTTCACTTCGGCTTCGCACTCTGGCCAGGTGCTATGGCGCTTAAGGGTTCCATTCACATAACTTAGGTAAGAATGAGCTTTTTTATTTTTTTTCTCACCGCTAGAAGGCGGGGGAAGGTTCATGTCATCAGGAAGATCGTGGATGGCCACAGGATACTCCAAGAGGGAGCCTTCAAATAAATCCACAGACTTTTTTTTGGTAAAACCCACAGCAATTTCATCACAACGTTCATTGCCTGGGGTCCCGGAGTGACCCCGCAAATACTTCCAGTCGATTTTTGAAAACCTTTTTTGTGCAGAAACTAAATCATCCAATTTTTGCCATAAATCTTGATTGGAAACAGAGTCTCCTTCGGAGTTTTTCCAACCCCGCTTTTTCCAGCCGAAAATCCACTGGGTGATGCCACGAATAACGTAAGTGGAGTCGGTCAAAACCCAAATGTCTTGGGTGATGCAGTCAAGCTCGATAAAACCTTCAATAACCGCTTGCAGTTCCATGCGGTTATTGGTTGTGCTGGCGCGATAACCTCCAAGCTCTTTGACGTGCCCATCGGGCAGCACAAGGATACTGCCGTAACCACCTGGGCCGGGATTTCCCGTGCAAGCTCCATCGGTGAAAAGGAGAACTTTATTGGTAAAATCAAGGCTCATTGATCAGCCTTGGGAAGCAAAGGGCCCAGCATCTTTACCCCATAGAAAAGATCATCGTTCTTTCTTTGAGTGCGCACCACTTCACCTTTAAAGGTCACTTGTTGGACGTCCACTGATCCAATCACACCTTCTATGATGTCTCCAACCTCGAAACGCTTTTCTCGGCTCTTTAAGGTATGGATGAGAAGACCAAATTCATTGTAGTTAAGAGTTTCAAAAGGATGAACGCCCTCGTCATCGTGGATAAATACGGGAACGGAGCCGACAAAACGGGTGGCCACTCGTGAATAGCGAAGGGCGT
>JAGQZY010000070.1 GCA_020435205.1 Bdellovibrionales bacterium | reverse complement strand
CTAGCAGCAAAATATAGATGACCGAAAAAAATTTCATACAATAACTTGGTGCTCTAATAAAGTGGAAAGAAGCTTCTTAATATTTTCTTTCATTTTACGAGGATGCTGAATGCTTATATATGTTCCAAAATATTTTTTTCCTAGGATCCAGAAGCTCATCCCCGTTTGGTCATAGAAAATCCTCTGTTCTTTAGGATCGATCCACCGAATTCCCTCTCCTTTCAGTAAAATCGTCAAAGGGATAAAAAGTAAATGGGTCTGCGTCATTTGAATAGAAGGGGGTAACCAATGACTGATCTCCAATTTGAGGCTCCATTCTTTAATGGTGTCTTGGCTTTGCCTTTGAAATTTTTTATCAGCAAGACTGATTCGAGCGCAATCCAACCCCACACTGCTAGCTATCCGAATTTTTTTATAACTAGAAAAACATTCTTTTAAATTCTCTTTAGCCCCAATCGAGTAACCAATCCTTTGTGAAGCCAGGCCATGCAATTTAGAGAAAGTCCGAAACACTAATATCTGCCCCATATCGATCAACCCCACAGCAGATTGGTCCTGATTGTCTTCCGGTCGGATGTGAAGGTAAGCTTCGTCAATAAGAAGGAAAGCACCCGGAGCCAAGTTCTTTCTAAAAGATCGAATCTCTTCTTTTTTAAAAAAATGTCCGTATGGCAACTGAGGATTTGATAGATAAACGACCGTTTGATGGTCTGAAAGCTGTGCAAACCGCTGTAAATCATATTTTAATGTTTGGTGATTCAACTCCAATCGCTGAATTTGAAGTCCAATTTCTCTAGCAAAATACTCGACGGTACCATAATCAGGAAACCCCATGAGTAGTCTTCGGTAACCCTTTCGATGCAAATTGAGCAAGGACTCATAGATGAGGTGCCGCGATCCCGGCCCGACAAATATCTGCTCCAAAGAAACCCCTTCAGTATCAGAAATCGCATTTTTAAGACGCTCTAGACTTTCATCATAAAGTTCGTACCTGTGCATATTGGCCAAATGAAAATTAATATCCAAATCTCTTTGGATCTGTGGGGAAGCCCCCAACGGGTTTTCATTCTTAATATAGATAGAGCGACTAGCACCCAAGAGGCGCGATTCATCCTTCTTTTTACATCCTAGTAAAGATGCCCCCGCCGCAGCAAAGGTGGCTTGAGCCCCCCAATTAAGGAGAGACCTTCTATCCAGTGGTTTCATATGAAAATTTTAACCCCTCAATGAATATTTGCAACAAAAAGGGGCAGAGCTCTCATAGAGGACACGGCGTGTCCCGAGTCACCTAAAATTTATACTGAACTTGCAACTGCCCCCACACTGGATAGCTCTTGTGCAGGAGATTCCTTTGGTAGACTTGAGTAAAGTAAAGATAGAACTCAATCTCATCCGTAACGTAGCGAGGTCCGAAGCCAAAGCGATTTTCATTGACGCCAGTATAAAATTTTTCAAAACCTTGGGGGACGACAAAAACTTCATTATAAATAGCGAGTCCAAAGTTGTGCTGAGGGAGCCAATTGAACTGTTGCCGAATCCGCAGACGCATATACAAATTAGAGTCCGTATTAAAAAATCTTTGCTCGAGACCAAAGCGATTTCGCAGCTCTAAAATGTTTTGCCAGCTATGATTTAGGATGACAAACTCATGAAAGCGCTTTTCATCATTGGCTTTCTCAAAGTCAATGTAACCAGGACCGACTGCAACTAAAACTTTACCAATTTTTATACCCCACAGCACCCGATAGTAATCAAAAAATCTCTGATCAAAAAGCTGGCCAGTATCCCGGCGCAAATACTCCACAAATAAAACTTGGTTATTAGGTAGTTTTTTAACAACTTGGAAAATTCCCCAATCTTGATCCCGTCCATAGGCAGGAAAACTCAGTAAAAAAATGAGAACAAATCTCTTAATAACGCGCATCTTCTGGCTTTTTTCCTTTCGGCCAATCGAGATGTTTTTTGGCAAAATCAGGTCTTGGCTGTGTCGAAAAATAGGCAGCTACATCCCAAGCTTCTTTATCAGTCAGGCTTCCACCTTGACCGAGTGGCATATTTTGCTTCACAAAGCCGGCAGCCGTATGTAAGCGTGCCATGCCCGCCGCAATATTAAAAGAATCTTCACCCCACAATGGCGGATAAATCACCTGACCATCAGGAGTGAACAGTCCCTCCCCTCCTTTTTGGTGACAATAGGCACACTTCACCTCATACACTTTTTTGCCATTGTCTCGATCGGGTGCGATGGATAGTTTCAATTTAGGGATCCCTCTCCCTTTCACTTTATCGTCTGGCGAAAGAGATTCCATATAGGCTAACATAGAAAGCATAGCCGGATGCTTCTTAGGCAAGGGCTTCCCGTTTAAACTTCTTTCAAAGCAGTCATTAATTCGGTCAACAAGACTCACCTCACGCCCTGTTCGGTTCCGATACTGCGGAAAACGAAATTTGACCCCAACCCAGGGACCTGCCAGAGGTTGCTTTCCTCCGTTCAAATGGCAGTTCGTACAATTGATCTTAGCACCTACAAATTGGGGGAGCCGTTGATAAGTATTTGTCAGAAAATCAAGACCCTTTTCTGCCGATGGAACTTCCTTTTCGTGACCGACACTCCCAGGATGAAAGAGTTGGTTTCGCAAAAATTGGGGGCTATTGAGCAGGCTATTTATCAGCATAAAGCTCAAGATAAGTAGGCTAGCCCCAATAAGCCCAGTCACTGCGTCGGTGGCTTTCATAATTGCTCCTGAAAATGCCCTAGTTTGACCTAGACACCATGGATAGACCTATAATCTAGCTTACATAGCCTGGCTTTTTGAGGTTTTTTGAGTCTGCACGCCTAATAATGCAGCATATTGACGAGATTCAAATCACTAAAAAATGACGAGAAGAAGCACCAACCCACCGGATTGGTGCTCGCACCTGTTTACTTGCGATGTTTATAGAGAATACTGAAATTAAGAGTTTCGTTAGCTGTGCTCGCATGCTTAACAGTGATTGTCTTTTTATCTGGAGACAGAGACCAAAGCATGGGATCAATATCCTTGCCATTCAAGCGCACAGAAAGAAGTTCAATAGCCGGATGATCCAAAACAAGAACAAGACTACCCGTGAATTTAGAATCATCAATTAGACTCGCCGCCACTCCAGACCAATCATTGGTTTTTGCATGGGCCACCACACCTGAGGTTTCTTTAATATAAGGTAAATAAGAGTAATCCCAAAAACCCTCGCCGTTGATTTTGGCTTCATCATCATCTTGTGGCTTATTCCCAATAACCTTTAAGCCATCATATAATGGGCTGCCAACCACCGGAATTGGTAAAATTCCAGAAAATTTAATTGAGGCAACACCGGGACTATTTTTCTCTATCTCGGCAACAAGCTCATTAAAAGACTTTTGTTGAGCTGGGGCACCAGACCGTCCAAAGTAGCCCGCACCTGGCTCATGGGTATCGGAAACTAAAACAATATTAACGAAGGCTCCTTTTCTAAAAAGCCTCTGACTCATTGTACTCAGTCGTTTCATGGTCTGCTCCAAAGTGACCAAGCCTGCTTCCACCCCTGTACAGATCGGCGCCAACTGAGCCGCAGCTTGAATACAACTTATATTATCCGCACCAGTTTGGTCAGGAGAAAACCATTCGGAATTGCAACCTTGAGCAGGAAAAGAACTCGCATGATCAGGAAATTTAGCCACGTAGTTGTCAATCCGAGATTTTGTGACCAATTGTAAAAAGCCAGCAGATTCCTTGGGAACCTTGCTATGCCAGGGCGTTGCAAAATCAATCTCACCAGAACTATTTAACATGGCGGGAGCCATATAAGTTAAAGCCATGCGAGTGTTATCGGGATAGTGGGCCTTAGCAATACTCGCAAATCCGCTGGCCATACTGTCAGCAATTGTATTCATTGAGCAAGAGTCGTCGAGAATAAATAGAATGTCCGTTGGTGCAGTTTTGTAAGATTTAGTGAAATTTTGAAGGGATATTTTTTGGCATTCTTCAGTCGTGTAACCATTGAGTTCACAGTAATTATCGATGGTTCCCTGATCCCCATCGCCATTATCGTTTCCATCATTGTCGCCAAGGCTGTTGTTATTTGAAGAGTTTTCAGAAAATTTTAACGAATTTCCTGGAGCACAATTCTGAAAGAGTCCAAATATCAAAACGAATGGCAAAAGAAAAAATAAAAGTTTCGCTCTATTCACGGTTCCCCCCACTTGAAATAGACCTACCACTTCATATTATAACACCCATTCCTGCATATCCTTCCACTTATTCACGAAAAACCGCCTCAGATATTGACAGTTTGTTGCTAAAAACCCGTGGTCAAACTTTAAATGTTCTCGATTTGTCTCATTACGAGATTCTTAGGATCTAAAGCCTCCCCCTATAGGACAGACTCACTCGCTGGTCGGTCGAGCTTCGGCATATCCATGGCCTGGGTCGCTTGTTCAATGAACATTTTATCGAGCTGCTGGCTATAGGCCTCAACCACACTGGGGATTTGAAAGAAGTAATAGTTTTCAAAATTGCTATGCATAGCGTTTTCAGTCAGATTGCCAGCCCCCGTCCATACACCCTCTTGGCTACCCCCTTCGAATAACAAAATTTTTGAGTGATGAATTTGAGCACCGAAACCTTGATGGTGATTGGTCTGCATAAAACGAAGATCCACTCCACTTTTTTGTGCTCTTTCTGCCAAAGAAGCTTCCCAACTGTCATTATAGCCAACCTTACCCTTGTCACCAACTTGCCCTACCATCAACCAGTGAATGTCATCATCCATGAGCAGCCGAACTTCAGCGCCACCGATATCCGCTAAAAACCCTGGAACCTGGCCTCGGCGAGATTGACAATACTTAGAGGAGGGGTTGGTTTGTGCTGCACAAGACATCCCTCGAACAAAAAGATCAGGATAACCAAGAAGGTGAGCCGCCACCGTGATTTTTTTTGAATGACTAAAATAAGGGACAATGGTTTCTTTGATGGCAACATCTCCTTGAGCTGGCACCATATAGCTTCTAATTCCTTCAGCTTTTTTTAGCTCTTTCGGGATGGCTGCCAAACAGTCCTGAATTCTTTTTTCATAGATGGACCTTGAAACATGGGCCGAGTCATCCAGCTGCGCCGAGATTGTACACTGTAATGACCGAGCCAAGTGGGAGTCCTGGGGAACATGGGTGAAGAAAAACCAATTTTCATGGTTGGTGCTGACAGCTCCCGTTGTGAAGTTTCCACTTCCACTGGAAAAACTCATCTGATCTGGGTCGTTGGGGTTGACGATAAAGTACTTATTATGAGCCCATCCTATAGAATCAGACTCTTTAACACCCGTGTGCCCCCTCAGTATGCCAACAGGCTGTGGGTCTCCCTTGCCAAGGCCACAGCGAGTGAGTTTCGTCAAAACTCTTTCGAACTTCCTTTGGGTGCGCTCGGTTTCGACCACAGGAGTTTTATTCATATCGATTAAGGGGTCCCAAACACCTTCTTCTTCAACGCGATCTCGGCTCATGACAAAAGTCACTTTCACCCCTCGCGCTTTAATAGCCTCGCAGATCGCACCGAGGAGAGCGCTATCCGAAACGCTTTGGTAGACAAAAAGAATTTCCTTTGTCTGTGGCGACTGGATCCATTCTAAAAGTTTCATGCGCGGACTATGCCCCCAGTCAAAAGCACTGGTAAAATCGGATTTACCCGCACAGTAAACCCCTTTGGGTTTGGACTTTAAAAGTTCTCCGCTATTGGAGTAAACATCACTATCATAAAAGTGTTCTTCGCATTGGGGGTTGGTAAAGCGAATTTCTAATTCGGCTCCTGGCAGCCCTGGAATCTGGTGAACAGTGGGTGCTGGCAGTTGGGCGTGGCTAATAGCGCCAAAAGTCAAAGCCATAAACATCACAAGAATCTTCATTCCCCCCCCTAAGATGAGGGAAAATGTATGCACCGACGGCTTCGGGGTCAACGGAAACCCCCTTTGACACAAAAAAACCGAAGCCACAGCTTCGGTTTTTCATTTCACATTCTTAAATGTATTGATTTACAAAAAGACATCCGTTTCGTCAGTAAACTTAGGGGCCGTGGTTTCGCCTATATTGTAGAGATCTCCAATGGCTGAATAATCATCGTGAAGATCCTGCACAACATTGGTAAATGCTGCACTGGCATCACTTCCAGTCACATCGCAGCTCAGGCTATCGGAAACAACCGCAAGTGTGCTGGAATTAATACATCCGTCATAGGTCCCTGCACTCACAGAGTTCCCTGCTGAACCAATAACATTGGCACTCACCGCCGCTGTTGATCCACCCCCGCTGGGTTTTCCAGCCACGGTAAAAGCGACTCCGTCACTCAAGCCCGTCGACCCCACATTGTCGGAGCCATAATAGCCAACCACGTAGGCTTGATCGTCATTCTCACTTAAAAAACCCTGATAGACTTCAAAGCCTTGATTGCCGTTATCAAAGTTTTTAGAAATATAATAAAAGCGGGCTTTACTCGTCGTTTTATCCAAATGGAAAATGGATTTACTCGCCTGGTTGCGCCCATCGCAATTTTGATCCTCAGATTGAGCCAAGTTTAAAGAACTACTGTTAATCCTCGCGTAAAAAATAAAGGGACAGCTATCCCAGCCTGGCAATTTGATGCTCATCTTGCGGTCATAGTAGGTGGTGTCCGATGTTTCGGTTACGGTCATGGTGATATCCATGGAGTCTTGGCTAATATCACCGCCACAAGTATCGGCCATTGCCGATGTGAGGGTGAGACTGTGACTGCCCACAGAAGGAAGATTGTTGTCAATAGGAACTCCGGCTTGAGCCATAAAGCAAAAGATATCCAAAGAGTTTTTAATCCGACCAGCAAAAGTGGTTCCAGCGTTATTGCTATTTTTAAAATCTTCGTTGAACTCGTCAATAAACCACTGCTTCATTGTTGTGGCGGTTCCATCATTGAGATCTCTTGGCCCATTAGCGGTTTCCCAAACTCCCGACATAGCCGCAAAAGGTGTGATATCCCATTGGCTATCCAACTCGTCTGAAGCGCTATTGGCAAGAACGTCGGCCACAGCCTTTAGCTTTGTACTGACTGTCGATACCGACTCCGTCATGGCATTACTTGATGATGTGCTTCCACTATCGCTGCTACAAGCGGCAAAGCCAAACGCGGCTACGATCAGCCCCAATATTCCTATGAATTTCATTGTGTCTCCTCCCTGTTTTGATGCACTTCCATAGGTTAGGGTTTGACGCGATATTTCACAATGGCAGCCATTTGACTCAGACTTTGGACAAAAACTCTTATGTTACACTCGGGGCACCACAAAAATCGGGGTCACTGCAACAGAACAGCCTTTGGCTTCACTCTTTTTCACAGGTAAATTGGAAAGGACTGTGAAGACTTTACAAATCAGGACGAAAATAAGAGGGTCTTGGACAGACTGAGGCCCTCTTCTCTATAAGAGCCCAGAGCTTTGGGGGAAGCTCGAGATTCCCCTATTCACATTTTAAGGGGGGATCATGAAAGCACTTTGGCTCTTCATTTCGCTATTCTATGGCTTTGCCGCATTGGCACAATCCACAAATTTTAAATCCGGCTTTAATCTAGAGGAAGCCAAGGTCCGCTGCGCTTCTGACTTTGTCCATTCCAAAACTCTCTATAGCAATGACGTCCATTGGGGCTATAGCATCGAGGAAATGGCTCAAGATTTCACTACAATTTACAACTCGGGAAAGCGGCTTTCCTATCACTCAACTTATGATGCGATCACAGACAACTTTTATGTTCATTACGATGACAGCAACAATAAAACCTATCCCGTCAAATTGACCAAGGGATTCATCAAAAGTGTAACTCAGCAAATTGAAAACGCACTACAAGCAGGCTATGCAGATTATGTTTTTTTTCCTGATATGGGACACTCTCACCTTTACTTTCCTGAGGAGCATTGGCAAAAAAACTATGCCCAGTGGAAGCTTGACCCAGAAGCGCGCCGCCAACTTTATGAAGCTATGCTCGCCGACCCCCAAATGCGCCCTCTCTATCACACTTGCGAGCAGCTCAAGATGCAGGACGAAAACAAAGCTCTCATCGATGATGACTTTTTAAAGTTTCGCTATTGGAACCGCAATGTTCTTGGAAAAAATGATGAATCTGGGGACTTGCAGATCGAAGTCAACTCAGTGGACAACTTCAATACTGTGCGCGAAGTTCCTGGACATTATCTCTTTAGCGCTGGTTACAATATTAGTGCGAGCCGTGAAGGCTGCTTTCCTTACAAAACGCCGGAGGGTCAAATCTTGTACTTTGACATTAGCCTTTCTGATTTAAAGTACGACCCTAAGGCTTCAAGCAACAATGACGACTTCCTCTTCTAAGGAAGAGGATGGAAGTTCTGAGGATCGAACTCGACAGATAAAAAACTGAACGGCCGCGCAAACCGACCCAGTTGTGGTGGTTTGTGTTGATTTATCTTTTAGTGAGTAGGAAGATTTTTATAGGAGTCTTTATGAAATTTGCTTTTATTTTAAGTTCACTTTTAGTGGTTTGCGCTTCGCAAGCAAAAGATTTTTCTAACTATGATTTTATTGAGACCATGCAATGTGAAAAAAATCGCTCTCACAAAGACCGCCGATTCATCGGCGTTGCTAAAAAAGAAAAGGGCTGCCTCACTGTCTATGAAAAAGAAGGGGTGGCTAAGGAAGTGGCCCAAGCTCAGCAAGGCACTGAATATTGTTTAGAGATTATGGAAAGAATTTCTATAAATCTCACTGAGTCTAAATTTAAATGCCTCTAGGGCAATCTCTCCAAAACATTCACCAACAAGGAAAGGCTCCGTCTTCTGAGTCTTTTCCATCTGAAACCTGACCAAGGATTTGACAGCCTTCAATGAAATGGGCGATTTTGAGGCAGATAAAGTCGCAAAATTTTTTGCAACCCCTGACTAAGCCTGTAAATTCGTAGAGCTTTTCAAAAGCTCTCCTCTTTGGCACTTTCTTTGCTTCATATTATGGATAGGGAGGTATGGGCAGAAAGGCGGTTTACTATGTTCCATTCAAAAAGACTCATTTCTGCATTTATGCTGATCCCTCTCTCTATTTTTGCTATCAGCTGTTCTGATAAAAGCTTCTCAGCAAAACCCAGCGACAATGTGGGCCCGAGTCAATGCAACGACGGGCAAAACTGTGACTACGATCTCTATGACTACACGAAAGATGCCGTCGCGCCCAAAGCCGACATCCTTTTCGTTGTTGATAACTCAGGCTCCATGTCTCCCGAACAAAGAGAAATGGGTAACAAATTCCCTAGCTTCCTTTCTTCACTCGGAGATCTCGACTACCGCATTGCTATCACAACCACAGATATTGCTGATGGCGATAACCCTCCCTCTTCCATTAATCAGTGGGGAGCCCTGCAAGACGGCCGGTTGATTGCCTTCCCTAATGGGGCTGCTTATTTAGACGGAAGCCTTGGTGTCGCTACGGAGCAAAGTCACTTTTTAAATACAGTTCGAAGACAAGAAACCATCAATTGCGAAAACAGTGGTTATAATCTCGATTTGTGCCCTTCGGGTGACGAGCGCGGTCTCCTTGCTGCCAATATGACAATCACAAGCAACTACAACAACTTCATTCGCCCCGATGGTCATTTAGCCATTGTCTTCCTATCAGATGAAGATGAGCGCTCCGATGGCAATGAAACCTTCACTGCCGTTGAATACCCAAATAACTTTGTCACTGTTTTTCAAAGTATCTACCCTAATAAATCGTTGAAAGCCCACTCAATTATTATTCGCCCCGGAGACTCTGGTTGTCTTTACGACCAGTCAATCAACTCCCCCCGTGGCTTTTTTGGCGACACCTATGCAGAGCTTTCGAACCTCACTGGTGGAATTATCGGCGACATTTGTGCCTCCGACTACTCTGGTCAATTGAGCGATATCGGTGAAGACGTGGCCCAGCCCCGTGAAATTTTACCCTGCCGCCCTTATCAAGATGAAGTGACAGTCACTTTTGAACCTCAACCTTCTTATAATGTTGAGGTGACTAAAAATCTTGAGCAAAAAGAGATTTTATTTTCTCGTAGCCTACCGCGCGGGACTAAGATTCGTTTTCAGTTTCGCTGCTTAAAATAATCACTTATTTGTTGGGTGGCGATGGACTGCCCCCAGCCCCATTTCTATTGAAATAACGGGGAAACAATGATCTTATTGAATCATGGTTTTTAAAGATCTTCTCCAACGCCTCGCTGAATGGACCTACTCCCATCTGCCCCAATCCACTCCTCATCCTGACAAAGCCCTTAAAGCCAAAATCATCGCCCATCGAGGAGCCTGGAAGGAGCGCAGCCTTACCGAAAATACCATAGAAGCTTTTCAACAGGCTATGGATGCCGGCGTCTGGGCCATTGAGTTTGATATTCGGTGGACCATGGATGAAGTCCCCGTTATTTTCCATGACTCCAACACCTCGCGCATCAATCCCGAGGTTTTCTTTGAAATTGAAGAAACCTTATATAGCGAACTGAAAAAGGCCTTACCCAAAACTCCAACCTTTACTGAAGTGGTCGAGCGATTTGGAAAAAAAGTCCATTTAATGATCGAACTCAAAACTCAACTGACGGGCCGGCGGCGACAAATAATTTTAGAAGCTTTACAAGACCTGGAACCTGTCAAGGATTACCATCTCCTATCAATGGATATCCATCGCTTTCAGCATTTTGATAACCTTCCCAAGGAAACCTTTGTCAGCATTGCTGAGTTCAACATCCAAGAAATTTTTGACTACACCTTACGCCATCAATTTGGGGCTATGACCGGCCATTTCTTGCTTTTCCATCGGTGGCAAATTCAAGAACTTAAAAAGAGAAAGAAGCTCGTTGGCACTGGATTTCCGACAACCCCCACCCTTCTTTACCGGGAACTCAATCGGGATGTGGATTGGATTTTTACCAACGACCCCATTGCGCTACAAAAAGAACTGAACCAACTAAAGGCTCCAAGCCAGTCGTTCTAAAGCCTCGACTTCCTCGGCCCAATAGGTATAGTCCCTAAAGTCGGGAAACATTTTGGGAAAGCTGGGATCCCGCCAACGCCTAGCAATCCAATTCGCATAATAGACAATCCTTAAGCCGCGAAGAGCGTGCATCCATTCAAGCTGACTCTCATCAAAGAGGCGTAAACTTTCATAGCCTGATAAGAAACTTTCCAACTCCTCATCCCCTTGCTCATCATCACCAGAAAAAAGCATCCAAAAATCTTGCACCACCGGCCCATTAACAAAATCATCAAAATCCACGAAGAAAATCTCTTTCTCCCCTTCTTTGGGATCGGTTTGCAAAATGTTGCCTTTATGGCAATCCCCATGGATACGAATGAACTCGGTTGTCGACAAATGATCCTCAAGAAATTCAAAAATATCCTGAGCCGCCTTTTGATAACGAGGCCAAACCTCTGGCGCCACCCAACTTTTAAGGTTTTGCAAAGAACTCCAACCAAATTCATCGACATTCAGTGTGGGACGAAATTGAGCTTGAGATTGGGCGCCCACATTATGGAGCTTCGCCAACTGAATCCCCACTTGCCGATACTCTTCTAGACTCAACTCTTGCGGCATTCGACCGCGCGCTTTTGGAAAAAAGCTAAAAATCATGCCTCCATCCACCCAAGTGGTTTTGCCGTTAGGAAGTTTCAAAGGAGCTACGGCGGGCACGCCCTGAGTTTTTAATTCTTCCAGAAACAAATGCTCTTCAGCAATGGCCTCTTCGCTCCACCGATGGGGACGATAGACCTTGGCAATCACATGGGGGCGGGGTAACTCCTCACTCTCTAGAAAAATATCAAACACCCGATTCTCATAAGAGTTGAGTTGAAAATACTCACCGGTAGGATCAAATCCACACTCTTGGCAAACTCGCATGACTTGCTGAATATCCAGCTGATAAAAATTATCGGAAAAACTCATATTAATAACAGCGGAAGGCGATCCCACGCACAGATGTGCCGTGGGCTGACTTGGCCACGACCCGCACATAGTTGCCACTTTTCAGGGCAGCATTGTGGCGAAGATCTTCCATCGCCAAAGCTTCCGCCCCATCTCTTGAATTGGCATTACCAATCACCTGTCCTAATTCCTTACAGTTTCCTGTGGGATAAGTAGAGCCCACACGCACACCGGCTCCCTGAGTGGATTGGCAACCCAGGAGAGTTATGCACAGAATGAGAGCTAGCCAAATCTTCATTATGCACCTCGCTTGACTTGCTGGTAGGCTACAACAGATAAATGGCTATGGACAACTTGTTTTCCTTTGAAAGCTTGTCGGCTCTGCTCACGCTATCCCTCATGGAAATTGTCTTGGGCATCGATAACATTATTTTTGTAGCGATCTTGACGGGCCGACTTCCGAAAGACAGGCAAGCTTTTGGGCGCAGCCTTGGTATTTCTCTGGCCCTCATCACCCGCATTCTTCTTTTGTTGTCCCTATCTTGGCTGATGGGTTTAACCAGTGAGCTTTTTTCCCTAGGCGACCATGGTTTTTCCATGCGCGATCTCATTTTGATCGGGGGTGGTCTCTTCTTGGTTGCCAAAGCCACCTTTGAAATTCACCACAAGATTGAAGGAGAGGGGGACGAAGGTGAGGCCGCTGCAAGCCACATGCAGGCCAATAGTTTTCATTGGATCATGGTACAAATTATGCTTCTTGATATCGTATTTTCTTTGGATTCTGTAATCACTGCTATTGGCATGGTTCAGCAAATTGTGATTATGATCATCGCCATGGTGATCGCTATGTTTGTTATGCTCGCTTCTGCCGGTAGCATTAGCGCTTTTGTAGAAAAGCATCCGACAGTGAAAATTCTCGCCCTCTCTTTTTTAATATTAATCGGTGTCGTGCTCATCGTTGAAGGCATGGGAGGACATGTAGGTAAAGGCTATATTTACTTTGCGATGTTCTTCTCTCTGGCCGTCGAGATGCTCAATATGCGCTACCGACAAAATAAAAAGTCAAAAAAAGCCTAGATCACTCTTGCATATCTTGCTGAAGAGCCTGCCTTTGCTCCTCTGTCAGCTCTTGCTCATGACGATAAAGAGGGAAATCACAACCAATGGCCACAGGGTCATGCCCTTGCAAAGAAAACTTTAAATACTGCACCGATGACAGTCGATCCGAACCGACTTGGCCAGCATCAAACTGGGCCATGCCCCTTTCTCCTGAGCGAGTCTTAACATAGAGATGTTTTTCAAGGCCGAGCCAATCGCGCAAAAGTTGATCTCTGACCTCTGGTTCTGGAATTTCAATGAGCAAAGTGCAAGAAAGATTACCGGGATCGGCGAGCAAGCCATTATAAGTGTCAATTTCGTGCTGAATGTCCGCCTCTTTCACAATTCGCTCCACTCGCATCATCTCTTGAATTTGATAAAGTGTGGTCAGGTGGTTTTCAAAAAGAAAAGTCAAATGAGGACCAAGATGTATACGCCGAACAGATTTTGCCACCTGGGCAGGTGCACGCAACTCCTCCCGCGTATCAGAATAAGTTTGATAATCCAGCACCTCTTCACGATTCACTTTTTTTGCCAAAACCATCCTCCTTGTAACATTGAGCAAGAAAACTCACTGGGTGCATAGGTTTCACGTGGGCATGTTGCTCAAATTGAATAGCCGCCAACGGACAGTCAGTCACCCACACTTCCCCTTCTGAATTTTTCATTCCATCAAAGGCTTTTTTGCCGATTTTCAGCGAAGATTCATAATATTCTTTTTTCATAGCGTAAGTGCCATCGTGTCCACAACATTCCATCACAGGTTTTACTGGCTGCCCACCGACTTTTTTCACCATGTCCCTGCCTCTAAAGCCCTTGGCTTGCGCACGCAAGTGACAAGGCAAATGATAACCCACAGGCCCATGGGGATGGCTTTTGGCTTTTTGAAAGCGATCTTCCTCACGCAAATTCCATAAATATTCAGCCACATCAACAATGGCCGCAGCCACAGCCTCAACCCTGTTCTTTTCCTGGGTATCCAGCAAAGTCACGTACTCATCTTTCATCATCATAGAGCAAGTGGGGTTAATAACTGCCACTTTTGCACCAGCTTGCACATAAGGATAAAGAAGATTTATATTATGCATCCCCTTCTTTTTAAGGGAATCCCAGTCACCATGCTCCCAGTTGGGCATGCCACAACAACCCAAACCGTCCACACAGGCATAGC
>JAGQZY010000006.1 GCA_020435205.1 Bdellovibrionales bacterium | reverse complement strand
TTTCAAAAATGAATGATGTTTCGTTGGCTTATGAGGAGATGAAGGGATCCAACGCCCTTCAATATCCACTCAAATCCATTTACGTGATTGTTCTTATTCTCATGACTCTGATGATTCTCTTTTGTTCGGCTTGGTTTGGTCTTTATATGGCAAAACACTTGTCATCGGCCTTGGAAACTTTAGGGAAAGCGACACAAAAAGTGGCTGAGGGAAATTATCAACGGGTGGAAATTGATTCTGGAGAAACAGAGGTTAAGCGGTTGGCGACAAACTTTAATTCCATGGTGGAGGCTTTGGATCGCTCGCGCAAAGAAACCATGGAGGCTAATGATAGCCTTAAGGTCACGTTGAAAGAGCTTGATCAAAGACGACGTTATATGCACGTGGTGCTTTCCAATGTGAACACGGGGGTGATTTCTTTGGACGCCCAAGATCGCATCACTATGATCAATGATAAGGCCGCCAAAATTTTGAGTATCAATCCTTTGGAGTATATTAATAAAAGCGTAGACGAGGTATTGGATGAAAAATACTTTCGGCTTTATCGACAAATGGTTTTAAAAATGCGTACCCACCGACTGAATACTGTTGAGAAGCAGATATTGTTGGATCGTGGTCAGTCCAGTGTGCCTTCTATGCTTAAGGTGTCAACTCTTGCTGGTGAGAATGGAGAAGATCTGGGGCGAGTGGTGGCCTTTGATGATCTCTCTGACGTTTTTCAAGCGCAAAGAGCGGCCGCCTGGAAAGAGGTTGCACGAAGAATCGCCCACGAGGTCAAAAACCCACTGACACCTATTAAATTATCCGCACAGCGATTGCAGAAAAAGTTTTCCAACGACATCACCGACCCGGCGTTCACTGCCTGCACCAACATGATTATTGAGCAAACAGATTCTCTTAAATATTTAATTAATGAGTTTAGCCAATTTGCTCGTATGCCAGAAACTCGCCCGAGACTTTCAAACCTCAACGATATGGCCGAGAAAGTTTTATTTCTCTACGAGCAAGCGCATAGGCAAATCCGCTTTAGTGGCCAGTTTGATAATCAAATCAAAGCCTTTTATTTTGATCTAGAGCAAATTAAGAGGGCTGTTTTTAATTTGGTGGAGAATGCTGTCAATGCGAGTTCTGGCAATCAATCCCCCGAAATTCGCATCGAGACCCTTTTGGACCCAGAGCGGGGTGTTGTGACTCTCACCATCATAGATAATGGACGGGAGGTCAGCGAGGAGGAGATGGAGCGCATGTTCGAGCCCTACTACTCCAAGCACCCCGGAGGATCGGGATTAGGGTTGACCATCGTTAAAAAAATCATCGAAGATCACAACGGCTATGTTCGACTCGCCGCCAACCAACCCCAGGGATTACAGGTACAGATTGAGCTTCCTTACACAACGGAGTAATCTAGCGAGGTTTTAGGAGCCATTATCGTGGAATTTAAAAAAGAAAGAATTTTGGTTATTGACGATGAACGCCCCATTCGCGAGGTTCTTTCCGCTTCGTTAGCAGATGAGGGCTTTATTGTAGACTCTGCGGAAAACGCAGAAGTGGGTTTGCAGAAAATCCAAAATTTTAAGCCTGATGTCGTCCTACTTGATATTTGGATGCCGGGGGATAAAGACGGAATGGATTTGATGCGTGAAGTGGCCTCGTGGCCCGATCGCCCCGAGATCATCATGATGTCAGGCCATGGGACCATTGAAACTGCTGTGGAAGCGACTAAGCTTGGTGCTTGGGACTTTGTCGAAAAACCAGTGTCGATGGATAAAGTGATTATTCTCTTGAAAAATGTTCTCGATTTACAAAAAATCCGTGTCGAGAAGCGCAGTCTCCTCAATAAACTTCGCCAAAATATAGCCATTGTGGGTAATTCGGCCAGTGCTAAAAAGGTCAAGGAACTGATCGCCAAAGTTGCGCCAACAAACTCTTGGGTCCTTGTGCAAGGGGAGCCCGGGGTTGGTAAAGAGCTTGTCGCCGTAAATATTCATTACCTCAGCCAGCGCGCTGGCCAATCTTTTGTCGATTTTAAATGCGCCCATATGACGGAAGACCTTATTGAAGGTGAGCTCTTTGGTTACGAGAAGGGGAGTGTGATTGGTAGTACGGATGAGCGCAAAGGGAGCTTTGATTTTGCTGATGGTGGTACATTATTTTTAGATGATGTGGACCACCTTCCGATGGCTGTGCAAGCCAAGCTTTTAAAATATCTTGAGGACCAAAAGATTCAAAGGGTCGGCGGAACTAAGCAAGTGGACTTGGATGTGCGGGTCATTGCAGCCACGACCAAGGATTTAAAGTCTCTCGTTGAAAGAGGCCTGTTTCGTGAAGATCTTTATTACCGTCTCCATGTGGTTCCTTTTGAAATTCCTCCTCTTAAAGACCGCAGGGAGGATATTGAGCCATTGATTTTCCATTTCAGCGAGAAGTCTTGCCTGAGTGGGGGCTATCCAGAGAAGAAATTTTCAGCCAAGGCTCTTAAAGAATTAGTAAAGCACGACTGGCCCGGAAATGTCCGTGAAATCAAAAACTTTGTTGAGCGGATTTACATTCTCACTCCAGAAGAAGTGGTGGACGTCCATGATTTGACCTTTGCTGGCCTTAATCAAGGCGAAGGCGGTGGTGCCTTCACCGAGATTGGTAGCTTTCGGGAAGCCCGTGCCCAATTCGAAAAAGAATACATTGTTCGCAAAATTAACGAGCATAACGGTAATATTTCTAAAACGGCAGAAGCCATTGGCCTGGAGCGCTCTTATCTTCATCGCAAGATCAAGAACTTTGGCATCGAATTAGAAAGCTAGTTTTTTGAGATCAGAGATTGGAAGACTTCGTCTGGCACATATTGTTTCACCAGATCTTGCCAACCTTCCGGGCCAATTAGTGATTTGACTAGGGATGAAGAAACCTGGGCCAGCGCGGGCGGAGGCATCAAATAGATGGATTCAATATCGGGCGCAAGGCTGCGGTTGGCTTGGGCCATGGCATACTCATAACTAAAGTCCCCTTCCGAGCGAATCCCGCGAATCAAACAGCTAGCACCTTCGTTATGAGCAAACTTCGCAAGGTATTGATTGCCAATCACCTCAACAGTGACCTTGCAGTCCAATTTTTCCATGCTTTCAATGACTGACTGAATATGGGATTGGCGTTCTTCTGCAGAAAGAAAATAGTTTTTATCTGGATTCACTCCAATGGCAATGATGACTTCATCAAAAAGCTTAACAGCTCTTTCAATGACCCAGCGATGACCATTGGTGAGGGGGTCAAAACTTCCAGCATAGACGGCTTTACGCAGTTTCATGGGATAAGCTGTAACTCTGATTGGGGGTGAGCTCAACCGAAAAATAAAAAAGCGCTCCTGAGGAGCGCTTTTATAAGGACGTTATTTTACCAAATTCAATTATTTACGAACTTGGATCACAACACTGCTATAGCCATAGGTGCGAACGGCATCTTTGACGACTCCGTTTAAGTATTTGGCGTTATTAGGGTGCATACGCACGCAACCATGAGAGGCGGGACGTCCCAATTTAGGAATGTTTCCTGCTGTGGTACCATGAAGGGCAAAGCCTCTATAGAAAAAGATAGCATAAGGCATGTTGCCTAGGCCCTTCCAACTTCCGCCGGGGTACTTGGTTGAAGAGTACTTAGTGTAAATTCGACCAGGGACTGGATTCCATGTTCCTGTGGGCGTAGAAAAGGGGCTTCTTGCAGTAGAAACCAACCAAGAGTCCATGTGCTTGCCGTTCATGTAAAAGTAAAGAGTCTGTTCAGATTTATCCACAATAATTTTGATGGATTGACCACCCAAGGAAGCTTTTACAACAGGTAAGTTGCCTGCAGCTAAATCTTCGATAAAAGCAAAGTCATCATTGGCTTCCATAGCGTCGAGTAAGGCCTCAGCATCTGGCGAGTTAGGATTGAATTGATCAAGAAAGTTGGCTTCCTCTTCGCCCGCTTCCGGTTCAACCACAGCGCCACTCTCGTAGAGTGAGTCCAGTAGTTGGTTTGTATCTTGGCTGGTGGGAGCGCCATAAGAGCTCAGTCCCGCAAAAATCATTGTGATAACAATGAACATCCTCATTTTTGTACCCCTTATAAAAAACTGTCCGTAAAATTATTAATATTGGTTGTATTTGTTACTTAAGAATTGGCCTTCTTTTACGACTTTCAACGCCATGTGTCTATGGAAAAGATTACAGGCTCGTGCTGGGCTAGTCTCCGCTAGCAAACTGAGTTAAAGTGGCCCCTTTATGACAGTGATTCGAGAAGGATAAGTCCCATGAAATGGTCGCAAATCACCCTGAAAACCCTGCGTGAAAACCCCGCCGATGCCGAGATGGAGAGCCACCGCCTATTGGTTCGCTCGGGCATGATTAAAAAGTTGGCCCCAGGCATATTCAGCTATGGCTTTTTATTGCTCAGATCCATTCGAAAGTTCGAGGGTATCCTGCGTGAGGAGCTGGGAAAGGCGGGTTGCCATGAAATCCTCATGCCCATGGTTCAGCCGGCCTCCCTGTGGCAGCTTTCCGGCCGCTGGCCCCATATGACGGAGCTCCTTAAATTTAAAAACAAAAACCAACATGATTTTTGCCTGGGGGCGACCCATGAAGAGGTCATTGTGGACTTTGTAAAAAATGACCTGCAAAGCTACCGAGATCTGCCCACCAATATCTACCAGATTCAAACTAAGTATAGAGATGAAATCCGCCCCCGTTTTGGTCTTATGCGAGGGAGAGAGTTCATCATGAAGGATGCTTACTCCTTTGATGCGAACAAGGATGGGGCTCTTCAGTCTTATGAGGGCATGCGCAAAGCCTATATGGAAATCTTTAATCGTCTTGGTGTTGAGTTCACGGTGGTGCAAGCGGATTCTGGGGCCATTGGTGGTGACCTCTCCCACGAGTTTCAAGTGGTTGCTGACCACGGTATGGACCATGTTCTTCTGTGTAATGATTGTGGTTATTCCGCCAACACTGAGGTGGCCCCGGTAGTTACCAAAAAGCAGGGCACAGAGTCCTGGTCAGAAGCCCCCATGGAAAAATTCTCGACCCCAGGCTTGAGGTCTATTGAGGATTTGGCCAAAGCCCTAAAGCTTGATGCAAACCAATTGGTGAAAACCTTTTTTGTAAAATATCAAAATGCGCAAGGGGATTGGATGGACGCGACTTTGCTTCTTCCAGGGAGTCGCGAAGTGAATTTAATTAAGGTCAAAACCATTCTCGGGGCGGTTGCTGAAGTAGAACCCTTGTCGGATGCGGAGGTGAAAAAACTCACTGGTGCCGCATCCGGAAGTTGTGGACCTGTGGGTATCACAACCCAAGTGGTTATGGACCCTCTCTTGAATCAGCTTGAAAGTTTTGTTGTTGGAGCCAATGAAGATGACTTCCATCTCAAGAATGTGGTTCCTGGCCGTGATTTCCAAGTGACATTGGATGCTGATATTTCCCAGGCAACGGCAGGTGATGATTGCCCTCAATGTGGAAAACCACTCACTGAAAAACGGGGCATTGAAGTGGGACACATTTTTTATCTTGGTACTAAGTATGCTGAACCCATGGGCCTACAGTTTCTCGATGAGAATGGTAAAAGTCAGACAGTGGAAATGGGCTGTTATGGAATTGGTGTCACTCGTAGCCTTCAGGCCATTGTTGAGCAAAGCCATGATGAAGATGGGATGATGTGGCCGAAAAGTGTCGCTCCATTTTCTGTTCATGTTTGTCTATTAGATCCTGAAGATTCGGAACTCAGCCAGTGGACAGAAAAACTGGTCAAAGATTTGGAGTCCTCAGGTGTGGACGTATTTGTCGACGATCGCGCTGAGCGCCCTGGAATTAAATTTAAAGATGCGGACCTTCTTGGATTTCCTTTGCGAGTCGTCGTTGGCAAGCGAGGCATGGACAAAGGGGAGATCGAAGTTTTTGAGCGCAAGAAAAAGCAAAAGCATGTTGTGCCAGCGGATCGCGTGTACAATCAGTGCTTGAGCCTTTTGGAGCTTTGCTTTTGAGACCGAAAAAAAATAAGGAACCTCTGCGTTGGGTGATTGGCACCCATGCCTGTAAAGAGGCTATTTTGCAAAACCCGTCTTGGGTTCTTGAGGTGATCATCCAGGACACCAAAGCCAGGGATCACGAGGCCTTGGAGAAACTTTGCAGTAAGCAAAAGCTTCCAGTGAAAACCAAGGGTGGGAAATTTTTAAATTCTATTGCCGAGGGTCACCAAGGAGTGGCGGTAGCCCTAAACGATCGACCTCGTTGGTCCGATGAATCTGCAGACAGGGATTCGAGCCTGGTTGTAATGCTTGATGGCATTACCGATCCCCATAACTTGGGGGCCATCTTGCGCACAGCTTGGCTCCTGGAAGTGGATGGCCTTTTTATCCCTAAAAATCGCAGTGTTGACCTGACGCCTGTGGTCTGCAAAGTGGCCAGCGGAGGGGCTGAGCATGTTCCCGTGGAGTCCATTCAGTTCCAATCCCAGATCAGCTGGTTCAAAGAAAAGGGCTATTGGATTTACGGCCTTGCTGAGGCTGGTAAACAGAGCCTTCCCCAAACCCAATTTGCTGAAAAATCTGTGATAATCGTTGGCTCGGAAGGGGCGGGGATGAGATCTTCGACTCAGGGTTTTTGCGATCAATTGATTCGCATTCCACAGGCCGAAAGTGGCTCCAGTTATAATGCTTCTGTGGCTTTCGCACTCTGTGTCTACGAGGCTGCAAGATCCCGTTTTCTTTAGGATTAAAGTTGACTTCAAACACCCCCTTATTTAAGACCAGCCCTTACAGTCTTCAGCGATTGTGAGCTGAATTAGCTCAATTGGTAGAGCAACTGATTTGTAATCAGTAGGTTGGGGGTTCGAGTCCCTCATTCAGCACCATCCATGACTATGGGTTCCATAACTCCAGTCGGGTTTCGCTATTGCGGGGGACAAAAAATTTGCTTTCAGCCCCTGTTTATTAGAGGCTGAATAGCTCAGAGCATACCACTGGAGAGATACTCAAGCGGTCAACGAGGGCAGACTGTAAATCTGCTGGCCTAGCCTTCGGAGGTTCGAATCCTCCTCTCTCCACCATTTTTTGAAAGGGAAACCTTTCCGCTCTTTCTAGTGAAGGGTGTTAACGGGCGGGAGTAGCTCAATTGGCTAGAGTATCAGCCTTCCAAGCTGAGGGTTGCGGGTTCGAGACCCGTCTCCCGCTCCAATTTTTCCGTGCTGATGTGGCTCAGGGGTAGAGCACACCCTTGGTAAGGGTGAGGTCGTGAGTTCGATTCTCACCATCAGCACCATTTGTGTGCTCTGGAGTTGATTTTTGTTGATGATATATATAAAGAGATTGTTTAATTACAAACTTAACCAAGTAAGTATTGCTTTTTAGGAGGCGAAGTCATGTCAAAAGAGAAATTTTCTCGGAGTAAACCCCATGTGAACATCGGAACTGTCGGCCACGTTGACCATGGTAAAACAACATTAACGGCCGCCATCACTAAGGTTCTTTCCGAAAAGGGCGGAGCTCAAGCCATGAACTACGCTGACATTGATAAAGCCCCTGAAGAGCGTGAAAGAGGGATCACTATCTCTACAGCTCACGTTGAGTATGAAACGGCTAACCGTCACTATGCTCACGTTGACTGTCCTGGACACGCCGACTACGTGAAAAACATGATCACTGGTGCTGCTCAAATGGACGGTGGAATCCTTGTGGTTTCTGCAGCAGATGGTCCTATGCCTCAAACCCGTGAGCACATCCTTCTTGCCCGTCAGGTGGGTGTTCCAGCTCTCGTTGTTTTCTTGAACAAATGTGACCAAGTTGACGATGAAGAACTTCTTGAGCTTGTTGAGCTTGAGATTCGTGAACTTCTTAACAAATACGAGTTCCCTGGCGACGATATTCCAATCGTTCGTGGTTCTGCTCTAAAAGCTCTTGAAGGTGACAAAGGACCTATGGGTGAAGAAGCCATCATGAAGCTTATGGATGCTGTGGACGCCACAGTTCCTGAGCCTGAGCGCGACGTGGACAAAACTTTCCTTATGCCTATCGAGGACGTGTTCTCTATTTCTGGTCGTGGAACTGTTGTTACTGGCCGTATTGAGCGCGGTAAAATTAAAGTGGGCGACGAAGTGGAAATCGTTGGTATTAAGCCAACCACTAAGACCACTGTGACGGGTATTGAAATGTTCCGTAAGCTTCTTGATGAAGGTATGGCTGGTGACAACGCTGGTTGTTTACTTCGTGGTACTAAAAAAGAAGAAGTGGAAAGAGGTCAAGTTTTGGCTGCTCCTGGCACCATCAAGCCTCACCAAAAATTCAAATGTGAAGCCTATATTTTGACAAAAGAAGAAGGCGGACGTCACACTCCATTCTTCACCAACTACCGTCCTCAGTTCTACTTCCGTACAACTGACGTGACTGGTGTTTGTCAGCTTAAAGAAGGCGTTGAAATGGTTATGCCTGGTGACCAAGTAGAAATGAGCGTTGAGCTTATCTGCCCCATCGCCATGGAAAAAGAGCTTCGCTTTGCGATCCGCGAGGGTGGACGTACAGTGGGTGCCGGTGTTGTTACTGAAATTATTGAATAATTTTCAGTAAAATCGGAAATTAGAAAAAAGGTCCCTAGCCACAGGGGCCTTTTTTTGTTAATGGTTATCGATACTTTTGGAGTAGGGCAGTGGCTCAATTGGTAGAGTAACGGACTCCAAATCCGTTGGTTGGGGGTTCGAGTCCCTCCTGCCCTGCCATTTTAAGGATGTGAAGGCTTTTTATGGAAAAGACAGTCAATAAAGTCATGATGGTTGGTTACGTTTGTGGGGCCTTTATGGTCGGTTACATCGTACGCGTTTTGGTGGCCCTTTTGTCCAACTGGTCTGGGACATTTGCTCGCTTTACCGATTCTGAAGTGGTTCGCCATGGTCTTCCCATCGGATTGGGGATTGGCTTTTTTGTTTACATGACCTTTTCTAAAAAAATGCGTCAGTGGGCCCATGAAGTGATTATTGAAGTGAGCAAAGTTGTTTGGCCTTCACGCAAAGACACCACAGCTATGACCATTGTGGTTTGTGTTTTTATGATATTGTCAGGCATTATCCTCGGCATCTTTGATTTTCTTTCTGGCCAAATTATTCAATTCATCATTGGAATGAGCTAAGGAGTTCTCGGTGGATACAGAAAAGAAGTGGTACATTGTTAATACCCGTACAAGCTGCGAACACACGGCCAAAGCCGCCATCGAAGAGCGTATTAACACCTTGAACATGCAAGAGTTTTTTGGCGACATTCTTGTTCCCTCTGAAAATGTGGTTCAGTTAGTGAAGGGTAAAAAGCAAACCCGAGCTCGTAAGTTTTTCCCAGGTTATATCTTTGTGCAAATGGTGATGAATGATAAAACTTGGCACCTTGTAAAAGACAGCTCCAAAGTGACTGGCTTTATTGGTGGTGATAAGCCACAAGCCGTTCCTGAAACCGAAGTCGAGAAGGTCACTCAGCAAATGGTTCTTGGCGCCGAGAAGCCAAAGCCGCACATTTCCTTCAACTTAGGTGATGCCGTAACAGTCATCGATGGTCCTTTCAGCAACTTTAATGGTGTTGTGGAAGAGATCAACGAAGAGAAGGCAAAGGTTAAGGTCTCCGTCAGCATTTTCGGTCGTCCAACCCCTGTCGAATTAGATTTTGTACAGGTAGAGAAGAACTAGTCCCTACATTAAACTTTTATAGACTTTGATATGTTCCTTGGCAGAGTTCTGCCAAGTGTACTTTTGTGCGCGAGAGCGCGCCTTTGCGATACGTTCACTTTGATTAGTAAAAGCTAAAGTTTCTATGGCCGTTTCAATTTCATTTTGTGAAAGCGGATCGACCTTGAGGGCGCCATCGCCAGCAACCTCATTGACGGAACCATAGTGGCTAGTGACCACCGGACAACCGAGGGACATGGCCTCCATCAAGGGAATCCCGTACCCCTCGTAGACCGAGGGGTAGATCAAACCTTTGGCGTTTTGGTAGAGGGCTTTTAGCTTTTTGTTATTAACATAACCCAAGCGTTTGATGTAACCCTTAGCTTCCATAGGCAACAAAAGACGATGAATGTCTTTAGCGCCATAGCCATCACCACCGACAATCCAAAGTTGAAACTCAGGATTCTTTTCCACAAACTTTTCAAAAGCGGGGAGGATATTTTGTAGATTTTTTCGTTTTTCAATGGTGCCTACGTAAAGAAAGTATGGCTTTTCATGAAAAGCAAAGCTTTCACTTTCATCGACGGGAAGCAAGTGGTCTCCTCCATGAAAAATGCTGTGCACTTTCCCTTCCATTTTTGGAAAATACTCAACAAGCTCTTTGGCAACAAAGTCCGTGGCGACAATAATGGCATCGGGATTTTTACGGATGACGTTCGCCATTTTTTTCTGACCACTTTCACAAAAATTGGGATCAAGCCATTCTGGGTGAAACACGGCTAAATCATGAATGGTGACTACTCTTTTCCAGAGGGGACTGACGATCATTTTAAAGTCGGGTCCGTGAAAAATACCTTTGTGTTTCGTAGTCAAATCACTGAGGTAGGGGATGTAAGCCTTCGCCGATTCGCCCGTCCATTTTTCAATAAAATGGTGGGGATCCCTGCGGCTGAACTTGCGCACGTAACTTGTGGCTTGCCCCTCATTATGTAGAGCACGCATGAGCTGGTAGCAGTAATTACCAATACCGGTGAGCTCGCTTCGAATCAGGCAAGTCACATCGACAGTTACAGGGTTCAAATTCCAATCCTTTTTAAATAAAACAAATGGGTAAAGCCTTTTCAGTTTTAATGGATTAGAAAGGAAGAGTCATTGAAGCCTTGGTCACTGGAGAAAAAATGGGTTGCCTGGAAAGGCTCGGCCACCTATTTTGATTTTTCCATGAAAGTGTCGTTTGCCCAGAATTTTGAGGATGTGCTGATTGACCGCCTTTTTGCGAAAAAAGGAGTCGGCTTTTATATTGATATTGGCGCGGCGCATCCAAAAAAGGATTCCGTTACCAAAATGTTTTACGACCGGGGTTGGCGTGGGATTAATGTGGAGCCTAATCAAGCCTACCATAAGCTTTTGCAGCAGGATCGTCCCCGAGATATAAATCTTTGTTGTGCAATTTCAGATGCCGAGGGTGAGGTGGACTACTTCTTTGTTAAAGAAGATCCCAAAATTTCCTTTATTGGTGAGCCCAGCCAGGATGAGGTTTACCGGGGACTGACTTTGGAAAAGCGGCCTATGAAGAGCCGTTCTCTCAACGACCTTTGCGAAAGTTATCAGGTTGAAAACATTGATTTTTTAAAAATTGATGTGGAAGGTGCTGAAGAGCTTGTCCTTCGGGGGTTTAACTTTAAAAAATACAAACCCCGCCTCGTGGTGATCGAAGCGGCAGAGGTCAAGGGGACGGAGCGGGTGGATGGTCACTGGCAGCACCTTCTGATGGAACAAGGTTACGAGCAAGTCTACTTTGATGGGGCGAACGTCTATTATGTTCGATCTGAGGACGTGGAAGCCAAAAATCTCTATGCGGTTCCATTAAACGCGGGAGACGACTTTATCCGTTACGAGCATGTCCGACCTCGCTTCTTGATTCGCCGCTGGCTCAGTGGCCTTCGAGGTAAATAAGTCCTAGGGATTTCACCATTTTCCCTTGCTCGACCTTTAAAAATCGACTATATCGTGTCATTTCACTGTTCTGGATTGGAGCGCGCAAATGGCTAAGAAAGTCACTGGTATGATTAAATTGCAAATTCCCGCCGGTAAGGCGAATCCTGCGCCCCCTGTTGGCCCGGCTCTCGGTCAACATGGTGTTAACATTATGGATTTTTGCAAGCAATTCAATGCAAAAACTCAACAAGCGGGCAACACCATTATCCCGGTCGTGATCACGGTCTATCAAGATCGTTCCTTCACTTTCATCACAAAAACGCCTCCAACATCAGTTTTGATTAAAGAAGCTTGTAAGTTGAAAAGTGGATCCAAGATGCCTCAAAAAGACAAAGTGGCAAAAATCAAAATGGATGACGTGAAGAAAATCGCAGAAACAAAACTTCCAGATTTAAACTGTATCACCCTTGAGAGTGCAGTGAACCAAGTTGTTGGTACTTGCAAAAGCATGGGCGTAGAAGTGATTGGCTGAGGACATCATGGGTAAATTAGCAAAGCGAATGAAAGCAAATAACGAAAAAATTGACTCTACAAAAAAGTACACCGTTGAAGAGGCCTTCCAGTTGGTAGACCAAACTTCCACCGCGAAGTTTGATGAAACTGTGGATGTGTCCATTCGTTTGGGTGTTGACCCTAAGCAAAGTGACCAGCAGGTGCGCGGTTCTGTGGCCCTTCCTAATGGGATTGGTAAAACCGTTCGTGTTTTGGTTTTTGCTAAAGGCCCTAAAGAAAAAGAAGCCACCGATGCCGGAGCTGACTTTGTTGGTGCGGATGATCTCGTTGAAAAAATCAAAGGTGGATGGATGGACTTTGATAAAGCCATTGCCACTCCTGATATGATGGCGACGGTTTCCAAAGTGGCCAAAATTCTTGGCCCTCGCGGTCTAATGCCTAACCCTAAAGTGGGTACGGTCACCATGAATGTGGGTGACGCTGTCACCGCCGAGAAAAAAGGAAAGTGCAGCTTTCGCGTTGAAAAAGCAGGAATTGTACATGCTGGGATTGGCAAGAAGTCCATGGGGCCTGAGAAGCTCCAAGAGAACTTCATGAGCTTGGTTCACGCCTTACAAAAGGCAAAGCCGTCTTCCAGCAAAGGCGTATATTTAAGACAAATGAGCGTTTCAAGCACAATGGGTCCTGGGATTGCCATTGATGTGAGTAACGTTGCTGCAAAATTAAAATAGAAAACCGCGATCGAAGACTATAGGTACCCATGTGGGGTTTAATGCTTGTCGCCTATTGAGATACGGAGTCGAACTCTAAAGATCGCCCTTACATAGAAAGAGGAGGAAAAGCGATGCTTACACGTGCTGAAAAAGCCGAGCGTATTAGTAAGCTTTCCGATAATCTTTCCCGTGCCAAAGCCACCTTTGTTGTGGACTTTATCGGAATGGATGTTGAGCAGGTCACTGAACTGCGCAAGAACCTCCGTAGAGTCAACTCAGAGATGAAAGTGGTCAGAAACACTCTGGCTCGCTTGGCATTCAAAGAGCACCCTGAGGCCGATGCGGCCCTTGAGGGTGAGTTTGTTGGCACCAATGCCCTGGTTTTTGCCTATGAAGACGCGAGCGCTTCAGCAAAAGCCCTTTCGGAATTCAGCAAAGAGGTTGAAAAACTCAAGCTGAAAACTGGGGTGATGGAAGGGAAGAAGCTAGATGCGGCTAAGATTAAATATCTTGCCACTCTGCCCGGAAAAGACGAGCTACGCGCACAGCTACTTAGCGTCATGCTGGCACCTGCAACAAATATGGTTCGCGTCATGAATGCGGTACCAAGTGGGTTCCTGAATGTGATGAATGCTTACAAAGATACAAAGAGTGAATAATTTAAATTTGAAAATTAATTTATAAAAAATGGAGTAATAAAATGGCTTTAAATAAAGAAGAAGTAATCGATTTCTTGTCAAATATGTCAGTAATGGAAATTGCTGATCTTGTTAAAGAACTAGAAGAGAAGTGGGGCGTTTCTGCTGCTGCTCCTGTGGCTGTAGCGGCTGTGGGTGGCGCTGCTGGTGGTGGTGCTGCCGCTGAAGAGAAGACTGAATTTGACGTGATCTTGGCCAGCGCTGGCGACAAAAAGATCAACGTGATTAAAGAGGTTCGTACTATCACTGGATTAGGTCTTAAAGAGGCTAAGGATCTAGTTGAAGGCGCTCCAAAGCCAGTAAAAGAAGGCGTTCCTAAAGAAGAAGCTGATAAAATTAAGGAAGCCCTAGAAAAAGCTGGTGCAAAAGTTGAAATTAAGTAAGTATACAACTTACCTTAAAGTCTTGTGTTTTTAATGAAATAGGGAAGGCCAGTGCCTTCCCTATGGGTGTTTGTGATCAATATTTAATAAGGAGACGAAATGGCAACCAGCCCGGTTACTGCTTCGAATGTCCGCATACGGAAATCTTTTTCTCAGAACAATGTCGCTATTGATATTCCCAATCTTATCGAGATGCAGAAGCAATCCTATGAAAGCTTCTTGCAGAAGGATATGGATGCTGACCGCAGGGATGACACGGGGCTCAACGGGGTGTTTCGTTCCGTTTTCCCAATCAGCGACTTCAACAACACGTCGAGCTTGGAATTCGTAAGCTATGTGCTTGAACCACCTAAGTATGACGTTGAGGAGTGTCGCCAAAGAGGCATGACTTACGCAGCCCCCGTTAAGGTGACGTTGCGTTTGATTGTTTTTGATGTGGACGAAGAAACGGAAGCGCGCAGCATTCGTGATGTGAAAGAGCAAGAGGTCTACCTGGGTGAAATCCCATTGATGACCAAAAACGGTTCTTTCATTGTGAATGGAACGGAGCGTGTGGTTGTATCCCAGCTTCATCGCTCTCCAGGTGTGTTCTTTGATCATGATGGTGGTAAAGGAAGTACTTCTGGTAAGTTCCTCTACTCCGCTCGAGTGATTCCTTACCGTGGTTCTTGGCTCGACTTTGAATTTGATCAGAAAGACCTTCTTTATGTGCGTATCGATCGGCGCCGTAAATTTCCTGCGACCATCGTCTTAAAAGCCCTTGGCTATGACGATCAACAGATCCTTGAGTACTATCACGACATCGACACTGTGAAGGTGGGCAAAAAAGGTGAGTACCTTCGTCCATTTGACGTGGATAAAGTGGCAGGCCAAAGAGCCATCGTTGATATTCTTGATCCTAAAACAGGAGACGTGATTGTTCGCGCGGGTCGCCGAATCACTCGCGCAGCTGTTCGCAAGGTAAAAGAAATTGGCTTAACCGAGCTCACTCTTAGCTCTGAAGACCTTATGGGTAAAGTGGTCGCCCGTCCTATTATTAATGAGACCACAGGCGAAATTATTGCTGATGTAAACACGGAAGTGACTCCTGATGTCCTTGATGCCATTGACGCTTTGAAATTGAAGTCCATAGACTTGATTTTCTTTGATGGTTTGGCTGTAGGACCTTACCTCAGAAACACACTCCTTATTGATAAAATTGAAACCAAAGAAGAAGCGCTTCTTGAGATTTACAAGCGCTTACGTCCTGGTGAGCCACCAACCATTGAGGCTGCGACTAACTTTTTCCATCGCCTCTTCTTTGATGCTGAAACTTATGATCTGTCTGAAGTGGGCCGATTAAAAATTAATCACCGTTTTAACATTTCCTTTGATGAGTGTCCGGTTGAACACCGCACTTTGACTGAAAAAGACATCCTTGAGGTGGTTCGCACGTTAGTTAACCTACGTAATGGTAAGGGTAACGTGGACGATATCGACCACTTGGGTAACCGTCGCGTTCGCTCTGTGGGTGAACTTCTTGAGAACCAATACCGCATCGGTCTGGTTCGTATGGAAAGAGCCATTCGTGAAAGAATGAGTCTGCAAGATGTTGAAACCATGATGCCTCATGATCTAGTGAACGCGAAACCCGTGAATGCTGTGGTCAAAGAATTCTTTGGCTCTTCTCAGCTCTCTCAGTTTATGGATCAAACCAATCCACTTTCTGAGATCACTCACAAACGTCGTTTGTCGGCTCTTGGACCAGGCGGTTTGACTCGTGATCGTGCGGGCTTTGAAGTTCGTGACGTTCACCCCACCCACTACGGACGTATCTGTCCTATTGAAACTCCAGAAGGTCCAAACATTGGTTTGATTGCGTCACTAGCCACCTATGCTCGCATCAACAACCATGGCTTTATTGAGACCCCTTATTTGAAAGTAAATAACAAAGAGGTTGAAGGGGATGTGACTTATCTTTCCGCTCTTGAAGAGACGGATCATCACATTGCTCCGGCCACTCGTGAGGGCGCGGCTTCACTCGATGCTGAGCAGCTCACTACCCGTTGCAACGGAGACTATCAAACCAACCCGGTTGAAAAAGTGACCCTTATGGATGTGTCACCCAGTCAGTTGGTTTCGATAGCAGCTTCTTTGATTCCTTTCCTTGAGCACGATGACGCCAACCGTGCCTTGATGGGATCGAACATGCAACGTCAGGCAGTGCCTTGTCTGCGCTCTCGCTCTCCACTGGTGGGGACGGGTGTTGAAAAGCTTGTGGCTCGCGACTCTGGAACCAGTGTTGTAGCTATGAACGACGGGATTGTTGAGCAAGTGGATGCCTCTCGTATCGTGGTTCGTCGTTTAGCCAAAGGCGGAGGTCTTGGCGCTAACGTCGACATTTACAACTTAACAAAATATCAAAGAACCAACCAAAATACTTGTTTCAACCAAAAGCCCATCGTGGCCAAGGATGATCGTGTGAAGAAGGGTGACATTATTGCAGATGGTCCTTCGACAGAGTACGGTGAGCTGGCTCTTGGTCAAAATATTCTCGTCGCCTTCACTCCTTGGATGGGTTACAACTTCGAGGACTCTATTCTTATCTCAGAGCGTTTGATTCGTGACGATGTTTACACATCTATTCACGTTGAAGAGTTCGAGTGTATTGCTCGTGACACTAAACTTGGCAAAGAAGAGATCACTCGTGATATTGCCAATGTTGGTGAAGAAGCCCTTAAAGATCTCGATGAATCGGGTGTGATTCGCATTGGTGCTGAAGTGAAGCCTGGCAACATTCTTGTTGGTAAGGTGACTCCCAAAGGCGAGACTCAGCTTTCTCCTGAAGAGAAACTTCTTCGCGCCATTTTCGGTGAAAAAGCCGGTGATGTAAAAGACACCTCACTTCGCGTGCCTTCGGGTGTGACCGGTACTGTGATCGATGCTCAGGTTTATAGCCGTGAAGGTGTGGATCGCGACGTTCGCTTGCAGTCCATCATCGAGGAAAAGCGTAAGAAGATCCAAAAAGATTTCGACGTGGAACAAAACGTTATTAAAAACAACGCCATCGAAGAACTTAAGGACATCTTGATTGGTAAAAAAACCAGCGGTGCTCTTTTGAATGAAGATGGAAGTGAAAAGCTTCTTGAAAAGGGGCAGGTGATTGCCTTGGAGGATCTTGAAAGTATTGCTTTTGAGCTTCTTTCATATATTCCTCTTGAGCAAGAGCTTGAGTATCAAGTGTCTCGCGTCGTGGATAAGGCTCGCAATCAACTTGACGCCATTAAACTCGTTTTTGACGAGAAAGTGGATCGCCTGAAGAAGGGTGATGAACTTCCTCCTGGCGTTATCAAAATGGTGAAAGTTTATGTGGCTATTAAACGTAAACTGCAGGTGGGTGATAAGTTTGCCGGCCGCCATGGTAACAAGGGTGTGGTCTCAAAAATCCTTCCCGTGGAAAGCATGCCTTATTTGGCTGATGGAACACCGGTCGATATGGTGCTTAACCCTCTGGGCGTACCTTCTCGTATGAACATCGGTCAGATTCTTGAGGTTCACTTGGGTCTTGCTGCCCGCTACTTGGGGGTTCAGTTGCAAGAGCAGTTGAATAACTTCCAAGCTGAGCGTGCTCGTACCGCCCTCAAGCAAACTTTTGATGACACGGAAATTTCAAAGAAGATCGACTCTGCCGACGAAGATTCTCTTAAAAAGATGATCAAAGTCGTTAAGCATGGAGTTCACTTGGCTTCTCCTGTTTTTGATGGGGCCAAAGAGAGCGAAGTGAAGGGTCTTCTTGAAAAGGCAGAAATGCCGACCAGTGGACAAATGATTCTCTTTGATGGTCGTACCGGGGAAGTTTTTGAAAACCCTGTGACAGTGGGGATCATGTACATGCTGAAGCTTCACCACTTGGTGGAAGAGAAGATTCACGCACGCTCCATTGGACCATACTCTCTTGTTTCTCAGCAGCCTCTTGGTGGTAAAGCCCAGTTTGGTGGCCAAAGACTTGGAGAGATGGAGGTCTGGGCCATTGAGGCTTATGGCGCAGCATACTCTCTACAAGAGTTCCTCACTGTGAAGTCGGATGACGTCGCAGGGAGAACGCGTATGTATGAAAGTATTGTCAAAGGTGAAAACATCCTTGAGCCAGGTTTACCAGAATCCTTTAATGTATTGGTTAAAGAACTGCAGAGTTTAGGTCTCAACGTTGAACTTGTTGAGTCAGGTTTATTATCTGACAGCGACGAGGACATCGTGGGTGTTGAAGAAGATTTTATTGAACAGTGATTTTGATTTTTAAATATTGATGAGGAGTTCATCTTGAAGGACTTATTAAACTTTTTTGATAAACCAAAAGATCCATTGTCATTTGATGCCGTACGCATTTCAATTGCGTCGCCAGAGATGATTCGTTCTTGGTCCCATGGCGAAGTGAAGAAGCCAGAGACCATTAACTATCGAACTTTCAAGCCCGAGCGCGATGGTTTGTTCTGTGCCAAGATTTTTGGTCCTGTGAAGGATTACGAATGTCTTTGTGGCAAGTACAAGCGAATGAAGTATCGCGGTGTCGTTTGTGAGAAGTGTGGTGTGGAAGTGACCCAATCCAAAGTGCGTCGTGAGCGCATGGGGCACATTGAGTTGGCTTCTCCTGTGGCTCACATCTGGTTCTTGCGTTCCCTTCCTAGCCGTATTGGTAACCTCATCGATTTGACTCTTAAAGAGGTCGAGAAGGTTCTTTATTGTGAAGCCTATATCGTGACAGATCCTATGGAAACTGACCTCGAAGAGGGGGCTGTGCTCACGGAAGAGGCCTATCAAAATGCTCTTAATGAGTTTGGTCCAAACTTCAAAGCGGCGATGGGTGGTGAGGCCATTCGCGACATTCTTCGCAAAGTGGATCCTGAATACCTTTCGCGTAAACTGCGCATGGATCTCAAGGAAACCAAGTCTGAAGCTCAAATCAAGAAGCTGACTAAGCGTCTTAAGATCGTTGAGGCCTTCCAAGGTTCTATCAACAAGCCTGAGTGGATGATGTTAGATGCTCTCCCCGTGATTCCGCCAGATCTTCGTCCTCTCGTTCCTTTGGATGGTGGCCGTTTTGCCACTTCTGATCTGAACGACCTTTATCGTCGTGTGATCAATAGAAACAATCGTCTCAAAAGATTGCAGGAGCTTAACGCCCCTGACATTATTATTCGTAACGAAAAACGTATGTTGCAAGAAGCCGTTGACGCCCTTCTTGATAATGGTCGCCGCGGTAAAACGTTTACTGGTCCCAACAAACGTCCTCTTCGTTCATTGAGTGACATGCTCAAAGGTAAGCAAGGTCGTTTCCGTCAAAACCTTCTTGGTAAGCGTGTGGATTATTCGGGCCGTTCTGTGATCGTGGTTGGGCCGACTCTGAGGCTCCATCAGTGTGGTCTTCCTAAAAAGATGGCCCTCGAGCTTTTTAAACCTTTCATTTATAACAAACTTGAAGAGCAAGGCTTCACGTCAACTATCAAACAAGCCAAGCGAATGGTGGAATCTGAAACTGTTGAGGTGTGGGATATCCTTGCCGACGTGGTGAAAGAGCACCCCGTTCTTTTGAACCGTGCTCCAACTCTTCACCGCTTGGGGATCCAAGCTTTCGAACCTGTCCTTCACGAAGGAAAGGCAATTCAGCTTCACCCTCTTGTCTGTACAGCTTTTAACGCCGACTTTGATGGTGACCAAATGGCGGTTCACGTTCCTCTGTCTGTAGAGGCGCAGGTCGAAGCTCGCGTGTTGATGATGTCGACCAACAACATCTTGAGTCCTGCCAGTGGTAAGCCCATCATCAATCCTACTCAGGATATCGTTCTTGGGCTTTATTGGATGACCCGTATTCGCCCTGGTGCCAAAGGTTCTGGCCGCGTTTTCAGTAGCACTTCAGAAGTGATTTTTGCTTACGAAACGGGGACCATTGATCTGCAAGCCGCTTGTAAGGTTCGCATTCATGGTAAGTTGCAAGAGACTTCAGTGGGGCGTTCACTCCTTAGTGATTTGATCCCTAAACAAGTTCCTTTTACTCACGTCAACCGTGTGATGACTAAAAAAGAACTGGCAAACCTCATTGACAACTGCTTCCGTCTAGCTGGCGCCAAAGCGACGGCTATCATGGCTGACAGAATCATGGGCATGGGCTTTCAACATTCAACAAAAGCTGGGATTTCTATTTGTCTTGATGACATGGTGATCCCAGATAATAAAAATGACCTTCTTAACGATGCTGAAAAGCAGGTCGCTGAGATTCAAGCCCAGTACGATGAAGGTTTGATCACCGATGGTGAGCGCTATAACAAGGTTGTGGATATTTGGGCGCAAACTGGTGACAAAGTTGCTAAGCAAATGCAGGCGGGAATTGAAACCCAAGACTTTGAAGTTAAGGGTGAAAAAGTCACCGATGCGTCCTTCAACTCTATTTTTATTATGGCGGATTCTGGTGCTCGTGGTTCTGCGGCCCAGCTTAGACAGCTGGCTGGAATGCGCGGCCTTATGGCCAAGCCTTCTGGTGAAATTATTGAGACGCCCATTACCGCGAACTTCCGTGAAGGTCTTTCCGTTCTTCAGTACTTCATTTCTACCCACGGTGCTCGTAAGGGTCTTGCCGATACCGCTTTGAAGACGGCGAACTCAGGTTACTTGACTCGTCGTTTGGTGGATGTGGCTCAGGATGTAGTGGTCACTGAGATCGACTGCGGCACCAATGATGGTATTGAGATTGAGCCTATCGTTGAAGGTGGCGAGGTTGTTCATCCTATTGGCGATCGTGTTCTTGGTCGCATTGTTCGTGAGGATGTTATCGATCCTAAAGATGACCGTGTGATTGTCGCTGCGGGCGAAGAAGTGAAAGAGCGTCACGTTAAAGAAATTGACTCCTCAGCAGTGGACAAAGTGTCTATTCGTTCTGTTCTCACCTGTAAAACTCAACGTGGTGTTTGTATTACATGTTACGGTCGTGATTTAGCTCGCGGTAATATGGTCAACATTGGTGAAGCTGTAGGAATTATTGCAGCTCAGTCCATTGGGGAACCAGGAACTCAGCTCACCATGAGAACTTTCCACTTAGGTGGTACAGCTTCTCGTGCGGTTGAACAGTCTGTTCACACTTGCCGTCACGATGGAACTCTAAAACTTGATGGGGTTCAATTTGTTGAAAACAAACAAGGAAAGCTTGTTGTTCTTAACCGTAACGGCTCGGCGATTGTTGTTGATGAGTCTGGCCGTGAGCGTGAAAACTTCAAGCTTGTTTATGGTACGATTTTGAATGCCAAAGATGGTGATAAAGTCACTAAAGGTATGAAGCTTGCCGAGTGGGATCCATACTCAAACCCAATCGTAGCTGACGTATCTGGTGTTGCTAAGTTTGAAGATGTTATTGAAGGACAAACTGTCATTGAACAGATTGACCCTGTGACAGGTTTTGCAACGAAGGTGATTACGGAAGCTAAGGGAACGGATCCTAAGAAGCCGACGGTTTATATTAATGATGCCAATGGTGAATCGCAGAAGCTTCCAGGACGTGACATCCCAGCCAGGTACGTCATTCCTGTGGGCGCACAACTTCTAGTCAGTGATGGTGCTGACGTGCACTCGGGTGACATTCTGGCGAAGATTCACAGAGAGACTTCAAAAACCAAAGATATTACTGGTGGTCTTCCACGGGTGGCTGAGCTATTTGAAGCTCGAACTCCAAAAGAAGCAGCCATTGTCTCTGAAATTGATGGTTATGTGACTTTTGGTAAGGACGTAAAAGGAAAGCAACGTGTGATTGTAACCCCTGACGTGGGTGAGCAAATGGAATATCTTATTCCAAAAGGAAAGCACGTGGCGGTTCGTGAAGGTGAATTTGTGAAAGCTGGTGAAGCTCTTATGGATGGTCCGACCAATCCTCACGACGTTCTTAAAGTTCTTGGTGAAAAAGAGCTTGCTGCTTACTTAGTGAATGAAATTCAAGAAGTTTACAGGCTTCAAGGTGTGACCATCAACGATAAGCACATCGAGACCATCGTTCGCCAAATGTTGAGAAAAGTGACCGTAACCGATGTGGGCGACACTCGTCTCCTTGTTGGTGAGCAAGTGGAGAAATACCACTTCGAAGAAGAGAACGAACGAGCTCGCAAAGAGGGTGGCCAGGAAGCCACTTTTGAGTCGCTACTCCTTGGAATCACTAAGGTTTCACTGAGTACTGACAGTTGGATTTCTGCGGCCTCCTTCCAGGAGACCACAAAAGTCCTCACCAATGCGGCTGTTCACTCAAAAACGGATACCCTTACTGGCCTCAAAGAAAACATTATTATGGGTCGCTTGATTCCTGCGGGAACAGGCCTATCTACCTATAAAAAGTGGGGAATTGAGGTTGAGGAGTCCGAAGAAGAGGGTTTATCAGCCCTACCGGGAATGGGAGCCGCTGGCGAAGCTGGCAGCCGCCCATCCCATGTGTAATTGAAGTATGACTTGACGGAGCGGCAGATTCTGTATAGTTTTGCCGCCTTATAACTATGATTTGGGAGAATAATGCCAACGATTAACCAGTTGATTCGCAGTGAACGCAAGATGAAGAAAGCGAGAAGCAGCTCGCCAGCTTTGACGAAATGTCCTCAAAGACGTGGAGTTTGTACTCGTGTTTATACAACAACTCCCAAAAAGCCGAACTCGGCTCTTCGTAAGGTGGCTAAGGTTCGTCTTTCCAATGGTTACGAGGTGATCTCTTATATCCCTGGAATTGGTCACAACCTTCAAGAGCATAGTGTGGTTTTGATTCGTGGCGGTCGTGTAAAAGACTTGCCAGGTTGTCGTTATCACATTGTTCGTGGTGTGTTGGATACTCAAGGGGTGCAAAACCGTTTACGCGGTCGTTCCAAATACGGTGCAAAGAGACCAAAAAGCTAATTAGAGGAAAAGAATGTCACGTAGAAAAGGTAATTACAAAAGAGAAGTTGCACCCGATCCCATCTTTAATGATGTTTTGGTCGCTAAATTCGTAAACAAGATCATGTTGGATGGTAAAAAAAGTATTGCCCAAAAAATCGTTTATGATTCTTTTGAGCAGCTCAAAGGAAAGGTTGCAGGAGAGGAGCCTCTTCAGGTTTTCAAAAAAGCTGTAGAAAATATCAAGCCTCAATTAGAAGTGCGTTCTCGCCGAGTTGGTGGCGCCACTTATCAAGTTCCTGTAGATGTTCGCCCAAGCCGTCGCATTACTTTGGCTCTTCGCTGGTTGACCACTTACTCTCGTGAGCGTGGTGAAAAGGATATGGCTGCTCGTGTAGCTAACGAAATCGCCGATGCATTTAACAACCGTGGCAACTCTATTAAAAAGAAAGAAGACGTGCATAGAATGGCAGAAGCTAACCGCGCCTTCTCTCACTACAACTGGTAATATTATAAATTCGATGATTATTTTAAGGCATGACCTTCCGGGTTGTGCCTTTTGTTTTTTTGAAAAGGCTCGCCAAAATTTTGGGGCTAAGGTAAAAGATCACTATGTCAGTCGCTGATCCACAGAAAATTGAGGAGTTAGCTTTTACCCGCAATATTGGGATTATGGCCCATATTGACGCTGGCAAGACGACAACCACCGAACGCATTCTTTACTACTCAGGGAAAAACTATAAAATGGGTGAGGTCCATGAGGGTGAAGCCACCATGGATTGGATGGAGCAAGAGCAAGAGAGGGGAATCACTATCACCTCTGCTGCAACAACCACATTCTGGAAAGATCATCGCATCAATATTATTGATACCCCTGGGCACGTGGATTTTACAATCGAGGTCGAGAGAAGCTTACGTGTGCTTGATGGGGCTGTCGCCGTTTTTGATGCGGTTAACGGTGTTGAGCCGCAGTCGGAAACGGTTTGGAGACAGGCCGATCGTTACGGAGTGCCGCGCATCTGTTTTATTAATAAAATGGACCGTGTGGGTGCTGACTTTGATATGAGCGTGGACACCATTCGCGAAAAGCTGGCGGCCACCCCAGTCAAGGTTCAAATTCCCATTGGCAAAGAAGATGAGTTTACCGGTGTGATTGACCTCATTTCTGGTAAAGCTCTCATTTGGAGTGGCGAGGGTAAAGGTGAAGAATTTGAGACTCGGGATGTTCCCAGTGATTTGCAGGATGAGTACAATGCTTGTCGCGAGCAGCTTATAGAAGCTTTATCAGATTTCGATGATGATTTGGCAGAAGCCTACCTGGGTGGGGAAAAGATTGCCGAATCTCAACTCAGAGAGATTTTAAGGGATTGCACTCTCACTTTAAAAGTCACCCCTGTCTTCTGTGGGAGCTCTTTTAAAAATAAAGGGGTTCAGCCACTGCTTGATGCCATTATTGGTTTTCTTCCGAGCCCCTTAGATAGACCAGACATCCTTGGTCATGATGCTAAAAAAGAAGACAAGGAAGTGGTTTGTAAAACAGAGTTTGATGCATCTCCTGTAGCTCTGGCTTTTAAGGTTGCCAGTGATAGTTTTGCTGGGTCTCTTACCTATGTGCGAGTCTATTCGGGTGTGATTAAGGCGGGAACTCAGCTGTTTAATCCCCGACAAAATAAAAAGGAACGGATCACCAGGTTAGTGCGAATGCATGCCAATTCTCGTGAAGAGCTCAAAGAACTTAAGGCGGGGGATATAGGTGCTGTCGTTGGACTCAAATTTACGGCGACTGGGGATACACTCTGTGAAACCTCCCATGCTGTGGTTTTGGAATCGATTCAGTTTCCTGACCCCGTCATTGCGGTGGTGATTGAAGCGAAGTCCTCTGCCCAACAGGGAAAAATGATGGAAAGCTTAGAAAGGCTTATCCAAGAAGATCCCTCCAGTGCTCTGCGCACGGACCCAGAAACGGGTCAGCTTTTGTTATCAGGCATGGGCGAGCTCCATCTAGAGATTCTAGTGGATCGGCTCCGTCGGGAGTTCAAGGTGGACGTGAATGTGGGCAAACCTCAGGTTTCCTACCGAGAAACGGTGACGGGGAGTGCGTTGGCTTCCAAGCGTTTTGAGCGAGAAGTGGCTGGTAAGCTCCAGGCGGCGACCGCCAAAGTCTCCGTCGAGAAGTGGGATGGGGGTGAGGGGAACCTAGTTATAACCCAGCTTCCCGAGGGATTTCCATCGAACTATAAGCAAGCGGCTATCAAGGGCTGCCAAGAAGCCTTGGAAAATGGGGTGGTTGCAGGTTATCCCGTTCTTGGGGTCAAGGTGACCATCAAAGATATTCAGTATGAGGATGAGTCCGCCCATGAGGCCGCCTTCCAAATTGCGAGCTCCATTGCGCTGCGGGAGGCCTTGCGGGCCACCAAAGCCGAATTGATGGAACCTGTCTTTTTCTTAGAGGTGGTTTGCCCCGATGAGTTTTTGGGGAATGTGATCGGTGACATCAACTCCAGGCGAGGGAAAGTCATCGCAACCCACGCCAAAGGCCATTTACAGGCCGTAGAGGCCGAAGCACCCCTGGCTGAGCTTTTTGGCTACGCCACGGATTTGCGATCCCTGACCCAGGGGCGAGGGACGTTTGTGATGAAATTTGCCCAGTATTCCTTGATGCCCGCAAAGGTTCAAAGCGAGCTTTTGCAGAAGATGGGCCGAATCTAAGAAGTCTTCGATTTTTCTAACTAAATTTCTGAAAGTCCTTTGACAACACAGGGCTCAAAAGTGCATACTCGCCGGTCTATATTGCTAAAACCAAGGCGTGGAGCCGGTTTCCGGTGACTTGCATATGGCAATTTTGCTAATAGTTTTAATAATTTAAAGAGGCGTTAAGAAAATGCAGAGTCAAAAAATTCGTATACGATTGAAGGCATTTGATCACAAATTATTGGACCAATCGACTCGTGAGATAGTGGATACGGCTCGACGAACAGGAGCGCGTATCGCTGGGCCGATTCCTCTTCCCACTCGTCTGAATCGTTATACAGTTTTACGTTCTCCACACGTTGATAAAAAGTCTCGTGAGCAATTTGAAATCAGAACACACAAAAGACTGTTAGATATTTTAGAACCCACACAACAAACGATTGATCAACTTATGAAGTTAGATCTTTCTGCTGGTGTTGATGTAGAGATTAAACTGTCGGCGGAGTAAACAATGAGTGAAGATACAAAAAACACAGAAGAAGTTGTCGACCAAGCTGCAGAAACTGCAGCGACAGAAGAGACTACCGACACCGCAGCTCCTAGTCAGGATGTCATTCTTAACGGAATGTTCGCGTTCAAATTGGGAATGGGTCAAGTTTACTCTGAGGAAGGGGTTCAGATCCCTGTAACGGTTCTTCAGGTCAAGCCTTGGACAGTGACTCAAGTAAAAACAAAAGAAAAAGACAATTACGATGCTGTTCAAATTTCTCTTCTCGAAAGAAAAGAAAAAAGTGTTTCAGCTGCTGAAAAGGGTCACATTAAAAGTACGGGCTCAAAAACAGGTGCTACTTTTTGTCGCGAAATTCGTGGCGAAGTTCCTGAGGGTGTCCAAATTGGTCAAGAAGTGACTGTAGACACTTTTGAAAAGGGCCAAAAAGTAAAGATTACTGGTCAGTCTAAGGGCCGAGGATTTTCGGGAGTTTTAAAAAGATGGAATTTTGGTGGGGGTCCTGCGGCTCACGGTTCAACCTTCCATCGCCAGCCTGGTTCGGTTGGTAACAGAACTTGGCCAGGTCGAATTATGCCCGGCAAGAAATTACCCGGTCATTTTGGTGATGAACAAGTGACTGTAAAAAATGTAGAAATTGTTGAAGTGCAATCAGATGAGGGACTTCTTTTAGTTAAAGGCCCTGTACCTGGAGCAAGAAATAGTTTGGTTCAACTGCTAAAGCAATAAACGACGGTGTTTGAAAATGGCAAAGCTTGAAGTACTCGATTGGAAAAAGAAAAAGTCAGGAGAAGTAGAAGTTCCTGATCAGTTGGTTAATGATGAAGTCCGCAAGGATATTCTTCATACTCTCGTGCGCTGGCAGTTGGCTAGTCGTCGTGCTGGTACTCACAACACAAAAAGTCGTGGCGAAGTGAGCGGAAGTAGTAAAAAACCTTATAAGCAAAAAGGTACCGGCCAAGCTCGCCAGGGTAACCTTCGCTCCCACCTTCTTCGTGGTGGTGCTGTGGCTCATGGACCCCACCCCAGAGACTATTCTTTTTCAGTTAACAAAAAGACTCGTCAAAAGGGTCTTAGAAGCGCTCTCTCTTACTTATATAAGGAAGGGCGACTTTTTGTTGTGGACGATATGACCTCCGCAGACGGAAAAACCAAAGAGATGGCTTCTCGCTTAAAAGATTTTGGTCTGAGCAAAGCTCTTCTTATTGACTCTGGTAAGGATGAAAAGTTTGCAAGAGCCACTAACAACCTCTCTACATTCCGCTACAATACTGTTTCTGGTCTCAATGTTTACGATGTTTTGAAATATGACAATTTAGTGATTTCCAAGAGTTCTCTTGAAGAAATCAGCAAAAAGTGTGGGGTGCAGTGATGTATGACATTATTAAAAAACCACTTTTGACTGAAAAATCCACGGCTTATGGCGAGTACGGCACCTATGTATTTGAAGTCACTCGCGATGCGACCAAAACGGATATTCGTAATGCTGTTGAGAAAGCTTTTGATGTGAAAGTAAAAGACGTTCGTACCTTGGTTTACAGAACCAAGTGGTTGAAGAAGCATGCTAGATTTGGCCCACCAAAATACAAAAAGAAAGCTTTTGTTAAATTGGTTGAAGGCCAAACCATTTCAATTTTTGAAGGAGCTTAAGAATGGGAGTGAAAAAGTTTAATCCAACAAGCCCTGGCCGTCGTGGAATGACTGGCTATGACTTTGCGGAAATCACCAAGACAAAGCCCGAAAAGTCGTTGACGGCTCCTCTCAAAAGAAAGGGTGCTCGTAATAACCACGGTCAAATCACCATTCGTCATCAAGGTGGTGGTCATAAGCGTAAATATCGTTTGATTGACTTCAAGCGCACCAAGCTAGAAGTTCCTGCTACTGTGGTTGCCATTGAATACGATCCCAACCGCTCTTGTCGTATTGCTCTCCTTCACTATAAGGACGGAGAAAAGTCTTATATCTTGGCTCCAGTGGGTTTAAAGGTTGGCGATACTGTGGTTTCCAGTGCGAAAGCAGATATTAAACCCGGAAATAGCTTGCGTCTTTCAGAGATGCCGGTGGGTACAATCATTCACAATGTGGAGCTTCGCCCTGGAAAGGGTGGCCAGCTTTGTCGTGGAGCTGGAACTGAGGCGACATTAGTTGGCCGAGTGGGTAAATTTGCTCAGATCAAACTTCCTTCAAGCGAAGTGCGCGAGGTGCTCGCTGAGTGTCGCGCCACTGTCGGTCAAGTTGGAAACACAGATAACGAAAACATCACAATTGGTAAAGCTGGACGAAACCGTTGGCGTGGAAAGCGTCCAAGTGTTCGCGGTATGGCAATGAACCCCATCGATCACCCTATGGGTGGTGGTGAAGGTCGTGGTAAGGGAAATCACCCAACCACTCCTTGGGGCAAGCCTTGTAAAGGTCATCGCACCCGCAATAACAAAGGAACAGACCGCTTTATCATTAAACGACGTAAGAGTAAGTAAGGAGACATAAGTGGCACGCTCAATGAAAAAAGGACCATTTGTAGACGATCACTTGTACAAAAAAGTGGTGGCGGCCAGTGAAAGCGGCGACAAAAAGGCTATTAAAACATGGTCTCGTCGCTCGACAATTGTCCCCGACATGATTGGGTTAACTTTTGCCGTTCACAATGGGCGCAAGTTTGTTCCTGTTTACGTCAATGAAAACATGATTGGCCATAAGTTGGGTGAGTTTGCATTAACTCGCACCTTCCATGGACACGCGGACAAGAAGAAAAAATAGGTTAGGTGAACGATGGAAGTAAAAGCCAGTGCTAAATTTGTAAGAGTTGGTGAGCAAAAAGCAAGATTGGTTGCCAACATGATTCGTGGGAAATCGGTGAACGATGCCATTCGAATCCTATCCTATGAAAACAAAAAGCCTGCTGAAATCATTAAAAAGCTGGTTGAGTCAGCGGTTGCTAACGCTGATCAAAAGCAGGTGATCGATGTAGATAACCTCTACGTTAAAGAAATTATGGTGGATAAAGGGCCTTTCATGAAAAGGTACCAGCCTCGCGCGCAAGGTCGTGCATTTGTTATTAAAAAGAAATCAAGCCACATTAGCTTGGTATTGGATGAAAGGTAGGGCTTCGTGGGACAGAAGGTTAATCCAATTGGTTTAAGAGTTGGCGTTATTAGAAGTTGGGATAGCCGTTGGTTTGCTCAGGGCAAACTATACGCTGATCAGCTGCATGAAGATTTAAAACTTCGTGACTACATCAAAAAGCGTCTCAAGCATGCTGGCGTTGCAAAGATTGAAATGGAACGCGCAGCGAACAAACTCAAGGTTCTTATCTCTACAGCCCGTCCCGGCGTAGTGATCGGAAAAAAGGGTGCGGGGATTGATGCTCTAAAGGCGGATCTCCAAAAGATGACTCCCAATGAAGTGTTTGTAAATATTCAAGAAGTTCGTAAGCCTGACGTGGATGCTCAACTTGTGGCTGAAAATATCGCTCTTCAGTTGGAAAAGCGTGTTTCATGGAGACGAGCCCTTAAAAAAGCCATTGCGGCCGCTGTTCGCGGTGGAGTTCGCGGAATCAAAGTTCAAGTTTCGGGTCGTTTAGACGGAGCCGAAATCGCTCGTACAGAATGGTACAACGAAAAGTCTGTACCTCTTCATACACTCCGAGCAGACATTGATTATGGTACAGCAGAAGCTTTGACCACCTACGGAATCATTGGCCTTAAGGTTTGGATTTACAAGGGTGATGTCCTTTCTGCGAAGGAAGTTGAGGAGGCTGGTCGTGTTAAGTCCTAAAAGAGTCAAATGGAGAAGACAGCACAAGGGCCGTCGCAAGGGATTTGCTACTCGTGGTAGTTCTGTGGCTTTTGGAGACTTTGGTCTGCAGGCTCAAGGCGATGGTTGGTTGACCGCTCGACAAATTGAAGCCGGTCGTATTGCTATTAGCCGTAGTGTTAAGCGTGGTGGTAAAGTGTGGATTCGAGTTTTCCCTCATAAGCCAATCACGAAAAAACCTGCTGAAGTGCGTATGGGTAAAGGAAAAGGGAGTCCGGAATATTGGGCTGCCGTTGTTAAGCCCGGAACAATTTTGTTTGAAATTAACGGCGTAACTCGTGAGCAAGCCCAAGAGGCCTTCCGCCTTGCTGGTTACAAAATGCCTTTCAAAACTAAGTTCGTTTCTCGGGAGCCGGAGGCCTAAGATGAAATATGAAGATTTAAAAAACCTTTCCACTGTGGAAATTAATAAGAAGATCCGAGAGATCAAAACGAAGATGTTCGAGGCTAAAATGAAAAACGCCATGGGGCAGATGACAGACCCTATTATGATTCGAAAACTTCGTCGTGATGTGGCTCGCTTAAAAACCGCTATGACTGTGAATAGCAAGGCAAACTGAGGTAGAGGATGGCAGAAACAAAACGAGGTCGTCGTAACGAAGTGATTGGGCAGGTGATCAGTGATAAGATGGATAAAACCATCACTGTTCAGATCTACCGCTTGGTTAAGCATCCTAAATATAAAAAATATGTGCGCAAAACGTCGGTTTTTAAAGCCCACGATGAAGGTAACACGGCAAAGACTGGTGATACTGTGAAGATCATTGAATCTCGCGCATTGAGCAAAACGAAACGTTGGAAACTAGCTGAAATTGTTGAAGCTGGGAAAACAGGAGCTGCACAATGATTCAAATGCAAACCCGCATGAAAGTGGCTGATAACTCTGGAGCTAAAGAAGTCCAGTGTATCAAGGTGCTTGGTGGATCAAAAAGAAGAACGGCCAGTATTGGTGATATTGTTGTTGTTTCCATTAAGTCAGCTCTTCCCACTTCCAAAGTGAAGAAAGGTGATGTGGCAAAGGCTGTGATTGTTCGAACCAAAAAGAGCATTCGTCGTCCTGATGGAAGCTATATTCGTTTCGATGACAACGCTGCCGTTTTAGTGAACCAGAATAAAGAACCCGTTGGAACCCGTATTTTTGGACCAGTGGCGAGAGAGCTCAGAGCAAAGGCATTTGTTAAGATCATTTCCTTGGCTCCTGAGGTTTTGTAAGAGGTGTTAAAGTGAATCGCTTATATGGGAAATATAAAGAAGAAATCTCTCCAAGCTTGATGAAGAGCCTGGCCCTTAAAAATGCCATGCAGATTCCTAAGATTGAGAAGATTGTGATTAGTAGCTGTCTTCCTGAGGCTGTGCAGAACTCCAAAGTTCTCAACACTGCTGCCGAGGAGCTGTCAGCCATTTCCGGTCAAAAGGCCGTCATTACCAAGGCTAAAAAGTCTCTTGCTAACTTTAAGTTGCGCGAGGGTATGCCTCTCGGAGTGACAGTCACCCTTCGTGGCGACAGAATGTGGGCCTTCTTTGATCGCTTAGTTTCAGTGGCTCTTCCTCGTGTGCGAGACTTTCGTGGTCTTTCTGCTAAGGGTTTTGATGGTCGTGGAAACTATAATATGGGTCTTAAAGAACAGATTATTTTTCCAGAAATTAACTATGACAAAGTGGACAAAGTCCGCGGAATGAATATTTCGATTTGTACATCAGCAAAGGATGATACCCAGGGGAAAGCCTTGCTGGAAGCGTTTGGTTTTCCCTTTAGGAAGTAGGAGGAATTGTGGCTCGTCGGGCAATGATAATTAAGGCTGAGAAGCAGCCAAGATTCAAAGTGAGAGGATATCATCGCTGCAAGCTTTGTGGCCGTCCCCGTGGATTTATGAGAAAATTCCAGGTTTGCCGGATTTGTTTTCGAACATTAGCTAACAAAGGGATGATCCCCGGCGTGACCAAATCGAGCTGGTAAGGAGTAGAGAGTGGATACTATTGGTGATTTTTTAACAAGAATTCGAAATGCCCACGCTGCCGGCCATGAAAAGGTCGATATTCCTGCCTCCAACGTGAGACAAGGGATTGCGCAGGTTTTGCAGGAAACAAGTTACATTAACAGTTTTAAAGTCGTTAAAGACGGCAAACAGGGGATGATGAGAGTTTATCTTTCCTATGAAGCTGGTGGAAAACCTAAAATCCACAAGATTCAGCGTTATAGCAAACCCAGCCGTCGTTATTATGTGAAAGCAAAGGAAATCCCCAATATTCGTGAGGGCTACGGGCTTTCCATATTAAGTACAAGTAAAGGAATCATGAGTGGTGGAAAGGCCAAGGAAAGTAATCTTGGTGGCGAACTACTTTGTGTTGTTTGGTAGGTGAGAGATGTCACGAATTGGTAAGTATCCAGTAGAATTTGACAGTAAGGTTAACGTAAATATTACTGGCAACAACGAAGTTGTTGTTAAAGCCGGTAACAATACGTTGACTGTGGCTATGCGCCCAGAAGTGAAGGCTAGAATCGAAGACAACAAGATCTTCATCGAGAGAAAGGACGACTCGCAAAAGGCTCGTTCTCTTCATGGTCTTTATCGTTCACTCGTGCAAAACGCAGTGACTGGAGTGACTGAGGGATTTACCAAATCACTCATTCTTAATGGTGTGGGTTATAGAGCCTCTACCTCAGGTAAGACTTTGGAGCTTTCCTTGGGATATAGTCATCCCATTAAGTTTCCAATTCCTGATGGCATCGACATTAAAGTTGAGAAGCAAACCACTGTGATCATTACAGGCGCCAGCAAGGAGCTTGTTGGGCAAGTGGCTGCTAAAATTAGAAATTTCCGTCCACCTGAGCCTTTCTTAGGTAAGGGTGTGCGCTATAGTGATGAAGTGATCCGACGTAAAGAAGGAAAGTCGGCTGGTAAATAAGAGGTTTTAAAATGCGTGTGACCATCAAGAAAAAGTGGGATGACAAGAAGAAGCTAAGAACGAAAAAGCGTCTTAGAATTCGCAAGAAGATTGCGGGCGACCAAGAAAGACCTCGTCTTTGCGTTTACAAAAGTGCAAAAAATATTTTTGCGCAAATGATTGACGATAGTACGGGACAGACGCTTGTGAGCGCCTCGACTTTACAAGATAAAATCGAAAAAACAGGGAAAGATGCCGCTTTTGAAGTGGGTAAATTGATCGCTGAAAAGGCAAAACAAAAAAATATTACCAAAGCGGTATTTGATCGCAGTGGCTACTACTACCATGGACGTATTAAGTCTTTGGCTGATGGAGCCAGAGAAGCCGGATTACAGGTTTAGGAGAATTTGATGCAAGAGACACCAGAATACGAAGAAAGAGTGGTTTCGATTAAGCGTGTGGCGAAAGTGGTCAAAGGGGGACGTCGTTTCTCATTCTCAGCCCTTGTTGTGGTTGGAAATGGCCATGGAAGTGTTGGTTATGGAACAGGAAAAGCTGGCGAAGTGCCAGAGGCCATCGGAAAAGCTTCTCGCAGTGCTAAAAAAGGTTTTATCCAGTTTCCTCTTGTGGAAGGTCGCACCATCGCTCACGAAGTGGTTGGTGAGTTTGGGGCCGCTCGTGTGATCATGAGACCCGCTGCTCAAGGAACAGGCGTTATTGCTGGTGGACCGGTTCGAGCGATCCTTGAGTCTGTTGGAGTGAAAGATATTTTAACTAAATGTGTGGGTACAAGAAATCCCCACAATGCTGTGCGGGCGACGATTGATGGTCTTGCTCAGCTCCAAGGTGAAGAGTTTATCAGCACCTTTAAATAATAAGTAGGCGTAGACGAGGTTAGATATGGCTAAGCAATTTCGAGTTAAATTAAAAAGAAGCCTAATTGGCTGCACCCAAGCCCAAAAGGACGCTGTCCGTTGTTTGGGTCTTAAAAAGCGTGAGTCTGAAGTTGTGGTTGCCGATCACCCAGCAACCCGCGGCCAAATTATGAAAGTTCAACACCTGCTAGAAGTGAAAGTGGAGAATTAAAATGAGTTTGCTATCTGAACTGGCTCCGAACAAAGGAGCGACGCACAAGAAAAAGCGAGTGGGACGTGGAGACGGATCCAACTGGGGCGGAACCGCTGGAAAAGGCCACAAAGGTCAAAAAGCGCGCTCTGGTGGTAAAGTTCGCCGAGGTTTTGAGGGTGGTCAGACTCCATTGATTCGTCGTATGCCAAAAATTGGCTTTAAAAATACAGACTTCAAAAACAACTATGCTATCATCAATCTCCAGCAGTTGAATAAGTTTGATGGAGAAGTGAGCCCACAAACACTCACCGAGATGGGTCTTCTTTCAAAATCAGATAAACTTAAGATTTTGGCCAATGGGAAATTAGAAAAGTCTCTCACTGTCAAAGCTCATAAGTTTAGTGAAGCTGCTAAAAAGGAAATTGAAAAAGCCGGTGGGACAGCAGAGGTCATCTAGTGGCAACAACGACAGCATCAGCAGAGAGTTTGGTTCAAAATGAGGACTTACGTCGTCGTCTTTTTTTCACATTATTTTGCTTATTGATTTACAGGCTTGGGGTTCATGTCCCCACGCCAGGGATCAATGGTGAGGTGGTTAAATCCTTCTTTGAAAACCAAGGGGGGTTGTTTGGATTATTCAATACCTTCACCGGTGGAGCTCTGAACCAGTTCAGCGTTTTTGCTCTTGGGATCATGCCCTACATTTCGGCTTCGATTATTTTTCAACTTTTGACAGCCACCATTCCTTATCTAGAAAACCTAAAAAAAGAAGGCCAGCACGGGCAAAAAAAGATAACCCAGTACACTCGTTGGAGCACAGTGATTTTAGCTTTGGTTCAAGGTTACGCCATCTCCAGTTGGTTGATGGGTCAAAGTGGTCCTAATGGTGAAGCTCTTTACTATCCGCAAGTGGGTATAGTGCCCTTCCAAGTCATGACTATTGTGACTTTGGTGGCGGGCACTTGTTTTATCATGTGGCTTGGTGAGCAGATTTCTGAACGTGGAATTGGTGAAGGGGCAAGTCTCATCATTTACGCGGGGATTGCCGCAGGCATTCCGTCTGGTGCCATGGGCCTTTGGACCTTGGTGAGCAACAACCAAATCAATGGTCTTTTGGCTCTTATGCTAGTCGCTTTCATGGTGGCTGTGGTCGCCTTTATTATTTATATGGAAGTGGCTCAACGTCGATTGCCCATTCACGTTTCGCAAAAGGGTGGTGGTAAGCAACCTCCACAAGTGATGGGCTCTTACCTTCCATTGAAGATCAATTTATCAGGGGTGATTCCTCCTATTTTTGCAAGTTCACTTTTGATGTTTCCAGCCACGCTCTCTAGTTTCACTGATGCTGGATGGGTGCAGGTTCTGCAGGATTACATGAATCCATTGAGCCCAACGGGTGGTGGCCTTTACAATATTCTTTTTGTTGGCTTGATTGTTTTCTTTTGCTTCTTCTACACAGAAATTGTTTTCCCACCTCACGAGATGGCCGATAATTTGAAAAAAGCAGGAAAGTTCATCCCTGGGATTCGCGCTGGTAAAAGCACAGCTGATTACATCACAAAAGTTATGGAACGCATTAACGTTGCGGGTGCTGTCTACCTAAGTGCCGTTTGTATTCTTCCGACAATTCTTATCGCTCGTATCAATGTTCCCTTTTACTTTGGTGGCACGAGCCTTTTGATTCTTGTGGGTGTTGCCCTCCAAATGATTGATAAGGTCAATGCCTATCGCTATGAAGCCATGATTAAGGCGGCCCAGAAGCCTCGTCGGCGGAGGGTTCACTTTTGAGTATTGTGCTTTTTGGTCCCCCAGGGGCTGGCAAGGGAACTCAATCGGAGCGCATGGTAAAAGAGGGTAAAAAGACCCATATTAGCACTGGTGACCTCTTCCGTGCGGCAATGAAAAACAAGACCCCATTGGGTATCGAAGCCAAGGGCTATGTGGATAATGGTCAGCTAGTTCCAGATTCCATCACCATCGGCCTGGTTCGCGAGGTTCTCGACGCCAACAAAGAGGGTGACTTTATATTTGACGGATTTCCTCGAACATCTCCACAAGCTGAGGCTTTGGAAGAGCTCATCTCTGAAATGGGGGTAAGCCCCATTCAGCATGCCCTTTTCCTAGAGGTGCCTAAGCAGGTTCTCATGGAGCGTTTGACTGGTCGTCGGCTATGCAAAGATTGTGGCGCCGTTTACCACGTAAAAAGCGCTCCTACAGCTAAAGAGGGCATTTGTGACCGCTGCGGAGGGGAAACCTACCAACGGAAGGATGACAGCGAGGATGTCATTGCGACCCGTCTAGAGGCCTATGCAAAGAGTACAGAGCCTCTCAAGGAATATTATCAACAGAAGGGACTCTACATTGAGATTGACGGACTTGGTGATACCGACTCTGTTTTTTCTCGAATTAAGCCCTATTTATAGGGAAAAAGGCTGGACGAATTACACCTAGCGGTGTTAAGTTTTGCGGTCTTATTTGAGAATGAGGTGAAAAATGAAGGTTCGCGCATCAGTTAAGCCTATGTGCAACAAGTGTAAAGTCATAAAAAGAAAGGGGATTATCCGCGTGATCTGCGAAAACCCCAAACATAAACAGAGGCAGGGATAATGGCTCGTATTGCAGGTGTCGATCTTCCTAAAAACAAGAGAGTAGAAATTTCTTTGACCTACCTTTATGGAATTGGTCCTAAGAGAGCAAAAAGTCTTTGCGCAAAAATGAATTTCCCAGCCAGTAAAAGAACTCATGAGCTGACCGATAATGAGGTGGCTCAACTTCGTGACCTCATCGAAGGTGATTTCAAAGTGGAAGGTGATCTTCGTCGTGAAGTTTCCATGTCGATCAAACGTTTAATGGATCTTGGTTGTTATCGTGGAATTCGTCACAGAAAAGGGCTTCCTGTTAGAGGTCAATCCTCTAAGACAAATGCCCGTACTCGTAAAGGTCCAAAAAAGACCGTAGCCAACAAGAAAAAGGCTGTTTAAGAGGTAATGGGATATGGCTGTTAAAAAAGCAAAAGCAACTAAGAAAAAAGTTAAAAAGAATGTTCCAGCTGGAAAATGTTTTGTTTCTGCTGGTTTTGGAAACACAGTTGTGACCATCGCGGATCCTTCTGGAAACACTCTTTGCTGGTCAAGTGCTGGCGCGATTGGTTTCAAAGGCAGTCGTCGTGGAACTCCTTTTGCAGCCCAGATGACTGCAGAAGATGCTGCGAAAAAAGCTATGGAAATTGGTGTGCGTTCTGTTGATGTATTTTTAAAAGGCCCTGGTGCTGGTCGTGAGCCCGCCATTCGTGCCTTAGCTAATGCCGGTATGAGAGTCACTTCTATGAGAGACATCACTCCGGTTCCGCACAACGGTTGTCGTCCACCGAAAAGACGTAGAATTTAATAGGTGAGTAGGGAGTTACGAATGCAGGAACACTATTATAAATTTTGGCATGACCTCATTAAACCAAAGACCTTTGAGATTGATAGAGACTCTCTCACCAGTCGCTACGGCCGCTTTGCTATTCGTCCCCTAGAAAAGGGATATGGAATCACCCTAGGGAATTCCATGCGCCGAGTGCTTTTGAGCTCGATGATGGGTTCTGCGATTTCAGCGGTACGGATTGAAAATGTCCTTCACGAGTTTTCAACGATTACAGATGTGATCGAGGACGTTACCGATATTATTTTGAATCTTAAAGAAGTGCGTTTTGCGCAGTACACTTCTGAGCCTCAGGTTTTGACGATCTCAAAGCGTGGCCCTGGAAAAGTGACGGCTGCAGACATCCAAGGAAACGATAAAATCCAAGTTTTAAACCCTGAGCAGCACATTGCTACCCTTGGTGATAATGGTAAATTCGATGCCCAGATTAAAGTGACCTTCGGTCGCGGTTATGTTCCTGCTGAAGAGCAAGAACAGGACGCTTTGGGAGTTGGAACCATTGCTATGGATGCTCTTTACTCGCCAGTTGAGCGTGTTAATTACAATGTTTCTGCGGCTCGCGTGGGTCAGAGAACGGACTATGATGCTTTGACTTTGGAAGTATGGACTGATGGTTCTGTTCGTCCCGAGGAAGCTATTGGCCTTTCTGCTAAAATCATGAAAGAGCAAATGCAGGTCTTTATCAATTTTGATGAAGATGTGGCTCCACAAGAAGAGCGCGTCGAAACTCAATCCACTCAATTGAACGACAATCTTTTCCGTTCTGTTGATGACCTTGAGCTTTCTGTTCGCAGTGCTAACTGCTTAAAGAATGCAAATATCCGCCACATTGGTGAGCTAGTTGTTCGTTCTGAAGCAGAAATGTTGAAAACAAAGAATTTTGGACGCAAATCGCTGAATGAAATTAAGGAAATCCTCTCTGGAATGGGCCTCGGTCTTGGAATGAAGATCGAAGGATGGCCACCTCCAGGATGGGACCCCAATGCCCCTCGCCCAGAAGCGCCAGCCCCCGTGGCAACCGCTCCTGGAACAGATGGTTCTCAGCAGTAAGTGAATTGATTATTTAGGAGCGAGTCATGAGACATCGAAGCCAAGTGAAGAGATTTTCCAGATCACCAGAAGCCAGAAAGGCCTTGATTAGAGGCTTGGTGTCTTCATTGGTTGAACATGAGCGAATTAAAACGACTTTGCCAAAGGCAAAAGAGCTTCGTCGCCATGTTGAGCGAGCCATTACAATGGGACGCAAAGGTGATTTGCACGCCACCCGTACACTGCTTTCTCGTTACCCCAATAAGGACACCGTTAGGAAGATTATTTCTGACCTTTCTCCTCGTTTCAAAGAGCGACCAGGTGGTTACACCCGTATTTTAAAACTGGGTGCCCGTGCTGGTGATGGTGCCCCAATGGCATTCATTGAGTTTGTTGATTATAACCCTGCTAAGACTGACGATAAGACAACAAAAGTGAAAGTCAGAGATGGCAAGCGCAAGCAAACCACTAAAGAGATGACTACTGAACAGAAGCAAGCTTACTTGGCCGCTCAAGCTGAAAAAGCCGCTGCTAAGAAAAAGAAACATCTTCGCCAGGTTCAGTCTGAATCCAGAAGAGCCAATCGCGCCTAAGACGATGGCTTTTGAGTTGGGCTTTAAAAGACCTCAACCTTTGGTTGAGGTTTTTTTATGTCCAAAAAGACTTGGTCTTTCCTTTGTGGTAGAACGATTCAAAGAGGCAGTATGAAGAAAATTTTTGGACTCATTATTATTTTAACAATTGTTATCAGCGGCGGAGCCCTATACTGGGAATCGACAGAATCTGCTAAAGATAAATTGCCGGAGTCTTATAAAATTATGGACACCCTTGAGGAGCAGGGTGTTTTTGCTCTGCCTTTAAAATTTACTTCCATTGAGGGTAAAGCCTATGACATCAAAGACTTTAAAGACAAAATTATAATCATTAGTTTTTGGGCCACTTGGTGCACACCTTGCGTGGATGAATTTCCTTCTTTGATTAAGCTATTGGATGCCTACCCTGAAAAGGTGGTACTGCTTGCACTCTCCCATGATGACGAAGTCATGGATGTACGCAAATTTATTGAGGCTTTTGATGGCTATCGGCAGAATATGATTGTTACTCTCGATAAGGATAAAAGCATTAGCAAGAGTTTTGGGGTGAACACTCTGCCAGAGGGTTATATCTTTGATAGCCAAGGTAAGCTCGTGAAAAAAATCATTGGCATCCAAGATTGGGCGACGGATGCTGCCATCGAGTTTTTTGGCCAATTGTAGGTTAGCAAGATACGAATCTTTAAATCACAATCGGTCTTACTTTTTGAAAGAGTTGTCTTATTTCGAAACGTTTTCGGTGTCCTAAAGTGATAAAAACCTTAAAAAAATTAAATAGATACTAAATAGCCCCTTCAAGCTTCCGATAGGAAAGAAAGGGGGACCTAAGTATTGTTTAATCACGTATGCGGCTCATATTTTAAAAAGAGAGTTTGGTGCTCACAAAAGGGCGGAGTGCTCCTCAACTTAGCGGCCATCACGGCCATAGTTGGGTTGAGTGTTTCTTACTTTAGCTTTTATCTCATTAACCAAGCCAAAATGAGTCAAGATTTTCAAGGCGCCATAGATGAGGATATCGTTCTCAACTCTATTATTGATTACACTGCTACGGCCATTCAGCAGCGTTGGTGCTTTTCAAAAACATGGCTAAGGGACTCTAAATGTGATCTATCCCATCCACGCAATGTTGAACGATTGCTCTTGAACTCAAAATCTTTGCAAGCCATTAGCGATATGCGAAGTCGAGGGGTTCCAATCAAAGTCTCAGCACCCGTAGACTTGAGTTATATCGAGGGTGTGATTTCTTTGAAAGATATGACTTCAAGTCACCCGCTGCACACCATTGTAGAGCACCTCGAAAGAGGAAAAATTGATAGCATAGCTATTGAGATCCAAAGAGTTGAGAATGATGTGATATTTTCTAAGGGATCAGAAGTTTATGTATCGATAAAAGCTTCTCTCATTCGCCCCCTAGGTGGAGCCATAACGAGCCGTCTAAAATCAATGTCCCTTATTGTACCGAGGGAGCTCAGTTCCTTTGCACTGGTGGTTGCCAATGATCTTCATCTAGGAAAGAGTATTGGTCCTCAGCAAGGAGACTCCGCCATTCCCACAGGGAGTGAAAGTGATGCGGGGCTGATCTTTGACAGCCCTGTTTTTGTCAATGGGTCTGTTCATTTGCCTACAGGTGGATACTCGCCTGTCACCTTCACGGAAAATCTTTTTTTGGGGAACGGAATTTTAAGAAAATCTAATCTGCCCTATGTGCCAGATAGTAATGGGGGGCAGGATGAAAGATTTTATAGTGATATTCAAGGCCTTGGTGGATTCAAGCGAGGTGTGACCCTGACTGGGAATAGAGACATTGGCCTTGATTATCTGTCTGGAAGGTTAGTTGGCGAACCTCCTGGCTCTGACCTTATGGAGAAATGTATTAAAATGTCTTTGGCCTCTTCGGATCTCTTCATGACCAGTCGGTCCTCCCTTCTTGGTCGTGAAATCAGCTCAAACTCTTGGAAAGGAGAGCATAAAGTCCACCTGGGCCTTTCTCTATGGAATCGTTTCACTGAGCAAAAATCTGTTAAAGTCGATATTACTAAAGAAGAGGGGACTTTTTGGGTAAAGCCCACTTTGTCGGCAAAAAACTCTAAATCTATTGCTAGGGTGCAGATTAAGATTGGAAGTAGTCATTGGGTGGAAGCTGATCTACATAAAAACACTCAGTTGTCTTTTCAGCCACGCTTTACCCAAGTTGATAATGCAGTAAGAAAGGTCAATGAAACGAAAGATAAGATTTCAAATTTAGAAAGAACAATTTGGGATCTTCAACAAGAAATCAAATCTCTTGAAGGAAGCATAGATGACAAAAAAAGGCATTTGAGAGAAGCTAAAGAGCGTCTTGAGCATGAGTTTCATAAAAAAGAAAAAGACCAAGATAAAGACCTCATTGAAAGCCTCAAGGACAAGATATCCGATTTGGAAAGAGAAATTTCTTCACTGGAATCAAAAATTTGGTCCGAACGAAAAGAGATAGACGCTAAGAAATGGGAACTCAGTCAAGCTAAAAGAGATCTAGATACCTACAATAGGGCTTTAGAAGAAGAAAGAAATCCACCTCAAATTGATTTGGTTTTAAAAGATAAAATGATGGGTGGATTTCCTCAATTCAATCAGGCTACTTTTGATATTCAATTCACTAATCAAAAAACTTTTGATGATCAAGATATCCGCATTAGTCTACTTGCCTATGATGTGGGGACTGAAAAAGGTGATGATGTTCGCGATTATGACGATCCTAAAGAGCCCACGGGTTTTAAAGGTTATTCACGAGGTATCACTCTGGATTTTAATCGTTGGTCAGATCAATTTAATTTAAAAACTCACTTACATAAAGATCGTTGGATAGCACCTAATTCCACGGAACCTATTGAGGATCCCGTCGATACAGCTTTTAATTATGGGGAACTAGAGGTGCGTTGCTCGGATCCAGCTTCTGGATTTTCTTTTGAATCTGTAAACTGGGATATCTCATTTTCTGAGCAAACGGTGCACTCATGGACTTTTGCGGATCCATTTGATGGGACTTGGTATATCACCCGCCTTGAGGCCGGCGACAAGCCTTCTTTCAAAGTCCGCTCTATTGTTAATCGGTGCATAGTCATGCCAGATGCAACCTTCGTGGCGGGGTTTCTCAATTGCAAATCCTTTACCATTGCCCCCCGTTCAAAACCTCTAAAAATTGTCGGAACGGTGGTGACAAATCGCCTTTCCATTGATCCTTCAGCCTTGAGGGCTGGCATCTGGTGGAGCAATATCTATCACCCGCAGGCTGTGCTTGAATTGCAAAAGGTGGGGATATTGAAGCCCTTAAAGGGCGGAGAATGTGTGACCCTACCTGACCCAATTTGGCATCCCAACCCCAGTATTGTAAATTTGAGCAATCACTACCGATGTCACCCCATCTCTTTGAGAGAAAAGGCCAACCCATTCACATGGACCTCCGTTGATCCGGACTGTGGCATGATCGATGAGGCAGCCAGTCGTACAAGTTGTAAATTTAGGCCTAAGAACTTTGTCTTAAAGGAACTAGGAAGGGGGAGCCAATGACTTTGGTGGAAAAGCACCAGCAACAAATTGGTTTTCAAAAACGACTGAACAATAGAGGTAGTAGTCTTATAGAAGCTGTTGTGGCCATGGCTATAATTTCTATTATTATTGTTGTCATGGCTCAAGTATTGATTTCTATGGAATCAACCATGCAGAGAATTTTATCAAAGAACTACAATGAAAAAGTAGCTGTCAATCTCATTAACTCTATTCGAAATAACCCAAAGGTTTTCCAGGCTCATTTTAAAAATTATCCTGAAAATGTGAAAGAAGCTATGCTTAAAAAGGAGAGAATGCCTCTAGCTTGGGATAGAGATGGTATCTACGAAGTGGATCAGTGTCTTAAGTGCCCAGGGCGAGCTGGATTTATTATTGAGCCCATAGCGACGACTCCTGGGCTGCTTAAATTGACTTTAAGAGTCTACGAAATTGAAACGGATTCATTAAATTCCCATAGAGATTATCACATGATATTTGGAGCTAGATGATGAAAGGGAACAAAGGCCTTTCTTTAGTCGAACTTATTATGACCTTGGCTGTTGTCAGTATACTTATGGCAGGCGTGGGGGTGTTTTTTAATTCTTATAATAAGTCTTTAGCCCTCAAAGAAGAAAAAGTCCTTAAAATTCTTGATAAAGAAGTGGCCATGAAATTTTTATGGACGGATCTCATTCAAGTTGCGCCATCATTCAACAATGTCTACCAAGTTGACGACTCAGGACTTAATTTCTTTCAATATCTTCCTGGTTGTCCGACACCGAAATCAAAAGACTTAGCAAAAAGAGAAATTATTCTTTCCGAGGATTCTAGACAAAAGAAATTTACTTTCTTGGCTTTATCAACAAAAAGAGAAATTCCAGTCTTTATTAATCCAGTCAATGCTTATAGTGTAGGTCCAGCTAGTAAAGATCCTTTTAAAAGTGGATCATTGAGCTTTATTTCATTAAATAATGGCGATCAAGTAACGAAACAAAATCCAGAGATCTGGAAAGAACAATCTTACCTTTATCTATTTTCACCAGTGTTTTTACGCCCACAAACTAATAAGGGGTTCTGCTCCTTAGAGCAGCAACCTAAGATTCCATCCTATCTGGGGCAGCTAGGTGGCAACCGACTGGCACCAGTGAGTGGAGCTAAGGTGAGGTTTGACTATTCAAACCCTCTGACAAAGAAAGAAGTTTATAGTTCAGAAGATGATTTTTTAAGAAAAGTTCCCGCTATGGGTGGAGGATCTCCAACTTTGATTTTGGCGCCTGTAGCTATAATTACTTATGAATTTGATCAAGAAGAATATAACGGGAAAGACGAAAATGTATTACGTAGAACTTTTGACGCAGGAGATGGTGTGCGCTCAAGTATTGTTGCTGTTGGCATTGAAAAGGTTATTTTTTCCAGGAAGAGCGTAACATCAAATATTGTTGATGTTCAAATTTATAACCAAGCTGGTACAAACTAATTAAGGAGATTGTATGATCCAATTTATTTCATTTTTTAGCATAAGTCTTTTTAGTTTGTCGGTCTGGGCTCAGCAAGTGAGTGTGCTCCCCAATGCTGGTGCGAGCATGACCGACTTAGTGTTGTCTGCGAAAGGCAGTGTGGCCATCACATCGGGACTTGAAATTAATCTCTATGCTACCTGCTACTCTCGAAATCTTCGTGGAGTCAAAAATCCAATTGGGAGGAATACTCGAGTGACAATGCATGTGGATTTGCCCAAGGTGGAAAAAGAAGCCTACCAAAGCATTCAGGTCGAGTTTCCATCGCAAATTGTTGTAAGAGACAGTGAATCTATCCTCGATAAGGTTAAAATAATGGATAAGGATGGCAAAGTTATTTCAGCAGCCTTAGCTTCTGGGGTGGGGAATGTACTTAAAGTAAATATTCTTGATTTAGAAATTGGGCAAGCGGAACTCGACAAGTTTGGAAATGTGCTGACGTCTCAGAGGGAACAGTTGATTGGGGATATTCGATTCATACAGGATGTACAGCATTCTATAACAGGTCAGTATAGAGCTGCGAATGGCCCAATATCTGCTGATGTGAGAACGAAAGTAGATAATAAAACTGGAAAGGTTGAGGTTTATGCGAACTTTCCAGGGGAAAATGGATTTTGTGGTGGGTACTATTCTCCATTGGCCTTATTTATTGAAGATAGCTTCTTAGATGTTAGCTTTGAAAACCATACTACATTTTCTGTAAACGAAGATGCCTCAGCCTTTTATTGGCCATCAGCTAAGGAAAGGATTTACTTTTTGGCCCATGACACCAATAAAGATGGAAAAATAAATAGTGGGCACGAACTTTTTGGTGAAAGCAAGAGCTTTAAAAATGGGTTTGATGATTTAGCTCGTTTCGATTCAAATATGGATAAATTAATCGATCACAAAGACAAGTTGTTTCATGAGTTGGTTTTATGGAGAGATAAAAATGGCAATGGAGTTTCGGAGCCCAGCGAACTTGTTAAGCTATCAGAAAAAGGAATTCGATTCATCTCGCTTAACTATCGATCTAATCAAGAGTATACCTATGGTAATCGGGCCAAAGCTAAAGAAAGAAGTCACTTTGTTTTTCAAGATAAGTCAGGTCACTTTAAGAAGGGTGATATCTTTGATATTTGGCTATCCCCAAAGTTAAACTATCAGGCCCGCCAGTAAAGGTGGGCAAGAATTTTATCAGATTTATAGGCAGTCCAGAGTTTCGGAAGACGTCGCTTCCCCTGACTTTGTATAGGTCACTTTGACTTGCGATTCATTACTATTTCTCTGAAGTTGGTGCAGGGTGATAGCTGCAGTTATGCTTTCTTCAATTGGGGTTTTTAAATCTTCAGCAATGTAGGCCACACTTATCGTGTTTACTCCATTTTTGTGGGAGATATAGACTAGGGAAAGGCCTTCTTTGTCCTTGAGTTGATAGGTTATGGAGCTAAATTTTCCATCACCATAACATTGAAGATAGACCTGCGGGGGCAGACTTGAGGCCGGTGCGCTAACATCAATTCGGTGAGTTGAACTGGAATCATCTCTGCCGGGACCGTCGTCGATGATAATTGCAATGTCAGTATCGCCGGTTTCTAGTCCCTCATGAGGAGAACCATTTCCGTTGGCTGTAAAGTTACTAACGCCACAGTTCTGAAAAAAGAAGACTGGGGCTGTATAGACCAATACCAATAGAACGATTTTTTTAAATTCCCCCATAAAATGAATCTCCCCACTGCCTTTATTATCGCTAATCGGCGTCCAGTTGGCAAAAAAACCAATAAGGATCGTTTCAATATGGGACTGGCGAAAAAAGTAAATTCTTTCTTAAATTATGATTTCAAATATTCCGAAACGAAGTTTGATGGCGATCACTAATTATATCGAATTGAGACAAGACATTGATAAGCTGATTGTATCCTTTGAAGTAAAAAAGGCGCAAAGTCTCCTCAAGGCTATGGATATTAAATCGATTCCTAAGAAAATGCGGGCGGATTTTGCAGCTTTGGCTCGGAGAGCCGGATCCTATCGCTTAGCCTTGCGCATTCTTAATTCAAATGTTTACGGGGCTGATGAAGCCAGTGCAGAAGACACCATTGAATACGCTAGTAGTTTAAGGCGATTAGGTCTTATTAATCAGGCATTAAATCTTCTTAAAAGAGTAGAACATTATCCAACTAGCTTTTTGCATCAGGCGTTTTGCCATATGCACCTCTGGGACTACAAATCTTCTCAGGACTGCTTTATTGAGTTTTTAAGCCGTGACGAAACCAAACCCTATGATCAATTGATTGCTAAGGTTAATTTAATTTCTTGTTTTGTCGAAAATAGTGAGTATCAAAAAGCCGAACTTTTGCTACAAAAAGTAAAAATGGAGTGCATTGAAACCAGTCCTCATCTTTTACTGAATTGCTTGGAAACGGAAGGGCAGATGTTGATTCGGCAAGGAAAGATGAGCCAGGCTATTGAAGTCTTGCAAAATGCATATGATGCCTGTCACGGTGAAGATGTTGAAACCACTCTCTTCATAGAGAAGTGGCTACTTGTTGCCAAGTGTGCTAGCGGTCACATCGAAGAGATTGATCCTCGTATTGGAGAGTTTAAAAAGAGAATTCGAAGCTTTGGTCATTGGGAGACCCTGCGAGATTTTGAATGGCAAATAGCCAAAATATTTAATAATCGCTCACTACTAAACTACGTTTACTTTGGAACCCCTTTTGCTAGCTTCCGTTCCTACATTTTGAATCATCTCGGGGTTGAAAGGCTTCCGGGCTCTTTTATATGGATGGATGGGCGAAGTCAGGATTCTATCGATATCAATATAGATCTGCATAAAGTCGAAGATGTTCCCTTACCATTTGGTATGGGTGTACATCGTTTATGGATGTTGTTGGCCTCTGATTTTTATCGACCGTGGTCAATTGGGCGCATATTTAATAGTTTATTTCCTGATGAACTTTACGACCCGAGTACATCCCCCAAAAAAGTGTATCGGCTTATTGAAAAGCTACAGGAAGCCATTGAAAAAAATGATATTAAAATTGAAATGAGAACCACTCCCCATGGTTATCGTTTGCGACCAAAGCCAGGCTGTATTTTTTATGTCCATGAAACCATGGAGTTTGCTTCGCAGGAGCATTTTTTGCTTTATCTTCTGAAGAAGAATGGTTTCAGCAATCAGATATCTGTGAAGGAGTTGCAAGAGGTCATCCCTCTCAGTCAGCACCAGTGGTATCGGGCATTGAAAAAAATGGAGGAAGCTGATCTTATAAAGAAAGATGAGCACTCTCATTATAGCCTTGCGTCTTAGTAAGTATCTTAAATTATTAAGTTTTTTATGTTTTGCGAATAAGTGGATTTGAAGCTTTTGGCCTCTGTGGAATCCTATTGGTGTAGGAAATTTCAAAAAGAGAGGTTTAAAATGAAATCACTTATTAAGTTAGCCCTTTTTTCTATTTTGGCGTTAGGGCTCGCCAACTGTAAGGTTCAATTTGATGGCGATGTTGCCACTGTTGATGGTCAAAGTTTTTATCTTGGAGATGTGAACTCCATCCAATTCCATAGACACATTGAAAGTAGTGTTACCGATTCAATGGATCTACTTTTGGAAGTGAATCAAAGAGGTAGAATCAAAGGTACGTTGAAAGCTCAAGATTGTCAGGCTGTAGCTGTAGTTTCAGCAAAAGCTTATGCACGCTTGGCTAATTTGGTGGAAGAATCTAATCCTCAAATAATCTCTCACTCTCTAAGAGAGGTAGAGGCCCAGCAAAGTGTGGAGGAGAATGCAGACATCTTAGTTTCATCTTCATCAGAGTCTTCATTGCCTGTCCCCATTGGGTGGAATTCGGAGTCCATTCAACTAAACTATGACGATCACGCTGCCTATCTCAATTTAATGTATGCGAATGCTAAAACTAAAAATGCAGAAGCCATTCGTAATTTGGTGAACCGAATTGCTGGATCCATTCGTGAGCGTAAGTGTGATCAACCCGTTGCGAGTCTTGATATTCAAACTTTGGTTTACGAGGAGAAAATGATGAATAATATAATTTTCTCCAATGGAAATTTTCGCGAGCAGACCGGCAATTTGAGTCGAGACTTTAAAGTCAGCAAGGGGAAAGAAGGTTACTTAATTAGTGGAGTAGAAAAGCTGTCTGGAGACAACATCTTTTGTCATCGACAACTTCGCGATGTAAAACTGAGCGCAGACATGGTTGCCGCCATGGCCAAAATTGAGTTTCAAAATCAAGAAGTGATCTGTATGATGGCTCCCCTTGGTGACGCTAGCTTGCGCATAGCGATCACTGATCAATCAGGATTGACCCAAGAAGGTTATCAAGGGTGTTGGAATGCAGCACGTGTATTGAATCACACTGAGTTTCAAAAAATGTTATTGAAGCTTATTGCCAGCGTTCCACAAGCCTGTGCAGTAGAGTAAATCATTTGGGGGATTTATGGTGGTCAGCTTGCCATAAATTCAATGATAAAGAGAGCAGGTAATGTCCGTGACTGCTCTTTTTTTAGTGGAGGTTTGGCCTCCACTATTTTTTTAGAATTTAAGCTTTACGCCCTTTAAGAGTTTTTCGGCTTCTTTTTTCAAATCTTTTTCGATCTTCTTTTCAACTTTTTTCTTTTCACTATTAATGGCTTCGTTCTTTTTGGCCTCAACTTTATCTTTAATCGAGTTCACGGCATCCTCTCGACTTTTGAGGGAAACACCAAACTGTTGCTCTATTTTGTTGATCTCCCCTTGAACTTTGGCTTTTTCTTTATCAACAAGCCCTTTCACATGATCTTCGACCTGCTTTCTTGCCTTTTTGATTTGGGCTTCGATTTGAGCCTTGATGGCCTGCTGTAGCTTTTGGCCTAAATTGGAGTTAATATGTAGGCTCAGGTCATCCCAGCTGCCCTTAGCACGTACATTGAGGGTCAGTTGTTTGAGGTCTTGAGTGATGGAGTTTAGAATATCTTGGAGCTGTGGCGATTTTGCTTTGACAAAATAGTCCACGTTATCAAATAGACTGTTGGCTTGCATGGAAATGCTTTGGTCTTTGATGATGACACCAATGTTGGAAGAGCCATCGGCTTTATTGTAGCCAAACTCCACATCGCCAGATTTGGATAGGTGATTTTTTTGCACTGGGAAGTGACCAACGGCTATTTTTGCCGTTTCTTTTGGCTCGTCAGTGGTATGGTCAACGACAATATCTCCTACCACGTCGAGGACATTTTGTTTGGGAAATCCTCCTTCGAAATGAAGAGTCGCAGGCAAGCCAAGGTGCTTAGGGGCATCAGTGACATTTTCTAGAGTTCCCATGAGATCACCAGCTTCACCTTCTTTTGACTTTGAGCTGATCGATGCTTTTTTCAACCAAAAACGAGGGTAACTTTTTTTAGTAAGGAACTTGAAATTTAACCCTTTAGCGCGTTCATGAGGGGTGAGTTCTTCAGCAGTGGTATCTTTGGCTTTTTTCGTTGGCATGTATTCACGTGCTAAATTTTTGTATTTCTCCACAGACTGCAACTGGCCTGCGACCATGTTACCAAGAAGCATGGCGCTGAGCTCTTGCGGGTCAAGAGAGGGGATATTGAGCTTTTGTGTGATTCCCTGGATGTCATTTTGAACCTGTTTTTCCAAGTTTTGGTATTCGGCTTTGTAGGTTTTAAAGTCTTGCTCAAAGGCCTTTTTTGCTGCATCGACAGTTTTGTATTTATCTCGAGCTTCTTTGTAAATCCCATCCAATTGTTTAATAGACTCTTGGATTTTTTTAGGATTACTAGTGTCCAACTTGAAGGTTTCAACTTTTTTTACCAGTTGTTTAACTTCGCTTTCGTCAGGAAGAGCGTCAATTTTCTTTTTCCACTCTTGCTCTTTTGTTTTGAGTTCCTTTTCTAGTTCCTTCACCCGGACCACTGACTTGAGTTCTGATTCCATTTTCTTCAATTGCTCTTTGTAGTCAGTTCCGCCAGCGACAGCCAATAGGTCAGAAAGAACATTGGCATCATTTTTTTTCTTTAAGTCTTCGACTGTTTTATCAAGACTTTTGGCAACCATCCCTTTGTCTTTAGAAGGTGGTTTGGGAGGCAAGATTCTTCCTGGATGTTTACGAGGACTTTTGAGTTGAATGCCTAGGACTGAAGATTCAGGAATGACAAACTTCGCTCGTAGCAGAGCATCCCAGAGAAGCTTTAACTTAATAGTTCCAATTTCAATGATATTGAGGGTGGGATCTGACTTATCAGTCACTTGGATTTTACTGATGGTCAGTGAGGGTTCAGTGAAACTGGTATGCAAAGCACCCACGTTGACTTCAGCTCCATGAGCGAAAGTGGCTCCGTACTCTATGCCTCGACGGAGATGGCCGTCGAAAAAGTAGGTAAAGTACCCGATGATCAAAAGTAAGATAATGGTGATCGGGATGATTGCTTCTAAGCGGAGAGGACCTTTTTTCTTATTTTTTTTAGCCATAGTACTCGTCATATTTTAGATACCATTTATAGAAAGACGTCGCTTTAAGAGCTTTAAAAAATTGAGTCTCTTTAAAACGCGCCACGATAAGCTCTCTGTATTTTTTTACAAACCAAAGACTGAAAAAGAAAACCAAAGGGGAGAGGGCAAAGGCCACAACCCCTGACCCCATCACGATTGTATTGTAAAAACGGGTGAAGGGAACAATGGGCATGTTATAAAGGCTAGTAAAAATCGGTTTTAAGGAATCCATGCTGAGGACAGCGTGACCCACTTGATGAAAAAGCGGATCCAATAAGTAAGCTGCAAATTTAAAAAAGAAAGCGGTCACAAAAGCAGCCCCAATTTGAATTCGAAAGAACAGTAACAGCAGGAATACGAGTAGGGTTTGCAGGGAAAGCATGGGGGTCATCCCAAGCACAAATCCCATAGCCACGCCCGTTGCAATTTGGTAGGCTCCCGTTTCTGAGTTTAACAATTTAATGAATTGAAACAATTGTTTAAGTAGTAAAGTCATAGGCTTATTGTGGGCCTATTCATGGCTTTTGTCAGGTCACTATCCTGGGTGCGGACGCAGTGCCACATAACATAGATGAAGGCCATTGGAAGTCCCCCCATTTCGGGGTAAAACAAGGCCTTTCTAGCCCGAGGAGAACCTATGAACATTCCCTATTTGGACCTGACCATCCAGTATAAAGCTTTGGAGTCTGAGCTAAAACCCGCTGTAGAGAGGGTGATGGCAGAGGGAAAGTATATCCTTGGGCCAGAGGTCGAGGAGTGTGAACGAGCCCTTGCCCAATTCGTGGGCGCCCCCTATGCCTTAACAGCGGCTAGCGGCACTGATGCCCTTTTAATGGCTCTTTTGGCTCGCGATATTGGGCCTGGCGACGAAGTGATTACCACGGCTTTCTCCTTTTTTGCTACGGCTGAGGTCATCGCTTTGATCGGCGCTAAGCCTGTTCTTGTTGATGTTTGTAAAGAGTCCTTCAATTTGGATATTGAGCAGCTGGAATCTAAGGTCACTAGTAAAACCAAAGCCATCATGCCGGTCTCCATTTTTGGACAGGTTGCCGATATGGATGAGATCAATAAAGTCGCCGAAAAACATGGTCTCTTTGTCATTGAAGATGCTGCGCAAAGTTTTGGCGCCACCTATAAAGGTAAAAAAAGTTGTGGATTGAGTGCCATGGGAGCCACAAGTTTTTTTCCAGCTAAGCCCTTGGGTTGTTATGGGGATGGTGGAGCCATTTTTTGCCAGAGCGAAGAAGACTTTCAAGCTCTACAAGAAGTTAGAAACCACGGGCAACCGAGTCGCTACTATCACACGCGCTTGGGAATCAATGGCCGTCTCGATACCATGCAATGTGCAATTTTGTTGGCTAAGCTTAAGCGCTATCCTTGGGAAATTGAACAGAGGCAAAGAATCGCCAAAGTTTATGACCAAAGTTTGCAAGGGTTTAAAGGATTGATGACTCCCAAAATTAAATCCGATCGTGACTCTGTTTATGCTCAATACAGTTTATTGGTAGAAAATAGAGATGATTTCCAAAAGAAACTGATGGAGCTTGGCGTGCCTACGTCTATCCATTATCCCAAAGGGATGCACGAGCAGCCGGCATTGAAAAAGTGGATGAGCGGAGAGGCCTTTCCGGTCACTGAGGAGATTGGTGAAAAGGTGATTAGCCTTCCTCTGTACGCGGACATGCCGGCGGCCCACGTTGAGCATGTTGTCAATAGCGTCAAAAGGGTCTTAGGATAATTTAAAACAGGTAGCCAAGGCCAATAGAGCCATGGGCTGTTGAAACTGTAAATTTATCAAAGCGCTGTGCAAATTGAATGCTATTGATGTTCAAGGAAGCGTCAAGATACCAGTCTTTTGCAAAAAACATTCGCCCCCTCGCTGTCCATGAAAACGAAAAGCCAAGGCTATAATCCCCCAACACCATGGGATAGAAGTAGGCAGAAATTTCCATCCATTTTGGGTAACGAAAGATTGGGACGATATTGAAGATATCATCGATAATTTTTTGAGGGGCTGTATGCCAGAAACCACCAATTCCGATGAAGAGAGGGTTCATATCGGTGCTGATGCTGCGAAAAAGTGAATAGTTGAGGACACGAAGAGAAGCACCAAAACTTCGCTGCACCGGGCGCACTCCTGGAGATAGGCGATAGTGCAAATCAAAATTACCTGTAAAGATACTGAAGCGGTCTGGGTAGCGATTGGTATCTTCGTTAATTCGAAAGGGCTGTAAGGTTTCGTAGGCGGTGGCAGAAATTCCGACTCTTTGTTCGGTCCACTTCCAGTTCCCGAAGGGATTTTCAAACCAGTAATCGCCAGAAAATAAATAACCGGGGACAAGGGATAAGGTTACGCTGGTTGTGAGTGCGGCCTGGGCCGATATGGACCCGCGATGAGCACGAAAGATTCTGCGTGAAAAATAATGAACTTTATCTTTTCTCTTTAAGCCTAAGTGGCTGGTGTTCATTGTGCCTTTGATTGGGGCTGGAAATTTCCACAGGAAGGTTGTGCCATCATTGCCAATGTAAAGTTCGCCCCCCTTGTCAGCAACCAAGACGTCATCTTTGGCTTTGGTCCCTGGCAGGTCCACGACATAGTTATAAGTGGCTGCTTTGGAATTTTTATCGACATCAAAGGAATAGTCAGAGGGGGGCAAATTCTTCAGGACTAATCCAAAAAGCTGAATTTCATGGGTTTCCGGAAAAGGGTTGAACTCCATTTCTGCATCAGTGAGGGAGGTGGGCCACTGACTGGTGCCTTCCAGTTGCTTTTTGAAATAGTTTTTTTCTTTTAAAAAATCAAAAAACTTATCCTTGAGGGTGACGGCAACTTCTTTCACTTTTCCGGGGGCGCCGAGAACGCCAATTCTTTTTTCGCGAGGATCAATGGCGAGATCTTCGATTTTTAAAGACTTAACAATGTCGCGAACAAATATTTTAAATCCAGATTTGAACTCAACAAGAAGCTCCATTTGAGTGCCGGGTTCCAAACTGATTTGGGCATTTTTGGGAACTTTTTTGCCGTTAAGTAGGGTTTTTACAGCCTTGGATTTTTCCATTTCCTGAAAGGCCCCTTTTTCAAGGATCAGCTGATCCGAGCAAATTTCAATGACGGAGACCTGAGTTCGACTGCTTGCACAGATGAAAAATCCTTTTTCCAAATAGGGCAGAAAGGTGACAGCTTTGTCTTTAAAACTGTATTCAGCAAATTTTTCATCGGGCCCGATATCCTTTTCTGCAAAGGCTTCGTCGGCGATAACACGGGAATCTGTGGTGTAAATTTTGACCCGGCCACTGTCGATAAGGAAACGGGGCCACATGGCAACCAAAGCCCTTTGGTCGCCCGTTTGGTCAGCAAGGCCACCGTGGGGTTTGCGGATGTCTAAACGAACATCATTTTTTTTGATAATGTAGCGGCCAAATGAGTAGGGAGGTTTTAGGAAATTGTACTTAACGTAGGGGCCATAGAGTTCGGCTTCATTTCTTTTGGCGTCGTATTCCATTTTCGCTTTTGCGGGATTCGCGAAAAGCGCACACATTAAAAAAAACAAAAGCGGAAGCTGTTTAATCATGATGTCCTTTGATTTTCTGTGCCCAATTCCGTGGCAATTGGCTTCATCTTGTAATGTTTAGAGTGTATAAGATCCCCTTGTAAAAAAAAATGATGTTCAAAAAATTTCAGCTATATAAAGCATTGCGTTAATTCATTCTCGAGCCTGTTGATGATAACATTTGTCTCTGGGAGGACTCGTGCTCACCTTTAGTATTGTTGGCTCTGTTGCTTTTGCCAGCTGTTTGTTTCTCACGCGATGGTTGATAAAGAATGCTGATTGGATCGGTATGATTGATAATCCTGTTGCGAGGAGTTCCCATGACCACCCTATTCCAAAGGGTGGAGGGTTGGCCTTTTTCTTTGTCTTCACCATGATTTTGCTTTTCATGTACATCTTTACTCCACGTTATAACGACCTAACTTCACCTTTATTGTTTGGTGGTCCTCTCGTTTTTTTAGTCGGGTGGATGGATGATCGGTTCAGTCTGCCGCCCTTACCGAGGCTGCTCATTCAGTTTGTGGTCGCAATAATCATCTTGGCCTTAGTTACCAAGGGCTTTCAGCTGGAAGTCTCCATTTCTTTTTTGCCCGCAAATTACTGGGTCGTGATGGCTTTTTGTTTGTTGTTCATCGCCTGGTTTATCAACCTTTATAATTTTATGGATGGAGCGAATGGACTTGCCGCTAGCGGAACGGTGATTGGGGCCCTACTTCTGGCTGCTATTTCCTATTATCACGGGGCGCCCGCCTATGCCCTTATCTACTGTCTGCTCGCCTACACAGTGAGTGGGTTTCTATATTACAATTGGGGGAGCGCTACAGTCTTTATGGGGGACACCGGGGCCTACTTTCTGGGCTTTCTATTTGCAGCTCTTGCCCTGCAGTGTAAGATCCAGGCCAATATCTCTTTTTACTCTCACATCATTATTTTTGGATTTTTTATCATGGATCCAACCTTCACCCTCATCATGAGGGCCGTGCGCAGACAGAATATATTTGCTGGTCACCAGCAGTTTGCCTTCCATAAGCTCATCGCCAGGGGCTGGCCCCACAGCAAAGTGGCCACTTTTTATGGGTTGGTGATGATTTTATGGCTCTTCCCGCTTGCCAATTTGGCTTCAATTTACGATGGTTGGGGAATGCTCATCGTCTGCCTGGCCTATGCACCTCTGTTGGCATTTGAATTCGCTATGGGTGCAGGTAGAGATTAAGGATTGTTCATGAAAAGCGAAATTGCAAAATCGACTCTTGGTTACACTGTTGATATTAAGATCACGGATGTCCTCCATAGCAAACCCTTCACCCTATCCGCAGAAATGATCCCTCCTCGAAATGGAATGGACCCGCATAAAACGATGGGCACCCTTTCTGCCATCGTTGATAGCGGTGTTGATTTTTTATCGGTGACCAAGGGGGCTGGTGGTAGTCTGCGGGGTGGATCTTTGCCGATTGCTCAAACCATCAAAGATCATTTTACTAAGCCATGTATTGCCCATTTTACCTGTCGAGATTTGACCCCTCAGGACATTGAAAACCTTCTTGTCGATCATCATTACTTTGGCATTCGCAATATCCTGGCATTGCGTGGGGACCCGCCCATGGGGGAGACAGAATGGACTCCGACGGAGGGGGGGTATTCGTTTGCCTACGAGTTGATCCAACAGATTCGCAAAATGAATCAGGGTGAGTTTTTGGAGCGCAAAGGCTACAAGGTCACGCAAAGGGAGCCCACTGATTTTTCTATTGGAGCCGCTGTTTACCCAGAGCATCCCGACCCAAAAGAGCGATTGGAATTTTCTAAAATTAAATTCCTAGAGGGTGCCGAATATGGGATCACTCAAATGATTTTTGATCCTGATATTTATGGTGAGTTTTGCCACATGCTGAGTAAAGAGGGCATTAAGGCGCCCATCCTACCCGGTGTGCGCATTTTACGATCCCAAGCTCAAGCTAAAATCATGAAAGAACGTTTTGGTTGCCAAGTTCCTGATTGGTTTATTAAAAAACTTCCCGCTGAGCACGGCAAAGGGGTTTTTGATGAATCCGTTCTCGAGCCTTTTGTAGAGCTGGTGGAAAGAATGCAGGAGCATGGCGCTCCCGGAGTTCACATTTTTGTTCTCAGTGATATTGAGCTTTGTCAGATGGCCATGAAGATTTTAAAAGGAAAATACAAATGATTTTAACCATCCTTTCTGGCGGCTCGGGAACTCGGCTTTGGCCAGCTTCGCGCACGCAACTTCCCAAACAGTTTTGTGATGTGTTCAAAGAATCCTTATTTGTGCAGACAGTGAAGAGATTAAAAGCTTTTGGTGAAGTTCAGGTTTGTACGGGTGAGCCCATGCGTGTCCTTACCGAGAAATCCAATCGGGATTTAGCCCTTAATTTAGGGCAGTGCTTTTACGAACCCGTAGGAAAGAACACGGCCCCAGCCGTGGCCCTAGTTTGTCGACATTTGCAGTTACAAAAGCGAAGCGAGGAAATTGTTGGTATTTTCCCTTCTGATCATTGGGTGGACAAGGCGGAGACTTTCGCCAAAGTTCTTGCTTTGGCTTCGCAATGTGCAGAAAAAGGGCAAGTGGTCACCATTGGCATTGAGGCCACTCACCCCGCGACAGGATATGGTTATATTGAGACGACGAGTGAAACTTTTTTGAGTGAGGGGGCATTAAAGGCTCTACAGGTAAAAGCTTTTCACGAAAAGCCTAACCAAGAAACAGCAGAAAAATATATCACGCAGGGTTGTTTTCACTGGAATTCGGGGATGTTTGTTTTTAAAGCGCAGACCATGATTGATGCTTTTGTTAAGCATATGCCCCAAATGTGGAAAGCCTTTGATCATTTGAAAAGTGATCTCTCTAATTTGGGTGACGTGTATTCCCAAGTAGAGTCGGAAAGCCTGGATTATGGAATCATGGAGCATATCACCAATCAGGTGAATATACCTTGTGATATTGGTTGGAGTGATTTGGGGTCTTGGGATGATGTGGCCGAAATTAAAGATCAAAGCAAGCTCAATAACCAGTCCAATCTATATGAATACCAGGCCCGAGGAAATTTTGCCTACTCCCGTCTTGGTAAAACCATCGCAGTGAGTGGAGTTAACGACTTAGTGATCGTTGAAACCGAAGATGTTTTATTTGTCAGTCCAAAAGGTAAGGGCCAAGACGTAAAACCTCTTTTGGAAAAAGTGAAGGCTGATCGCCCGATGCTTGCCACCGAGCATGTGTTTGAGTACCGCCCTTGGGGGATGTATAGAAACTTGTGGGAGGAAGAGTCTTTTAAGACAAAGGTCATAGAGGTTTCGCCTCGCCAACAACTTTCTTACCAATCTCATGCCAAGAGGTCAGAGATTTGGGTGATTGTTGAAGGAGAGGGTGAAGTGATCCTTAATGACGAGAGCATCGCGGTGAGAGCGGGCTCTGTCGTGCAGATTCCTCAAGGTGCCAAGCACCGAATGCATAATACTAGTGACAAGTCCTTAAAGTTTGTTGAAGTGCAACAAGGCAGTTACTTTGGAGAGGATGATATTGTAAGATATCAAGACGACTACAATAGGAATTAGTTCATGAAAGTTCTTCTTGATGCCACACCTTTAATGCCAACCGATTTGTACACGGCAGGAGTCTATACCAAGAACCTGTTTCGAGTGTTGCGTGGTTTGGGCGCTGATCTGCAAATGAATTACCGCAAGGGTGCTTTCAAGGAAAATCAAATTGAAGCTCATACGGGCCATGGGGCAAAACCTTTTCGGAGTTTATTTGCGAGTAAAGATTCCGTCATCCATGGAACGGACTCTGCTCTATTTTCGGAAAGTGATAAATTTAAAAAAGTTTTAACCATTCATCATCTGGGTATGTACAGAGAGAAAATCTACAAGCCCAGAGACTGTCAGCGCCAGCAAGAGTTTCTGCAGGAAGAGCTCTATAAAGGGCCGGATGCCATCATTGTTCCCAGCACCTCTGTGCATAATGAGTTTCTCACGCGCTTCCCTAAATTTGCCGGTAAAGTTCACATTATCCCCTATGGTTGTGATCATTTGATCGATAGCTCGGCAAGCCGCGATCGAAAGGTTACAGAAAAACCATACTTCCTCTTTAGTGGCCGTTTAGAGTTGCGAAAAAATGTTGTTGGTGTGGTTCGTGCCTTTAACCAATTGGCAGCTATTCAGAAGGATGTTGAGCTTGTTTTAGTGGGTGGAGAGGGGTTTGCTTACGACGAAATCAAAAAAGAA
>JAGQZY010000069.1 GCA_020435205.1 Bdellovibrionales bacterium | reverse complement strand
ATTTTTCAATCACAATCCCAGCAACAATATATGTAATATTAAAGTCAAAAATTTCAATTCCTTATAGCTTGCAAATTACCCATTTTTTATTCTATTACTGCATTTTAATTATCGCTATTTCCATAAAGAATTATTTAATATTTGCACTGGAAAAAGCCTGGCAAGAGGCACGGTCTAAGACGGAGCAATTGAAGGAGAGTTATAAGACGAATCTGCAGGTAGCTCATGACCTGCGCTCCCCCATAGGGGCACTGAATGCCATTAGCCACAAGCTAGAGTCGGAAGACCCCACTTTGCAAAAAGTCCTTAACAATTCTATTGAACGCATCAATGCGATCAGCGATCACCTGCTGTTGGAACACAAGCAAAAGCTTGATGATCTTGAAAAGGATTTTTTTGATCTAGAAGCTGAACTGGATTCCGTAGTTGCCGAAAAAAAGGTCGAGTTCGCAAACATTCCCAATTTGAATATTAGAATAGAAATGAATGAACCCTTGATTCGTCCCCTCTCTATCCCACGAGATGAGTTTCATCGCGTAATTTCTAACTTGGTCAATAATAGCGTCGAGGCCTTAGAAAATAGAGAATCAAAACAGATCCTTGTTCGAGTCATGCCCCAGTCCTCTTTTTTGATTCTTGAAATAGAGGATAATGGTTGTGGAATTTCGAAAGATCAGGTCTCCCAAATCTTTAAGGAAAATTTTACCACCAAAGATCAAGGGACTGGTATAGGCCTCTCTTACTGTCAAGCCACTGTAAGGTCTTGGGGCGGAAGCCTCAAACTCAAATCCTCAAGCTCAAAAGGCACTCTTTTTGAAGCTCGAGTTCCTTATGCAAAAAAATAGAGCCTCAAAATAGAGGCCCTAAAATTGTCTACTTAGCTTTATCAATGGCACTCACAATCTTGGTCGCTTCTCCTTCAGGATAGGGACCGATATCGATCCCCTCCCCACTGATTGGCGCCTTTAGCTCAAGGTCAGAAGTGACACCATCAATATTGATTTGGATGGTTTTCTGCAGAGCCTCTTCGGGAAGCTTTCTGAGCTTCGCCTTTCCCGATTTACTGAGCTTAATTCGTAAAAGGGTTTCTCCTTTAGCAGAAACTCGCTTGGCTGATTTAAAGTCCCCCTCATTAAGGATGATTCCATAGTCGGCAAAAGCTGTTAAAGGGAGTGCTGACATTAACAATGCAATAGTAAAATGACGTAAATTCATAATTCCTCTTTTCAAAAGATAGTTAATAAAAATCAAAAAACTTTTAGAAAAGTGGATAGGGCGGACTTAATCCCGTAGGGAAATGAAATTCTAGGTAGTGATAAAAAGGGCTCGGTGTGAGGAAATAGGCAATCGAATCACCTACAAAAATAGTCGAGGAACGAGGAAGGACCCCCAACAATGGTGTGACCAAAGGGTCGGCATCTTGAGTGAGGCAGAACTCTGAACTGGCAAGGCTCCCCTCAGCCGCAACTGACCAGTCTCTCTCCTCAAAATGGCCCTGATCAGCCTTGGCCTCAGCACAATAAAAGACTCCAACCCCCGCCAGGGAGCAGCTTAAAGCCAAAATGTGTTTAAAAAGGCTTGAGCTCATAGATACAGCATGGAACCTATTTCAAATCTGTCAAGGTGCCCTATTGATCTGAGCTCAAAAATCGGGTGGAATCAACATATGTACGTTTTGGTTATGGGAAAACGACAGGGAATCCTCAAAGCTCTAAAAAGCCTTGGGGTGGATTATTCGATATGGCCCGAGACTGGCGACCAAGCCATCACTCATATCATTGCGGGCACTGAAAAGAGCGTGATTCCGGCATCTCAACTGCGCAGAGAACTCAATGCGCGCATAAACCCGCTCACCGAGGTGGAGAAATGTGCAGACAAGCTCATCATGAAAAGATTTTTAGCCCAGCATTCCATTGCCATGACCGATTTTTTGCCAGGCCACTGCGACCTTAAGGGCAAAACTATTTTGGAACGACTGGGAACGCCAGTCATTGCCAAGCCTCGCAAAAGTTCTGGTGGCAGAGGTCTCACTCGCGTGACCAACGAGGCTGATCTCAAAATTTATCAAAATGAAGACTTTATTTTTGAAAAACAAATTAAGGGAACTGAAGGCAGTGTTGAGTCTTTTATAAAGGATCAAAAAGTCACTTTTGAAAACATCACACGCTATGTTCATCCAGGTGAGGCTAATATTCTCCCGGGAGACTATTCCGAGGATATTAAAAATCAAATTTTAAATCTTAATCGCAAGGTCATTTCCGCGATGGGCATCCGATGGGGCATGACCCATTTGGAGTTTTATATTACTCAAGATAAAGTTCTTTTTGGCGAGATCGCCATTCGCCCACCCGGTGGCTACATCATGGAGCTCATCAAAAAGGTTTATGATTTTGACCCCTGGCAGGCCTTCGTCAATCTAGAGCTGGATATTCCTTCGGATTTTAAAATGAAACCCAATGGCTTTGCCGCATCTTTGGTGATCCCAAGAAGAGAAGGGATTGTGCAGAGTGTTTCCGGGTTAGAGGCGGCTGAAGCTTTACCCACATTAGCCCGTCTCAAAATACGAGTAAAACCTGGGGACACATTACAAAAACGAGAGGGTGTTAGTGACAGTTGCGGCCACGCTCTGTTTTATGGTGAAAATAAAGCACACGTATTGGCCGACCTCGAGGCCGCTCGGCAAATCATTCAAATTAAAATTAAATAATTTTTTTTAAAAGCCAAAAAACGACCGCTAAAAAAGGAGGAAACCCCTGAACTAAAGCTGGCCGAATCATTTTTCTGTTAGAGCTAATCAAAACCAAAGCCGCACCCAACATAGAAAGGCTTGAATAAACAATTAAAGTATTGGCCGCTATCGCAAACTCTGTGAAAGATAGACCCACACCTAAAAAGACGGCGATGGCGAGAAACAAATTATAATACCCCTGATTAAAGGCAAATAGGCGATTGGCTTCTGCCATTTCGGCAGAAACCCCAAAGGCCTTATTGGTTTTGGGGCTTCCCCACAAAAGGCTTTCCATTAAAAAAATGTAAACATGAATGATTCCTGCAATGAGGGCAAAGAACTGTGGCATACAATGAGAGTATTCAATAAAGAGGGAGAAAACAATCAATGCCTCCTCTGGGCCTCCCCAATTGCTAGCCGCACGCGTTAATGGAATGGGCATCTTGTCCCTAACCCACTCCTCAAGTACTAAATAAAACCATGGCAAAAACCCATAAAAAGAAAGCAAAAAAAGTTTATGAGCTCACCTGGAGTTTTGAAAACTTCGAGGAGCACTCCACCTTCTACACTAAGTCCATGTTTGGCTGCCTGGCAGCCTACGTCCACCATCGCATGATGAGCTTACTTGCCGAGTCCGAGGGCGACAGAACCTATCGCGACGTCACCTTTGATTTTGATATTTGGAATGGGATTCTTTACCCCACCGAATTCGAACATCAGGATTCCATCCAAAAGGAGTTTCCTAACCTCATTCAGCACCCCGTCCTTAAAAAATGGCTTTATTTACCCATAAAGGCTAAAAACTTTGAAGAGACCGCCCACGACATAGCTCTTTGCATTCGTAAGAACGATAAGCGCTTTGGCATTTATCCACAGCTTTCTCGCCCCGGAAAAAAGAAGAAAAAAACATCCAAAACTAAAAAGAAAGCCACGGCTAACAAGGTTGCAAAATCTAAAAAAAAGATAAAATCAAAGAAGAAGGCCTCAATTCGCCATAAAAGGGTTTGAACCTGGGATCTGTAGTTGCCCTCTCCCCGAAAATACCACTACAATGCCGGCCATGGAGCCAATGGCGGTCACCGGCGCAAACGAGCCGGTCTTTGAAAAAATCTATCTAGAGATCAGCAACATCTGCAATTTACAGTGCAGCTTCTGCCCCCCGGTAAAGAGAGCGAACGCCGTTCTTCCAGCCAATCACTTTCGATCCTATCTGCAATCCATCAAGGGATACAGTCGCAGAGTCTGTTTGCACGTGATGGGCGAACCCTTGGGCCACAAACAATTTCCGCTTTTTGTAGAAGTCGCTGCTGAAATGGGAGTGGCTCTTGAAATCACCACCAACGGAACTCTTCTTAATCAATCCAATCAACAGGCTCTTATGAATCCCAGTGTGGTTCAGGTTAACTTTTCAGTGCAAAGTTTTTTTGACAATTTTCCCACAGCCGATCCCAATCGCTACATTGAATCTCTGTTCAGTTTCTGCCGGGAAGCCATGATTCAAAGGCCCGATCTCTATATCAATTTTCGGTTGTGGAATCTTGAGTCCGATCAAGAAAACCAGGCAGCCAATAACAACTTTTTAAAGGCCATCGAAAAAGAATTTCATGTTGAGCTCAATCCCAAAGTCGATCCTGCTTTTAAAAAATCAAAAAAAATATCGGGTCGGATTTATCTGCATTTTGACTCCCGCTTTGAATGGCCCGAAGAGAGCTCCCTTGAGCCGCGCACCAAGGGAACCTGCTATGGCAGCCGCACTCACATAGCGGTGCATGCTAATGGCGACGTGGTTCCCTGCTGTCTTGACAAAGAAGCGCAGATTCTTCTTGGAAACCTTTCCGAACAACCCTTCAGTGAAATTCTGAATTCCAAACGATTCTTAAATATCCGCCAAGGATTTGAAAGGGGTCAACTGGTGGAGCTCCTTTGCCAAACCTGCCAGTACTCCACCCGCTTTGGAAAAAGTCTCAAGACTTAACATCAAATCTCTATCATTTCCGAATCTTCCTCCTTTTTGTCTCCTTCTATTTCCCTTTGCTTTATTTTTTGGATACGGCCTTGCAAGGAACCCAAAGAAAAAACATAAGGAGGATACATGAAAAATTTTAGAACGCTGGACTTGGCCGTGGAATTTTATCAGCAGGTCGCAAAACTCGAACTAAAAGGTAATTTAAGAGATCAAATAGAAAGGGCTGCATCAAGCATTTCGCTAAATTTATCCGAAGGAAACGCGAAAAGGACGGACAAAGAAAAGAAACGCTATTACCATACTGCATATGCTTCTTGCCAAGAATGCAAAACTATACTGAAACTGGCCAAACTTGATCAGTCAGAAACCGCTGATCTTGCTGATAAGCTGGGAGCATACCTATACAACCTTCTGAAGTCTGAGGTTAAAGCATCATCGATTTATTAGTTTTATTCCGGATATCTGGTATACCGGGATCCTGGTATACGGGATATCCGGTATTGTGTAATGGCGTCCCCAACGGGAGTCGAACCCGTGTCTCATCCGTGAAAGGGATGTGTCCTAGGCCTCTAGACGATAGGGACAAGAGTGGTGATCCGTCTTGGGCTCGAACCAAGGACCCTCTCCTTAAAAGGGAGATGCTCTACCAGCTGAGCTAACGGATCAATTCTAGGTCGTCTTTTGTCTGATTTAAGGGGATTAAAGTCAACCCCTTTTTAGCCTTTATAGCTTTGGCTCAGGGGGTGATGGATGTCTGAGCACTCTTTGCGGAGCCCCAAAAATCCTTAAAGATCTCACCCTGATAGAAGGTCTGTTCGCGATCAGGCCCCACCGAAATCACTGGGATCTCCACGCCTGTTTCCCGAGCAATGAAGGCGATGTACTGCTGAGCTTCCTTAGGGAGATCCTCAAATTTGCGACATCCCGAGATATCGCTTTTCCAGCCTGGGAAGGTTTCATAGACCGGCTCCACCTCTGGAATATTCTCCTCAATAAAAGAGAAATTTTTGAAAATCTCACCCTTATATTTATAGGCCGTACACACTTGGATACTGTCAAGATGGCTAAGCACATCAATTTTGGTCAAAATCAGCTGATCCATCCCGCCCACTTGAATCGCATAACGAAGGGCAACTAAATCGAGCCATCCACATCTTCGAGTACGACCTGTGGTGGCGCCAAATTCGTGGCCTTCACGCTGCAAGATCTCACCAGCCCCGTTGCTTTGCTCAGTGGGAAAAGGGCCCTCACCCACGCGAGTGCAGTAAGCTTTGGTGATTCCAAAAACGTGATCAATCTTTAATGGGGACACACCCACCCCACCACAAGCGGAAGCGGCAGTGGTGCTCGAGCTAGTGACAAAGGGAAAGGTGCCATGAAAGCTATCGAGCAACACCCCTTGTGCTCCTTCAAACAAAACCTTTTTACCTTGATCGATCATGGTGTTGATTTGCAAACTCATGTCGCGACAACGAAAGGGCTTTAATTTTTCAGCCACTTCACAAAGTTGTTTATAAGTGGCTTCCACATCGATGGGTTCTTGCCCGTAAAGTTTTTCAAGCAGAAAGGACTTCTCTTCGGCACATCTTTGCAATTTGTCTTTCAGTTTATCGGAAAACAAATCTCGCACCAATAAAGCCCTGCGCGAAGCTCGGTCTTCATAAGAAGGCCCAATGCCACGGCCCGTAGTCCCGATCTTTGTAGATTTGCTACAAGCCTCGCGAGCTTGGTCCAACAGCCTATGAAAAGGAAGCACCAATAGAGCTCCATCAGAAATCTGTAACTGGCTGTCATTTTTTAAATAGCCATTACTTTTTAAACCTTCGATCTCTTTGATGAGCTCAAAAGGGTCCAAGGTCACACCACTACCGATAAAACACTGAACTTGGGGGTGGAGAATTCCTGAAGGAATCAAATGAAGGACTGTTTTTTTACCCTCAACGATGAGAGTATGCCCGGCATTAGCGCCGCCTTGAAAGCGAACCACTCCATGGGACTTCGCCGCCATGGCATCGATGAGCTTTCCTTTTCCTTCGTCCCCCCATTGGGAACCAATAACTACATAAGCTGACACTTGTCCTGATTTACCACTCTTCACTGAAGGGGACATTAATTTCGCGCGCGCACCACGTCATTCACCCCACCATGGCGCTTTTGGAGGCAGCGCTTCGGCACCTGGCTCCCCACCATTGAAAAAAGTGAAGACGCAATCCATGGCTTGCTGGGAAGACTCTTGAATGGCCCCTTGGGTGCTCGCCCCAACATGGGGAGACATCACCACATTATTGAGTTTCATTAATGGAGAGTCCGTGCTCAATGGTTCACGAGCAAAAACATCGAGAGCGGCCCGCGACTCTGGATTTTCCATGAGGTGATCGATCAGGTCGTCTTCGTTGATCACGTCACCACGGGACATGTTGACAAGCAAGGCTTCCGAATGCAGCCAAGATAGAGTTTCCTTTTTAATCATGTGGCGGGTGCGTCCCGTCTTAGGCACGTGAATACTCAATATATCCAAGGAGCGCATCATTTCTTCAAAGCCCATCATGGTAACAAACTCAGGGGCCTCAGTAATATGTGGATCGTAAGCGGTGACCTTAAGACCCAAGGCATAAGCCCTCTTTGCCACCTCAGTGCCGACTCGGCCAAGGCCAATAATTCCTAAGGTTTTTCCAAAAAGTTGTTCGCCTAACAATAGCGAGCGATTCCAGTCCCCTCTTTGAATTTGGTTAAAGGCTTGGGGGAGTTTTCTAAGGCTTGCCAGCATTAACAAGATGGTCATTTCTGCTGCTGCTACTTTTTGCGCATGAGGAGTATGAAAACACTTTACGCCTTTTTTCTCACAAGCCATTAGATCAATATGATCAAAGCCGGCGGTGGCGGTAACCACAAGTTTAAGCTTAGGAAGCTTATCCAGAAGGTCACTATCAATGGTGGTTCCGCTGCGAACGATGAGGGCTTGAGCGTCAGGGTAATGCTTTGAAAGTTCAGAAAGTTGTGAGGCTTGCTCAAAATGAAAATCGGGATGTTGCCCAGCTTTTAAAAAAACACCACGGTCAAAACGATTACCAATAAGGACGAGAGTTAGACCTTTCATGATAGCTGCTTATTAATCAAATCTGCCGTGTTTTGTAAATCCTCTTTTGTCATGGCACCCATATGACCGATGCGTAGGACCTTATTCTTCAATTGATCCTGCCCGCCCATGATCACATAACCTTGGTCAGCAATGGCTTTGACCCATTCACCAGAGGCCACTCCTGCAGGAGTTTTTAGGCAAGACAGGCTGGGGCTGGGGTTTTGTGGGTAGAGCTCTAATTTCACTTGTGAGCGAAAAAATTCTGCCCTGTCGATGATACTCTGCAAATGCTTTTTAAGTCCAACTTCGTTGAGGACGTAATCAAGAACAATATCCAAGGCTAAGACGAAATGATTGGGAGTGCTCCATCGGGTTTGCCCAGAGAGGTTCGACTTTTTCTCAGCTAGAAGATCCCAATAATATTTGGGGGTAGAGCTCTGTACTGCCTCTGCTTTTTGAGAAAGACTTATGAATGACATACCTGTAGGGAGCATAAAAGCTTTTTGCGATCCTCCGACCACAACATCAAGACCCCAATCGTCCATAGGTAAATCCACTGCTCCTAAAGCGGTGATCCCATCACAAATAGAAAGAGCGCTGTATTGGTTGGCTAAAGCCGCAAGATCTTTGCTTGGTAAAAGGGAACCCGTACTCGTTTCACAGGCCTGGAAGGCTAATGCTTTATAACCTTTTTGTAGAGCCTCTTCGACTTTATTGAGATCAAGACTTTCGCCCCAAGGAAAATCCAAATCATCACATTGAAAACCATAGGCTTTGGCAATTTTACCCCAGCGCTCACCAAATTTTCCAGCATTGATGGTGAGTAACTTATCGCCGGGACTCAAACAATGAACAAGGGCCGCCTCCATGGCTCCAGTTCCAGTGCTCGACAACATGTAACAGTGCTGCTGGGTTTGAAACACAGATTTTAAATTTTGGAAGACCCTGGCGAGCACCTCTTCGAACTCTTTGGTGCGGTGATGACATTCGGAATGACCCAAACTGTATTTGACAGAATCGGGCAGTGAAACAGGCCCGGGGGTCATTAATTTCTTGTTGGCAAAGCGATGGTCGACAGACATAGCCCTAAACTAGTCAACTTTGTGGGCATTTTCAATTTCTACCTTGAAAAATATGGTGGCTAAGGTTAGCGTCGAGACGCATGAGGTTAATTGCCCTGTCTTTATTATTATCCCTTTGCCAATGTGGTTACAATTGGGGCCGAGGTGAGCGCAAGCTTCCCGGTGAACACCATACCGTTTTTGTGGCCATGTTTGAGAATCGCTCCACAGCTGTGGGCGCAGAAGCGGATTTTACTCAAGCCATGATCCAAGAGCTCGAACGTTCAGGGTTTGCCGTGGTAGCCAAAAAAGAGGCTGCGGAAATCATTATTAGTGGAACTATCATTAATGTTGGGGTGAGTGGTCGTGCCTCTATTGGAACCTTTTCCTCTGTTGATAACCTGAATAAAACGGCCCATAGTAATTTTGATGCCTCCATGTTCTTGGACTTTGTGCTCAGTGTTGACGCTAATATTTTAGTCACTCGCACCAAAGACGATAAGATGATCTGGCAAACTTTTATTAGCCGGCAGCGTCCTTATCAGGGGCCTCGTTTAAAAAAAGATGGACTTCGCTCCTCAAATCCCCTTTATAATCAGAGTGCTAAGAAAAATGCGGTGCGCTTAATCGCAAAAGATATGATGGCCGAAGCCTTTGATCGTATGACGGAGAATTTTTAGTGGCGAATCAATCCCTCTTTGATCTAAAAAATTATATGTCTCTGAAAAAGGGGACCGTTGTTTATATTTCTGGTGATGAAGAGTTCTTCGTAGAAGAAGCGGTGAGCTACATCAAGCAGCAGATGCTGGATGAAGCCTCCCGAGACTTTAACTTTGATCTTTTCTATGGGCGAGAAACCGAAATCAGCAAAGTGCACGATGTCGTTGAAACCCTGCCCATGATGGCACAAACTCGCTTAGTTATTTTGCGCAGAGCCCATGATTTGCGAGATCAGGACTGGAAAGTCCTTCTGCCGGCTATCGAAAAGCCCGTGCCCTCCACCTTTTTTGTCATGACTGGCAACAAATTAGATGGACGGAAATCCATCATTAAACAAGTAACTTCCCATCTCGCCTCCTTTCATTTCGCCAAGCCTTACGACAATGAGTTCCCCAAATGGGTGCAATACATTTGTAAAAAATTTGGCTTAACAATTGAAAACGATGCGGTTCAGTTGCTCATGCAGATTGTGGGCCCCAACCTCCTCGAAATGCAAAATGAAATTCAAAAGCTGGGCCAGTATATTGGTGAACGTAATGATATTCGCGCTGGCGATGTCATGACTGTGGCGTCAAGAATCAAATTGCAAAGTGTTTTTGATCTGACCAAAGCCATTGGCCAAAATGACCGAGCTCGGGCCTTGATGTGCTTAGCCCAACTTTTAGAAAGTGGACAAAATGAAGTTGGAATTATGTCTATGATCCATAGACACATTCGACTTTTGCGCCAAACGAAAATGGGTGAACAACAGGGCTTTAGTGGCCGCCAGCTTTCTAGTTTTGCCGGAGTTCCTCATTTTTTCCTCAATGAGTATTCCCATCAAGCTCGCCTTTGGAGCGAACGCAAAATTGAGCGAACCTATAAGGTCTTATGTGACACGGATCGTGCTCTCAAGTCTTCACCTGTTTCTAGCCATATTTGGTTAGAAAATTTCATCATGCAGACTTGTCACTGAACTTTTTGGTTTTCTTTGAATTTTTTCAAAGCCTGAAGCTTTTGTAGATTGATGTAGCGAGTGTAGTCATTTGGACTTCGGGCTACAGTACGAGTGGGCATGGTCCTACGCCGACGAAAGCGAACTTTAGCTACCTGACCGCTATTTTCTATAAAGTTCCTCGGATTGATCGGCACATTATGGCAACGAACTTCAAAATGAAGATGAGGTCCTGTTGCGCGCCCGGTACGGCCCATGTAACCAATAGTTTGTCCTTGGTGCACCCAATCTCCCAAGTTCACAGCAAACTGAGAAAGGTGCCCATACAAAGTGGAAAATCCACTGCCATGGTCAACTACGAGAGCTTTGCCATAGGCTCCTTTGCGACCAGCATGTTTCACATAACCTGAGGAAGAAGCCACAATTGGTGTCCCCACCCCCCCACGGAAATCCAAGCCTGCGTGCACATGTTTGCGCCCGGTCAAAGGGTGATGGCGATAGCCAAAACGGCTAGTGATTCTTGTCAGGGATGGTTTCCCAAAAAAAGGGCTATTGGCACACTCTTTATTCTCCACCCACGAATAGGACTTTGGGGTTTCCATATTAGCAATCGTTCTCTGTATTTGCTTTTCTCGAACTTTCAAAAGATTAGCCTCATATATAGAGTCTAAATTCACTGGTTCTGCAAGTAGGGATTTCAACAGCCATTGGGATCCACTAAAACTCTGACCCACTTCGTGTGTGTCGATCTCGGTCGCCGGATACAACGTCTGGACAGTTTCAAAAGACTCTTCTTTAGAATTCATCCCTTGAAAAACCAAGGCGGCTAATAACCCACTAAAGAATAAAAGAAACATTGAATTCATAGTTGTCCACTCACTTGCTGTAATATTTTGATATCGGAGAAAACTGTAAGATCTTTGAACAAGAACCCCCGGTCATGAGTCCATTTGTTGGGTCCAATTTTTCTTAGAAAAATGTCGAAACTTTTCTATCTCGCAAAAATCTGAAATTTTTCGACGTGGATCAGGTTGAGAATCGACTAGACTTTTGACAGAGCTGCTAAGTTGCTAGCAATAGCCATGAAAATAGAAGCTGAACTGTCTAACTGGTAGTCGATTTGCTAGACCGTCTCAAACTCGAACCTCAACTAAAAGTCTAGGTCGCCGAAAGTCTAGGTGAACACTTTAAATGTTTAAAGGAGGATTCATGAAAAAGCTCATCCTATTGATACCAGCATTTATGCTTATCGGATGTGGCGAATTCCAAACGCAACACGATACGACAGCACAAAAGGTTGTCGACAACCTTGATGGAAACCTTACAGAAGAAGATCAACAGATGGCTCAGAGCATTCCACAAGATGTTCTTAACCAACAGTTGACTGTTATAGAACATGAGGGCGAAAACTCAGTCACACTTGAGATCGCGGGTGTTCAAACCAAAATTGATTTCTTAGATGATCCTAATATTGCCTTCCTTATGAATGGTATCGAGGTCAGCCATGAAATCGCAAGTGATCCGCAAAGCTTGCAGGCCATGCTGATGTCTTTAGTTTCTTCACAGCTCGGTGGTGTTAAGATTCTTGGATTAGATGCTATGTCTCTGGTCAACATGGGAATGCAACTTTTTAGCGGTGGAGATTCTTGGCAAACAGGTTTATCCAGCGTTTTGAGCGTGGTGACTCGTGGTCTACTCAACGCCTTCTTGAGTAGCGTTCCCTTTGGGGGATTGGTTGTGCCAATTCTTGGCCCAATCATAGATAACATTCTTGGTAATGTTATCGGAGGCGGTGATTCTGGAAGCAGTTCTACTGGTAACACAAATAGTGGTACCACAAACGACTCCAGCTCATCTGGTTCTCTCGTCAATGGAATTTTTAGTTTCATCACGAATCTCTTCAAGAACTAACTTATCCCCTAGAAAAGGAGCCTGAAAGGGCTCCTTTTCGCCCTAATCACAAAGCTTTTGACAGATCTCCCAGCCCCCGATAAATCTGAAGCCAGAATCGGGGGATATGTGTTTAAAAAGCTTCTTCTGTTATTTTTTCTCGCGGCCTGTCAGGGCAAAACTTCAATGACCCCTACGGTAACTCCAGATCACCTTGAACTAAGCAAATTAGGCGAGCGCCTTGAATCCTGCCAGGATAAAGAGGACTGGAAGTCCCTTACCATCCCCGACGATTTTGAAGCTGATGCAGCCCTAAAAATTCAGGGTGAAGGTTTAAAACAAGTTCCTATAAAAGGAGAGCACTGCTTGCGAGTGGGTACCGAAGTGGATCTTTTTCAAAGCACTGGAGAGTTCCCCTACCATGGCAAAGCTTTCATTACTAAAATTGATTACCTGTCACCCGGAGCTATTGGGCAGTACCTCAATCTTTCTAGCTGGGATGAAAACAAGTTGAAAAGCTTTGATAATAAACAGCCCTCTCAGCCATTAAGCTTAGTGAGCATTGACCACCTGATTAAAGTTTATCCAGCAAAGCTTGAAACTGAAGGGGAAAGGCTCCCTTCATGCTTTGTGGGGGCTTCAGACTGGACGTCCTGGCCCTTGAAGCAAGCTGAAGCTGACGAGTTTATGCAAAACATTGTCGACGGAAAAATGAAGGCCTCCTTTTGGAATGGAGTGACTAATTGTTACCGGGTGGGTCGACCCGTTCAACTCTATATTGAAGATAACGACGATTATGAAGATCTTGGTGCCCTTATCCCTGTTGCGCTTTATTTAGTGCCCATCGATAAGCTGACTCAAGAGCATGCTGACAAAATCGGTAAAAGCATTGAGGCTTTAAAAGCGGCTCTGCAAGAAAAAAAGGACAGAGATGGTGGATACGCCACTATTGTAGTTTGGTCCTATCAACCACCCCAAAACAGTTAAAAGGTATCTTGGCGCCATTTTCGTTGGCGGCTTGATTCCGCATCGACCACGTCAAAGTAAATGCGTCCCAATTCTCGATCATCTGAGGTCACTACCCTCACCTGCCAACTTCCCGTTTCAAAATTGCTTTTTTGGGCGTAACCTCGGTAGCCTTCATCGCGACCACCAACAATAGGCAAGGAAATCGAATCCCACTTCTGCCAACCTTCATTGCCTTTTCTCAGCCAAATTAATTTCACCTGTTCACGAAAGGCTGTGGGTGAAAAAATACTAACAAAGCAATGAATTTGGTCACCCTCTCGGCGGATAAAAGTTTGAGCCCCTGACTGCCAAAAGCGCCACCAGTCTCGTTCATAGCTCAAAACAAAATGGCCATTCTGTTTGGTAATATTATGATAGATGCCGATGTGTTTTAGAGACAGAGGAACAGGTGGCAAAATTTTTGTAAAATACAGTCCTGCTAAAACCAAATTAACTAAGAGCCCTGGCAATAAAATCTTAACGAAAATCCCTTCGGGATTAGGATGGACTCTAAGAATGGCCTGAAAAAGCAAAAGATAAATGGCAATGGATACCGCTAAAGCCAATAGAAAAATGCCCACTCCAATAGATCCCGTCGCCACTGGTGCCAAATAAATCAAATAAGAAGTGATACAGAGAGCAAGGATCGCAAAGCGAATACTATGCCCAAGCTTCTGAAAGCGAGGCCACTCATTGATCACTAGCAATGATGCCAATAAAAACATAAAGATGAATGAGCTCATCAAGGAAGAGCTTTTAAAATAAAAAATCGTGTAAAGACTGAGCAGGCTTCCAAATAAAAAGTGCAAAAGTTCAACATGGTACTTCCAAAGGCGTGCCCAAAATCCACCAGGTTTTACAA
>JAGQZY010000068.1 GCA_020435205.1 Bdellovibrionales bacterium | reverse complement strand
TTTCTTTTGCCCCTGACTATAGATTTTAGTGAAGACGAGGTGGAAGCACTCATGGAAATGAGCGAGGAACTGGTGGGTATGGGAGTGCAAGTCGAGCAAGCTGGCCCCGCCACGTTGGCCATATCGTCGGCTCCAAGTATGATTAAAGAATCTGGGTTGGTACAGGCTTTACAAAAGCTCGCTTTTGAAAAGATTGAAAAGGGTGGAAGTTTTGCGCTGGAAACTGCAATTGCTGATATTTTTGCAACGATGGCTTGTCACTCGGTGGTTCGTGCTGGACAGGCTCTCAGCCTAGAGGAAATGCGCCATTTGCTGGCCGACATGGATGAGTTTCCTTTGTCAGGCTTTTGTCCCCACGGCCGGTCTGTGTCTATAGAGTGGAGTTTTACTCAGCTTGAAAAAGAGTTTGGAAGACGTGTCTAACCCCCATAGACAATATGTTTTTATTGTTGGGCCGACAGCTTCGGGAAAAAGTGCTGTGGCGTTGCCATTGGCTCAAAAGTTGTCAGCCCCTATTATTAATACGGATAGTATTCAAATTTATAAAGATATTAATATTGGTTCTGCAAAGCCAAGCTATGCGGAGATGAAACTTCATCCCCACTACCTTTTTGATTTTGTTGATCTAAACACAACCTACACAGCGGCTGATTATGTGACTTCGGTGCAAGATCTTCTGTGGAAAGAGAATTTCGATAAAGCACTTTTTGTTGGCGGCAGTGGTTTTTATATTCAAGCCTTGCAAAAAGGCATGTTTCCTAATGTAAAAACGCCGCTCGAAGTGAAAACGGAGTTGGAGGCTTGGATTGACCGGGAAGGTTTTCAATCTTTGTGGGACTGGTTGAAGCAAGTGGACCCGACGGCGGCAAATAAGCTGAGTCCCAATGATCATTATCGAGTCCGTCGAGCTGTTGAAATTATGAAAACTCAAGATCTCACTTTAACTCAGCTTCGTGAGGAGGTCGCAACAGGCAAATATGCTCCTTTACCCCCTCATCAAAGACTCAATCTTGGCTTGCGCGCAGATAAAGACCAATTGCGAGAGCGAGTTCGAGTCCGTACCCAGAAAATGTTAGACCTAGGATTTGTCGGAGAGGTTGAACACTTAATACAGGAGGGCTATGAACATTCCTCGGCTCTGCAATCAGTGGGTTATAAAGAAGTACAGATGTTCCTTGGCGGAGAAATTGCGAAGCAAGATTTGTTTGAGCGCATTGTGACTAGCACCATGCAGTTAATTAAGAAGCAAATGACTTGGTTTTCTCGTGATCCTAGTATCGAGTGGTTTGAATTAGGATGTGAACAAGAGCTTATTGAACGAGCAATGACCTGGTCTAAAGGGACATCGTCTTGACTGGTTATTGAGGAAAAGGAACACTATAAGACATGAAAAGTATGACAGGTTTTGGTCGAGCCAACTTTCAAGGAAAAGACTTATCTTTAGAGGTCAGTGTGAAAACGGTCAATGGTCGTTTTTTGGATGTTAAACTTTATGCTCCCAAGTTATATGCACCCTTAGAGATGGAAATTCGCAAAATGATTTCCAATACTTTGCTAAGGGGATCTGTAGAGATTTCTATAAGCCGAAAAGCTTATGGCGATACCCAGTCGGTGCACTTCAATGAATCTTTGGCAAAAAATTGGCTTAAGGGTTTTAACAAAGTGGCAAAAAATATGGGATTGCAAGCCGCTACTGATAGTCAGGTGCTTCTGAGTATTCCAGATCTTTTCAAGTTAGATGATGCCAGTCAAATTTCTAAAAAAGAAAAAGAAGTTTTGTGGAAGGTTGTCGAAGAGGCTGTGCAATCTTGCCAAAAAGTTAGAAAAAAAGAAGGGGCTGGCCTGAAAAAAGACCTGCATTCTTATATTACCGATTTAAAGAAGCGCACCTCTGAGATTCGAAAGATGCGAGAAGGTCTTTTGGGAGATCTTGAAGAAAAGTATAGACAAAAATTAGAAAAGCTAGGAATGCCGCCGGAGGTGGAGCCACAGCGTTTGGCTCAGGAAGTGGTCTTCCTTATTGATAAGAGTGATATCAGCGAAGAGATTCAAAGATTGGATGCTCACTTGGATGCGGTGAGCTCACTTCTCGAACAGGACGGAACTTTAGGGAAGAAATTGGACTTTTACGCTCAGGAGTTCTTAAGGGAAGTCAACACCATGGGATCAAAGAGTCCATCAGCTGCATTGACCCAAATTGTAGTGGAAGCTAAAGGTTCCGTTGAAAAATTTAGAGAACAGGTGCAGAACGTAGAGTGATGGAAAAGAAAATGATCCTCCTCGCCGCCCCCAGCGGAGCGGGGAAAAACAGCTTTTTAGAAAAGGCCTTACATGAGATTCCCCAACTCTCTGACATCATCACCTACACCACGCGTGCTATGCGTTTTGGCGAGCAGGAGGGGGATCCCTACCATTTTGTAAGTGATCACCGCTTCAAAGAGCTTGTTGAGCAGGACTTCTTTGTTGAGTGGTCTCAGGTCCATGACTCCCTATATGGCACTCCGCATAAATCCCTAGAAGAGGTCTGGGAAAAAGGAAAAGTGGCCATCATGGACATTGATATTCAGGGGGTCCACAAGATTAAGCAGGTTTATCCCCAGGCGGTGAGCATATTTATTCTTCCTCCCTCGATCGAGGAGCTCAAAAGACGGATCCTGGGCAGAGATAAAAAAGCCCCTGATAACCTAGAGTTGCGCCTTGAAAATGCAAAAAAAGAGATCGCCTGTGCCGACCAATTTGATTTCCAGGTGGTGAATGATGATTTTGAGCCCTCTTATGCCCAGTTTCGCGACCTGGTGAAGAGTCTGGTGTAGGTTGGCTGAATGGCCTTAAAAAAACTCTTGAAGAATATCTGTAATTTGAATAGGTTAGCCCGGAGGTGACGATATGGCACGAGTGACCGTAGAAGACTGTCTAGAAAAAGTAGATAACCGTTTTGCCCTAGTCCATTTGGTGGCAAAAAGAGCCAAGCAATTGCTCAAGGGATCCCAGCCAGTCATAAGAAAAGTGAAAAACAAATATGTTGTGACAGCCTTGCGAGAAGTGGCTGATGATAAAGTTCGCTTTGAAAAGGATGAGTCTGCCTCATCTGATGCTGCCGATTTAGGGCAGGGAACCAACATCCATTAACTTTGATTTTTTTAAGTTGTAAGACTGAATGACCGATAGATGGTCATAGGCAAAGGTCCTAGTAATATCACTTTAGAACTTTCGTCCAATTGGAAAGTTCGCAGGTGAGCTTTTGACAAGGAATGCATGTCTGCACAAGAGTCAGAAAAGTTGGCTAATTTCCCAAGTGAATGCTTGGAAGTGAAGCCACTTTGTGAAAAAATTTTATCTTATTTCCCCAACGCTGATATTGATCAGGTCCAACGGGCCTATTTGTTTTCTAAAAAGCATCATGAAGGGCAGTTTCGTCGCAGTGGTGAACCCTACATCTCTCATCCTGTCGGCGTGTCAGAAATTCTTGCAGATTTGCGCCTAGACTTGCCGACCATCATGACAGGTCTTCTTCACGACACTGTAGAAGACACCGAGGCCACTCTCGAAGACATCGAAAGAGAGTTTGGACAAACAGTAGCTGAACTCGTGGATGGGGTCACCAAGATCACTCAATTGAGTTTTAAAAACACCCACGAAAAACAGAGTGAAAACATCCGCAAGATGATTGTGGCCATGGGGAAAGATGTGCGCGTGATCTTAGTGAAACTTGCTGATCGTTTACATAATATGCGCACTCTGGGTCACATGCCCTATGAAAAACAAAAACGGATTGGTCAAGAAACCTTAGAAATCTATGCCCCCCTCGCTAGCCGCCTGGGGATTAGTTCTATTAAAATGGAGCTTGAAGATTTAAGTTTTCGCTTTACTCACCCCGATCGATACTATGAGCTCGTACAAAAAGTTTCAAAAAAACGTAAAGAACGAGAAAAGTATATCGATGATGTTAAGAAAATTCTTGAGGATGAAATTGGCTCTCGATTCAAGGGTGGGTTTGAAATTCAGGGGCGACCCAAACATTTTTATTCGATCTATAAAAAAATGGCGGCCTCAAATTTAGATTATGAGCAGGTCTATGACCTTCTTGCCTTCCGGGTGATCGTTGACAATATTCCCCAATGTTATGAAATTTTAGGGCATATCCATACTCTGTGGAAACCTATCCCTGGTCGTTTTAAAGACTACATTGCCATTCCAAAAGCCAATAACTACCAAAGTCTCCACACTACGGTGGTTGGGCCGGGAGCTGAGCGCATTGAAATTCAGATTCGTACCCACGAAATGCATTTAGTGGCAGAGCGCGGGATTGCGGCACATTGGAAATACAAAAGCTCGGGCAAAGTGGATGTCAAAATGGAAGAGCAAATGGAGTGGTTGCAAGAACTGGTTTCCTTGCACCAACAGTCAGGAAGCTCAGGTGAGTTTTTAGAAAACATTAAAACCGACCTTTTTGATTCTCATATTTATGTTTTTACTCCTAATGGTGAAGTGAAGGAGTTTCGCGAAGGTGCCACACCTATTGATTTTGCCTATGCCATTCATACAGATGTAGGGAATCACTGTGTCGCTGCGCGTGTGAATGGAAAAATGGTGCCACTACGCACGCGAATGAAAAGTGGCGATACCGTTGAGGTTTTGACATCAAAAAATAAAACGCCTTCAAAGGATTGGCTCAAATACTGTGTTACCTCCAAAGCTAAATCAAAAATCCGCTCCTTCGTGCAAGAAGAAGAGCGAAAGCGCGCTCGTCAAATTGGGCAAGATCTTTTAGAAAAAGAGTTCCGTAAGTATGGAATGAGTTTAGGTAAAAATTTGACTGACGGAAAAATCAACGACATTGAAGAACTTAAGAAAACGGGGGCTAATAATGTCGAAGATCTTTATGTTCGGGTGGGCTACGGGAAAATGCTTCCGAAACAAGTGGTCAAAGCGGTGGCTCCTGACGCAAAAACCTTAGATGAGAAAAAAGAAGAAGAGAGTTTCTTATCAAAAGCTTATAAATCAGCTGTACAAAGAAAAAAGAAATCGCGGTCCATTATCAGTGTGGATGGCATGGATGATATTTTGGTTCGCTTTGCTAAGTGCTGTAACCCCATTCCTGGTGACCCCATCAAAGGTTTTATTTCTCGCGGACGTGGGATCACCATTCACAAAGCTGATTGTGAAAAGATCTTTGCCATTGACCACGATCGCGAAGTGGATGTGGCGTGGACAGTCAAATCGGCTCCTGAGGGCGTGGAGCGCATGGCTCGTGTGCGCGTGGTGGCTCAAGATGTTCCTGGACTATTGCGACTGATGAGTGAAGTTTTCTCGTCATTAGGGATCAATATTTATAATGCTCAGATTCGCACCACAAAAGATCGTAAAGCTGTCTGCTTATTTGATGTCGCGGTGAAAGACACAGCCCAGCTGAGCAAGGCCATGCAAAACCTTGAAAAAATCAAAGGGGTTCTTGGCGTGACGAGGGTCACCCAAATCTAATTTTGAATTGTGGAGGCGTCAGCCTCTGCGGGTTGGATGTATTTTTCTAGGGGCTGATGGCATTTTGCAGCCATTCGACGAATGCGCCCGGAGAGGGCTCGAATGGTGGCTTGTTCAAAAATATCAGAGTATTGGTAATTTGATCCGTCGTAGCGGTTTATGACCTTCTTATAACTCGAATCCCAGACATTGTATTCAACGGCGCGAAAGCTATCCATATTGCGGGTGAGCTTTCCGTCTTTAGACAAAATAAAAGATCGATAAGCAATGTTGATCAGACTTCCTTCGCAGCGCAAGGGTCCTAGAGTGGCTTCGATAGATGCTGCAGTTTTTTCAAAATTCATGCAGGCAATGCGAGCTAGCACGCCATTTTTTGGCAGACGGGCATTCTGTAAAAATTTTTCTGGATCAGCTAAGGCCGCTTCGATATTTTTTTTAAATTGCTTCTGTAATTCACTCCCAGATGATTTGAGACACTCTCGAGTCTGTTCATTTAAATTCTCGAGCTTAACCCCTTCACATTGGGGGGCTTCTGCTAAAAAATATTCCAAGGTTGGGAAAATCCCCCAAGAAATAATAGTTGCGGGAACGGTTGAACCCCACAGTCCTCCTCGAATCAGTTTGCGAGTCATGCTGGTTCCATAGCGTGCAATGAGCGCTCGTCCCATTGACTGGACGGCCATTTTAGGGGCTTTACTAATTAAAAAACGGACTACGGAAAGCTCCCATGCCCAAGCGGCACCTGAGGCAAAAGCTCTGCGCACAATAGCACCATCACCCCTATTGAAAAGATTTTCAAAACTAAAAGTCTGCGGGATTCGTGGTTTGCCATTGTCATCATAAAGAGAATCGTATTCTTTCTCGCAGGCTCCTTTCTCGCACTGCTCAATAAGGGCGATTTTTTTTAAGGCTTGGCTACAATTTTGGATTTCCTCATCGGTGAGGGCTCCAAAGAGTTTTGGGGACGAAGTGCTGATGGCGTGACAATTTTCGCTCATCAGCTGCGCTCGATTATCATCCGTAATTTTATCCTTTTCAAAGTTTGAATTTAAAAAAGTGTCCCCATTTTTAAAATTGCTTTGCAGAAGACTTTGTAGATCCCCCATCTCTTTTGTTAAATAAACATCACGATTGATCCCTTCGAGTAAATTCTCGGGGCCTCGAGCAAAAATACGACCTTGCCTAGTCTTTATATCGTATTCAAAGGCGCTATATCCATTGCGATTGCGAATCAGGTAGCGTGGTTTTTTTGTTTGTGCGTCAGGTTTAATAATATATTGGTTTTCAATGCGAGGGTTGGACAGCTTAAGCAGACGCGGACCAAGGCATTGGAATGCAGCTACAGCCTGGTTGTGCCAAAGGAGAAGGGCAAGAAATAAAAAAAGAGCGGGATGTCGCAAAGGCCCTCCTTTGCGACTATTTTATTCCATATAAGCGATCTTGCAATTCATCAAATTGGGGATCGTAGTGCTGAACGGGCCACACGGGAGAATCTAGGCTGAAGTCTACGCTAAGAGCCAGAGACGATAAGGATTCGGTGGCCAAGGCTTCCGCAGCTTGAGCCAATTTTTGATCCATAAAATCCAGTTGTTCCTGGATTTGATTTTCAACCTGTTTGGATTGCTTTTGAACGTCTTCCCAATCATGTTCAAAATATTGTATGCGGAAGTCTCGAATGCTTTCTACTAATTTTTGATAGCGAGGGTAAACCTTTGCAGCATTGCTTTGCATGTAGCGAATGCCGTTGCGAGTATCAAGAGTGGGATTGATCAGGGTGATGCGTCCCGCCCGGTAGCGTTCATTTAACATGGATTCAATGGTGAATTCTTCTAGGGCATTGCGGGAGTGTAGTTTGTGACTCAGTTTAAAAAAGCGGCTCCACTGCATCAGCAGCAAAAGTGCCTTTTCAGGAGAGCGCTCCTCTAAAAAATTTGCTTTCGCTAGCAGGATGTCGTTATTGGAAGTTTGCATATCGGTAGCAATCTCTTCATTAAACTTCATGAATTTTTCCTGGGATCGCGAATCGGCAAAAAGGTAATGGGTAAACTCGTGAAGGATTGTCCACTTTTGCGTGTCATGCCGAAGCAAAATAGTGGGGTCAACTAAGCGAACATCGCCCGTCGAAGAGCGTGAAAAATAGGTCAGGAAAAGTCCCAAAAGAGTCGCGCCATTACTTCCATCATTAGGACCGGCCTTGTCCCGCCATTTTTGTCGGTAATCGCTAGGTGCTTTTTTGGCAAAGGTGAAATAGCGGCACTGAGATTGGCTTTTTTCTTTGATGTAATACACATCAACACCTTGGGAGCGAATGTACCGATAGGCTTGCACACCGCTGGCTTGCAAGAGGGCATCAAGGTGATCCGTATTAGCCATTTTTCCAAAGTAGCCACTGTCTTGATAAGCAAAACTTTTGTTGGCAACATCTGCTTCAGGCCCATCATAAGGCGAGTGGGCACATTGACCCGTATCGACCTGACCGATTAAGTCATCGGGAGTTTGCGGAGAGGAGGACTCTCCTCCGCATTGAACGAGAATGGGAAAAAGACCGGTGAGTAAAAGAACACGTGTTGCAATGTTAAAATAGGACATCTCTCCTCCCAAAAGAAAACTCAACCCGTTTTATTGAATGGACCTTGAAATGACAAATCATTTATAGTCTTGTGGAGCTTAGATAAAATGGTCTTTGCTCAACGTCTTGGATCTAAATCAGGAGGCCCTTGTGGGACGACCACAGGTTTTTAAAGATATTGGCCATCTTCTCACTATGCGCGGCGCATTAAAGAAGGAGGGGAGACGTGTCGACAGCCGCGATCTTGCCATCGTAAAAAATGCTAGTCTGGTTGTCGAAGATGGGCGAGTGCTTTGGCTGGGACCGAGCCGCTCTCTGCCCACAACCTATAAAAAAGTCAAAAGCCTATCTCTGCATGGGCGATGGGTTTATCCAGGCTTTGTCGACTGTCACACCCATATGATTTTCGCTGGTGATCGCTCTGACGAATTTGAATTGCGCAATCGAGGCGTGGCTTATCAGGAAATCGCAAGCCGAGGTGGTGGAATTTTATCCACAGTCAAAGCCACGCGCAAAGCCACGATGGGTAGTTTAGTCCAATCGGCACAGATGCGAGTGCAAGAGCATCTGGCTCAAGGTGTGACTACGATTGAGATCAAAAGTGGATATGGACTTGACCATAAAAGTGAAATGAAAATTTTGAAAGCCGCTCGGGAATTGAAAAAAGCGCGGATTGTTCCCACCTTCCTTGGTGCCCATGCCATTCCAAAAGAGGCGAAAAATGCAAAAGATTATCTTGAATCCTTGCAAAGGACTCTTTTGGAAATCAAAAGGGAAGGGCTTGCTCAGCGAGTGGATATTTTTATTGAAAAGGGCTACTTCAATTCTAGCGAAGCGAAAGCCTATTTAAGTTTTGCTCGCGATCTTGGATTTCAAATTGCAATCCATGCTGATCAACTCAGTGAAAGTGGTGGAACCCAACTGGCACTGGAGTTACGGGCCCTCTCAGCTGATCATGTCATCTGTCTTGGGCCGATGAGTAAAAAGAAATTGGCCCAATCGGAAACCACAGCGGTGCTTTTGCCCTCTGCCGATTTTTTTCTGCAATGTGAATATCCCGATGCGCGCAAGTTGATTGAGCATGGAGCTCGCATTGCCTTGGCGACAGATTTCAATCCTGGAAGCAGTCCGACTCAAAATATACAATTTGTGGGATTGCTTGCGCGTTTAAAAATGAAGATGTCTCTTCCAGAAGTTTTTTCTGCATTTACGGTTGGTGGTGCCTACGCTCTTGGGCGTCAGCACGAGTGTGGTGCACTTGATAAGGGATATTTTGCAGACTTTTTCGTCTCAAAGCGGCCGTGGCAGCAGTTTTTCTACAATCTCTCTCTGGATTCCGTTGATGAAACCTATGTTGGTGGTCGCAGAATGCATCGCTCTAACGCCTCGTTTAATTGACAAAAAATCGTTTGCCTAAAGGAATTTAGGAGTTCTAGCCTCATGGTAAGGGAATAAAGGGGTGGGAATCATGGATCGATACATTACTCAGTCAAAATACTTCACGCCAAATTTCAACACAGCCATATTCTCGGATCCTATTCGAATTTACTTTTCCAATCAGCATGAGTCTCAAGCTTTGGAAATTTATTTTCTTATGCAAAAGCGAAAAAATGAATGGGAAAAGTTTTTACGATCCCGCGGAAAAGGCAATTATTGCTATTTGATGCTCTACCCCGAGCAAAGCCAGTTCGCCCAGTGTTTCGAAAATGGCGATAGCAATTTTTCTCCCGGTGAAATGGGTGAAGACTTTGTTATCGGTATCAATGGCCCTTTAGACGCCACTCGAATGCAGGCCTTGATGGATGATATTGATGGCCAAATTGGTTATCAAAACCCTGAATAATAGCAATTAATTTTTAATGAGGTTAGAAAGCTTGGGGCGACTGCGAGAGATTTCACCCAAGAGGCTGTACATCTTTTTTGTTCTCGGTAATATCAAAACAGAATGGGGAACGCCTTTCACTTCAAAGGTTTCAAAAAGCATTCGACTTTCATCAATGACCAGGCGAGACGGCTGTGGAGCTAAAGCCTGCCAGGTTTTACGAATTTCCACTTCTGAGGCCCCAGATTCATAGGGATGAACTCCGATCACTCGCAGCTGGCGGTGGTTGTCTTTAAGATCTTGCATGGTGCGTTTGCAGATCTCGCAGCTGTTCTCCCAAAAAAGAAGGATCGTGGGGGCTGATGGGGTGATGCCTTGGCTTTGTAAGGCCGTGGTCCCATTTTCATAGAAGCTCAAGTTTTCTTCGTACCACTCCGATACATAGATGGGCGCAAACAAGTAGGTGCCAACAATGAGGCCAGCGACGACTAGGCCAACAGCTAGTTGGGCCCACATGGGGATGTGACGAAAGGTTTTGGATGAAAGCTTCATCACCAAAAAGTACCGCAAAGTTTCTCATCGGTCAAAATTCCGGTCAGATTATTGTGGAATACATCCTCCTCATCACCATTTCCGTGGCCATTGCAACCCTGCTGACGACTCTTCTGGTTGGGAGAGGAGAGGGGCGTTCAGGAATTATCATCAATAAGTGGGGTCAGCTGCTGCAAATTGTTGCCGAGGATATTGGCGATTAAAGATAGAGGTGCTTTCTTTTGGCCACTTCTTGGCTGATTCTTTGCTGCATTTTTTCTCGAATTTCATCGCAAAGCTCTTTTACCAATTCACGGTTATTGGCCTGGGAGGGCTTATAAGGTAGGTAGATCGGCTCCATAAAAATAATGTGCCACCGAGCCGGCAAGGGTATGACATTCAGCGGGATGGGTAACACCATTCCCCTTAGATACTTAGTAAATTTCAATTGAGCCAGGTTGATGTGAGTCTCTTCGGCACCAAGAATCAGAGTCGGAACAATCGGGCACTGGGTCTGTAGCGCCATGCGGATGAATCCTCTTTTAAATTCTTGCAAATGGTAGCGCTGTATAGAAGGTTTAAAATTTCCGAATTCGCCCTCTGGGAATAGCACTAACAGGTGCTTTTTCTTGAGTACCTCAATGCCATTGGCCTTGGTGGCTTCAATGAAACCCATTTTTTGCATGGGAATGGCTGTGGTTTTACTGAGAAACCAGAGGTGATGGGTCAATATGCGTGCCGTTCGCCGGGTGGCTTTGTGAACATGGTGGCCAAGCAAGAAAGCATCAAATCCCGAATAGCCAGAGTGATTGGGGGCAATAATTCCGGCCCCTCGTCGCGGGATATTTTCTGTGCCCTCCACCGTCATTCTGAAGTACTTGGTCATCACCTCCCCTAAAAAATGGGGCATGACTCGATACATTAGAGTTTTGCGGTCTAAGTCTTTAAGGTTAAAAATTTTCTCGTTATCTTTTTTAAAAAACCAATCCATCCGGGAAACCTTGGGTTTGGAGATCCTATGGCTACGCAATATATATTATCTATCGATCAAGGTACAACAGGAACCACTGTTTCTTTAATCAACACGAAGGGGCAGCAAAAATTTAAGCAAAACCGTGAGTTTCGCCAAATTTTTCCTAAACCAGGGTGGGTGGAACACGACCCAAAAGACATTTGGCAGTCCGTCACCTCGACGATCAAAGAGGTTTTGCTGCAAGCGAAGGTCAAGCCAGCCCAGGTTTTGTGTATTGGAATCACCAATCAAAGAGAAACGGTGATGGCCTGGAATCGAGACACTGGCGAAGCTGTTGGCAATGCCATTGTTTGGCAGTGCCGAAGAACAACAGACAATTGCCATCGCCTGCGCCAAAAAGGTTATGAGGATAAAGTTCGCAACCTGACAGGTTTAGTTCTCGATCCTTATTTTTCAGGAACAAAGATGCAATGGATTTTGCAAAATAACACCGAGGCCAAAAAACTATCAAAAAAAGGAAAGCTTTGTTTTGGAACAGTGGACAGTTTCCTCATTTGGAAGTTAACCGGTGGCAAGGTGCACGCCACAGATGTATCCAATGCTTCGCGTACCTTGCTTATGGACCTATCAACTTTGAGCTATGAACCCAGTTTGCTCAAGCTTTTTCAAGTTTCTCAAGAAAGCCTTCCTGAAATTAAAGACTCCATGGGTTTATTTGGCAAAACCGATAAGGTCCCTGGGCTTGGTAGTGGTATTCCCATAACCGGAGTGGTGGGGGATCAACAGAGCGCTTTATTTGGCCAACTTTGCTTTAAAAAAGGCGAAGCCAAGATGACTTATGGTACAGGTAGTTTTCTTCTTATGAATACGGCTAACCAAAAGATTATTTCGAAAAAGGGATTGCTCACGACAGTTGCGTGGAAAGGGTGCAAAGATAAAAAGGCCACCTACGCCTTAGAGGGAGGAGCTTTTGTCTGTGGAGCCGCTGTGCAGTGGTTGAGAGATAATTTGGGGTTGATTTCATCGAGTACAGAAATTGAAAAACTAGCTCGTAAGGTCAAAGATTGCGGTGGCGTTCAGTTCATTCCAGCCTTTGCTGGCTTAGGAGCTCCTTATTGGGACCCTAAGGTTCGCGGAACAATGACAGGCCTCACTCGTGGTAGTGAAAAGGCCCACCTCGCTCGTGCCACTCTAGAGGCTATGGCTTTGCAAAATGTAGATATTGTTGAAACCATGAAAAAAGAAGCGCGAGCCAATCTCGCCAAGGTGCGAGTGGATGGAGGGGCGAGTGCCAACAATCTACTCATGCAAATGCAAGCCAACTTCTTGGGAAGTGAGGTGGTCCGGCCTAAATTTATTGAGACGACTTCTTTAGGCGCGGCATTGATGGCTGGAGTGGGACATGGTGTCTGGTCTTCTTTGAGTGAACTTAAAAAATTAGATCAAGTTGATGGCACTTTTAAACCAGATATGACAACCAAAGAGCGCCGTCTGCGTTTAGCCCAATGGCACCAAGCCATTCGGGGCGCGCAGATGATTTATCAATAATTGAATTTAGTGATTAGAGTGGGCCAACTGACCATTGGCTCTATCCACCCAATATTGAGTGGCATTTCCGATATATTGAAACCCCATGTCTTGTGCATTATGGATGACCATAGAAAGTTGAGCCGGGGTGTATATCATGCCAGGCAGTCGATCCCCTGTGACTTTTTCATAAGCTTCTATTCCGAAGGCGACACAGTTGTTGGCTATGGGTGACCATTCTTTTTTCTTGTAGTCCTTGTAGACTTGATCCAATTTTTGGACTCCTGCCTGATTTATATCTTGGCAAATTTTTCGACCAAACTTTTTGTGCCCATTAACATAATGGGTTCCTTCTTTAGGTAGTTTTTCACGATTTTTTTGAATGCCATCTGGCCAAAAACCATAGGTACTTAGAACCTTGCCATTGGATTGCAAACTAATGCTGACATGGCCATTGCCAGCATCACTAGAACGGATTTTGTCAAAACGCCCATGCTGAAGCGCCCAATAGTTAATGGCTGTTTCGACCTCTTTAAAGCCACCATAGTGATAGACATGTAGGCATAGCTTCAGATTCCCGGCAAAAGCTGGGGGGGTGAGTAACATAAAAAGAAGAATCATCCATCCCTTTTTCATACCCTAATCTTGTGCAAGTATGGTGCCTAGCAAATCAAAAAAAATATGACTTGAGCTTTCACTAGGAAGTGTTTCAGTGACGTTTTCGGTCTATGTCTCAGAATGAAACGTCATGTTTTAAGACAGCATGTAGAGATGTGACAAAAACTTTGGGGTGAGGTTCCACGGGTGGGCGCCTCATTTGTGATTCATTTTGATGCAAGCTCGCTACAGACCTTGGTCTAGGGAGGGGGTGATTTTAGCGAGATGAGTTGCATTGTTGCGCCAGGCACCACAACTTTGGCACACATATTAGGTTCTGGTCTTAGCATTTTCTATGTCTCTGGTTATGATCGTAAGAATGGGAAAACAATTTTTAGTGGAAGAAGAAAGAGCCTCGAAGAAGACCTATCTGAAAGGCAGATTACTGTTTTGGGTTCTTGCTCTTTTTATGAGTTTTCCAGTCAGCGGTCGGGCAGCGACGTCGGATTTAGAGAAGGCTAAGGGCCTTTATGAAAAAGGTGAGTATCAGGAGGCCTATGAGAAATTGCAAAAAATTCCCATGGGAGAACTGGATCCAAAGCGCATGGCCCTCATCGAATTATTTAAAGGTATCATATCCTTCGATAGGAAAAACTATAATCAAGCCTTGCGGGATCTTGATAAGAGTTTAAAAATTGGCACACGGCTACAAGATGTCAGCTATTACTATATGGGCCTTTCCCACCTTCATCTAGAGAATTACCGAGA
>JAGQZY010000067.1 GCA_020435205.1 Bdellovibrionales bacterium | reverse complement strand
GGGCTTGCCTGAGCTAAAAAGAGCTCCTGGATTGAGTTGACGTTTTTTAAAGACCACTTGATCGTTAAAGCGATTGATTTCTACGACATCAACAACCCGGTCAATGTCCGCACTCACCAAAATTTCCTTTTGCTCTGGAGTGGGCCACATATGAAACAGACCCTGAGATGTCGGGACATGGCCAAGATACCTGAAGTCCCGGCTGTCAAAAAAGAGAAGGCGGGAATTTTTGCGATCACTGACTGACACCATGTGAAAGCGAGGAAGGCTTGCAGCATAAAGTGGTTCAAAAGCAAACCCTGTATCTTGCTCAGTCACTTTTTGCAGCACAGTGCCTTGAGGCGTTGCTACAAGAGTCAGGCTCGAGTCGCTTCGATTGGGAACCACCACATAACGGTCGGGCAGGGCGGCCCAGGCTTGGGCGCTGAGGGTCAAAAACAGAGCGATGATGGATAAAAACTTCATGATACCTCCTATTGGGTTTTTATATTCGAAGGGGTATTCGCCAAAAATCCGTGAGATGTGACAGGGATTGTGAAAAATTAAGAATTGAGAGTGTAAGATTCTGAAATTATCCCTTGGGAAATGCCATAAAGTGTTGTTTACAGAGGACCTTCGGTTAAAAATAAACCTATGTCTGTCGTCGAGTATCAATGTTTTCTAGGGCCTGGGATTGAACCTTGGATTGAAGAGCTAGCTAAATTGCGCATCCAGGTCTTTCGCGAATTTCCCTATTGTTATGAAGGGGATATGGATAACGAAACCCGTTACCTGTCCACCTATTTGAAAACCCCCAACATTCACCTTATATTGGCTTTTCAAGATAAAAAGCTCATTGGGGCAAGCACATCCCTTCCTCTGCTGGACGAGGAAGAGGCCATCCAAAAACCATTTTTGGAAAAAGGTTTCAAACTCGACCGAGTCTATTATTTTGGTGAATCGGTCATATTGAGTGAGGCGCGAGGCCAGGGGACGGGCCATGAATTTTTTCGACAGCGTGAAGAACAAGCCAAAAAAATGATCCCCGACTTAGAATGGACAAGCTTCTGTGGGGTCAATCGCCCAGAGACCCACCCTTTAAAGCCGCAGAATTATCGCAATCTGCACGAGTTTTGGCAGCGCATGGGCTATGAGCCAAGACCTGATATGCAGGCCCGCTTAGAGTGGAAAGACCTTGGAGATGACCACAAAAGTGAGAAGACTCTCACTTTTTGGCTCAAAAAATGGAGCTAGCCTCGCACTCCATGGGCACTGGATTCGCGATAACCCATGGCAGTCATCTCCATAAAGCGTGCCTTTTTTGCAATCTCAGAAAGTTCATTGGCATTTATATAAGTCATGCCCGACCGGAGTCCTCCAGCCAGTTCGCCAACCACGTCACTCAAATGACCTTTAACGAAAACTTTAGTGGCCTCTCCCTCAGGGGCCATGCCTAAGGGAACGCCCCCGCGCCAAGAATCTTGGGCCGCGCGTGAGGCCATGCCTCGATATTGTTTTTGTCCATGTTGAATGAGTCCGGGGGTTTCAATGGTCCCTGCCAAAATACTTCCCAGCATGACTGTGGAAGCGCCAGCCGCAAAAGCTTTCACAATGTCGCCTGAAGTTTTAATGCCGCCATCGGCAATGATAGGCACTTTTTTAGAGGTCGCCACTTCTGCACACATCGCAACGGCGGTGAGTTGAGGCACTCCACAACCAGTGATGATACGAGTGGTGCACATAGAGCCCGGACCAATTCCTACTTTAATAGCATCAGCCCCGGCTTCAATAAGGTCCATAGTTCCCTCTGGGGTCGCCACATTGCCTGCAATGACTTCGATATTGCTAAAGTGATCTTTGAGCCAAGCTAAGGTTTCAAACATCTGCACTGAATGTCCGTGGGCAATATCGACAGTGAGAACGTTGGCTCCAGCTGTGACTAAAGCTTGAGCGCGATCTTTAGAGTCATCGTTCACACCAATACTGGCTCCTATGGTTACAGCCCCACTGTCTTTGACCATTTGCACTTGGTTCACTTGGTCTTGGATGCTCATAAAGCGATGAATAATACCAAAGCCTCCTTGTTGATCCATGGCAATGGCCATTGGAGCTTCGGTGATGGTGTCCATGTTGGCTGAAATAAAGGGAAGCTTTAGCTTTCGGGTTTTGGTCAGAGAGCTAGTGAGATCAGGGTCTCTGCGCGAGCGCATTTCTGAACGAGCTGGTACAATGAGCACGTCATCGTAAGTATAACCTTTACCGCGGCGAGTGAGTCCTGAGTGATCGAATAGCAATTCCATAAATCCCCCCAAAGATTGGAAACCCATAACAGTAGGCGGGAAGGGGGAGGGGGTCAAATATTGAGCTGGGCAGGCAGGGTCTTTTTTTCATGGGACTGGACAATTGGGAGATATAGGCCTAGCTTACAATATAAGGAGGCCAGGGCGTGTCACAAAAGATTCAAGAACTTGAGATTTTGACTCCTGATGACTGGCATGTTCATCTCCGGGATGGAGAGGCACTTTCTTTTACTGTACCAGCCACAGCTCGTTGTTTTGCCAGGGCGATCATTATGCCCAACTTAGTTCCACCCGTGGTCGGGGTCGCGCAAGCGGAAGCCTATCGTGGCCGTATTCTTGAGCATGTTCCAGCGGACAGTCACTTCGAACCTCTCATGACTTTGTATCTCACGGATAGCATCACTCCTGAGGAAATCAATAAAGCGGCCGCCTCCTCGGTCGTCCACGCTTGCAAGTTATACCCAGCAGGTGCAACCACAAACTCTCAGTCTGGAGTTTCTGATTTGGCTCATCTCGATTCTGTGTTTGCAGTGATGGAGGATGTAGGCCTTCCCTTATTGATTCACGGTGAAATCACTGAAGCTGAAGTGGATATTTTTGATCGGGAAAAGCAGTTTATTGAAAAACATCTCATACCTATTCACAAAAAATTTCCAAAATTGAAAATTGTTCTCGAGCATATCACCACAGCCGATGCTGTCGATTTTGTTGAAAGAACTTCAAGTTCTGTAGCGGCAACGATAACCCCTCAGCACTTGTTGTTCAATCGCAACGATATGTTAGTGGGTGGGATCAAACCTCACCTTTATTGCCTTCCCATACTGAAAGCAGGTCGCCATCAAAAAGCCTTGCAGATGGCTGCGATCAGTGGCAATCCAAAATTTTTTCTGGGAACCGACTCGGCCCCCCATGCTCGCAATACAAAAGAGGCGCCTTGCGGGTGTGCGGGTTGTTATAGTGCACCTTTTGCCATAGAGCTTTACGCCACGATCTTTGAACAGTTAGGGGCCCTGGATAGGCTTGAGGGCTTTGCCTCTCGGTTTGGGGCTGAGTTTTACGGTTTACCTGTAAATCAAAGTAAAATTGTTTTGCAACGATCGGAGCAAACTCTTGCGGAAAAGCTTCCCTATGTTGATGAAAGTGGAATCGTGCCTTTGGCTGCGGGCAGTCCATTGCATTGGAAACTTCGAAGTTAGGGTAGCGCTTATCCTGCGCGCCATCACAAAAGGTTTCATGGTCATTGGGGCCTCTTTTATTGTTTCATGGATCGTTTTTTTAAGCGGAGATCTCAGAGTAAAGCTCCTGCAGAAGGAATAATGTTCAGTAAATACAGTAGGATAGCCTGTTCGAGGCTTATTGTCTTTGTCCTTTGCTGTTTTCTGTAGCCTCGATCGGTCCCAGGGCTAGTTTCATGGGTATTTTGTCTCAAGGTGAGAATCAGTAAAAAAAGGGCTTTCCATTTTCAGGATATATGATAGTTTCAAAGTATATTAGTTTATAAATATACGAACAAGGAAACTAATCATGAAAGACAAAAAAGCCCTTTATGAACTTCAAGCCAAGATTTGTTCGGCTATGGCTCATCCCATTCGACTTCAGATCCTCGATCTCTTAAGTGATGGAGAAAAGAATTCGACTGAGATCCTTAAAGTTCTAAAGGTGCCTAAAGCCACCCTTTCTCAGCATGTTTCCGTTTTGCGCGATGCCAATTTGATTAAAGTTCGCAAAGATGGAACCTGTGGGTATTTGTCTCTAGCGATCCCCAAAATTAAGGATGCTTGCGCCATAGTTCAAACTGTTTTGGTCGAGAAGATTAAGGTTGAAGAAAAAAGAAATCTTTCACTGATTAAAGAACTAAAGTCAAAGGTAGGTCGCTAATGCGGGGAATTCATATACTCTTTTTCTATTTACTTGTGGTTGTTCATAATGCTTCTGCTGCGGAAGTTGACCTTAAAAAGGTTTGGCAATCCATTCAGACCGACTCACAAGCTATCAAAGCCGCTCGTTTTGATCACAAGGCCAGTCTTGAGGCTCAAAGCCGTAGTGAAAAACATTGGTTGCCTCAAGTTTATCTCAATGCCAGGGCCTATCAAACCAATGATCCTGGGGCGAACTTTTTTGGGTTGTTGCAACAACGTTCTGTGCAAGCAACGGATTTTAACCCCGCCACGATCAATCAACCGGGGGCGAATAATTATGCCATGGGTGCAATAGGTTTAAATCTCCCCCTCTATGAGGGTGGAATGAAGGCCAATCAAGCTGAGTTGCAAAATCATCTTTCTGCAGCCAAAAAAGACACTATCTTTCATGTACGCAATCAGCAGTACGCGGCTGTTGTTCAATCTTTTGGGACGGTAGCCCTCGTCGAACAGCAGCGCAAGAAGCTGCTGGATTTGTCAAAAAATATTAGAAAACTAATCAAGTATTATAAAATTGGGAGTCGATCCAATCCCGTGGGATACTCGGGTCTCCTCGGTTTGAAGTCTTTAGCCAATCGAGTGGACGGCGTTTTGCAAAACTATGAGGGGCAAGTGCTTGCTCATCACGCGGCTCTCAAACAGATGGGCTTTTCTCATCAGGGCTACTGGACTCCCCATTTTACCAATTTGGAAAGCTACCTTGGTCAAGCTTTAGGGGTAGGAGCTAGTGAGTCCTCTTACTTTATTGAGTCTTTGCGTAAACAAGCTCTGGTCGCAGAAAAAGCATCAGACATGGAAAGTGCACGCTATCGTCCTCAGTTGGGTGTTTTTGCGGAAACGTATATGTTTAATGGCGATAGGAAAACAGCCGACGGCTTCAGTGCCGGACTTTATCTTAAGTGGAATCTGTTCAGTCCAGATTCTATGGGGCGGTCGAGCGAAGCTCAATACAGAGCCGTTTCAGCAAGTGCACATGCCCAAGCCCAATCACAAAAGATGTTGGCAGAAAAAGAAGGTGCAGAAAAAGCTATCCAAGCCTTGCGGGAAAACCTCAAATTATTAGAGAGTAGTCAAAATTTACTCGATGAGCAGGTTAAAATGGCGCGCAAACTTTTTCGTAATGGCTCAATCAATGCTCTTCAGTTAACAGAAATCCTTAATCGGCGCATTGATATGATCAGCCAACAAACGGACTTGAGTCTGATGTTACTCAGTCATTCAGCGAGCAATATTTTAAATTCAAAATTTGAAATTCCTCAAACAATAGCAGGGGTCGATAGAAAATGAAAAACGAAAATCTAGGTTTTGCAGGTATTTTAGGAAAGATGTTTGTCCATTCGAAGCTCACACCGGTGATTGTATTGGTGAGCTTATTTTTAGGGATTCTTTCGGTTTATTTAACCCCTAAAGAAGAAGAACCACAAATTTCAGTCCCCATGATAGACATAAGAACACCGGCTCCAGGATTTTCTGCTAAAGAGGTGGAAAGAAAGGTAACGGAAGTGATTGAGCGAGCCGTTTGGGGGTTAGAAGGGGTGGAGTATGTTTACTCGACAAGCATCCCCAATGGCTCTTTAGTGACTGTCCGTTTTAAAGTGGGTGAGCCAATGGAACCCAGTTTAGTAAAAATCCATCATAAACTGCTTACGATTCGATCGGCGCTCCCAAAATCTGTTTATGACTCTGAGGTAAAATCGTACTCAATCGATGACGTCCCATTTTTAGTTTTAAGTTTTACATCCAATCAGCTGAGCGAGTTTGAATTAAGGACTGCTGTGGCTCCTCTGGCGCGAGAGCTTTCCAGTACGCCAGAGCTGTCTCGAGTTGAACTTCTTGGTGGTCAAAAACGAGCCATTCGCGTCATTGTTGATCCTGAGCAACTGTCCCGTCATGGTGTTTCGTTGTTGGCCGTGGCGCAAGCCTTAAAGAAAAATGATGCCATGGCGCCAGCCGGGAAAAACTGGGACTCTGCGCAGACCTTTGATGTTGAGGTCGGTGGACGCTTGAAATCCAGTCAGGATGTTAAGAATATTTCTGTGGGACAGCGGGGTGGTCGTGTGGTTCATCTTGGGGATATTGCCCAGGTGGTTGATGGGCCAGAAGAGGTGGTTCGCTCTTCCGTCCTCATGATAGATCAAGCTGAGCCTGCGAGAGCTGTTTCCGTTGTATTTGCAAAAAAGAAAGGTGCAAATGTTGTCAATCTTGCTGATAAAATCCTAAAGCGAGCAGAACTATTTTCAAAAGGTATTTCCGATAAGGTCGATATGCACGTGGTGCGTGATTATGGTTCGACCGCTGCTGATAAATCTTTTGAGCTCATCGAACACTTACTCATCGCCACTTTTTCCGTGGCTTTGCTTATTGCTCTTTTCATGGGAATTCGAGCCTCTCTTGTTGTCGCTATTGCTATTCCAGTGACCCTGGCTCTCACTTTAGCCATTTATTATTTTATGGGTTATACTCTCAATCGAGTCACACTATTTGCTCTTATTTTCTCTATTGGGATCTTGGTGGATGATGCTATCGTTGTTGTTGAAAACGTTGAGCGACATTTGAAAGAAAATCCCAAAGGGGGTATGGTTGCAACCACGATTCGCGCCGTTAGCGAAGTGGGTAACCCAACAATTTTAGCAACTTTTACTGTGATTGCAGCTATTTTGCCCATGGCCTTTGTGCGCGGGTTGATGGGCCCTTATATGTCACCGATTCCAGTGGGTGCCAGCTTTGCTATGATTTTGTCATTGTTTGTAGCTTTTATTGTTACTCCTTGGGCAGCAGTCAAGTTTTTGAAGAATCACGAACACAATGAGTCTGAAGACAAAAAAACCTCTTGGCTTGATGCAACCTATGAAAAGTTTATGTCGACCCTTTTAGGGAGCCGAAAAGCATCTGCCGGCTTTGGTCTGTTGACTGTATTTCTGTTGCTGGCATCGATGAGCTTATTTTATTTTAAAAGCGTAAAAGTTAAAATGCTTCCTTTTGATAATAAACAAGAGTTTCAGGTGCTCGTCGATTACCCAGCAACGACGTCTTTAATGAGTGCAAAAGAGTTGTCTATAGAGCTTTCTAAAAAGCTTTTAGAAAATAAAGAAGTTAAAGCCGTTCAAATTTTTAGTGGTGAGCCGTCTCCTTATTCCTTTTCAGGGATGGTTAAGCATACCTTTTTGCGAGGATCTGACTTTCAAAGTGATTTGCAAGTGGTACTAAGTGAAAAGCATCATCGCCATCTATCGAGCCATGATATCATTACTAATTTGCGCCCAATCATTAAAAGTTTTGGTGAAAAGCATGGAGCTGTCACTAAAGTCTTAGAAATCCCCCCAGGCCCTCCTGTTTTAGCGACTATGGTGGCAGAAATTTATGGACCCGACAAAGCGACAAGAGATCAAATCACGGGGGAGATTGAAGAGATTTTTTCTAGTGTTGAGTCCGTTGTGGATCTTGACACCACTTTGCGCCCGACTCGGCCGCGCCTATTTTATGAGTTTGACTATGAGCAGGGTGGAATGCTTGGCACTAGTGCCACGGAAATGATGTATTTAGGGCACCTTTTGTTTTCAGAAAACCAAATGACCACCATCGAAGATGTCGAGTCCCCAGAAGAAGTGGGTGTTGTTCTTTCTGTCAAACAAGACGCTCGTTCAAGTCGCACGCCTTTTGCTAAACTAGGAGTGCCCTCCTTTGAATCGGGGATCGTTGAGGCTGAAAACGTTCTTAAAGAGCCGGTTCGCCTTCCCACAGAGGCTCTTCATCGTAAAAACTTGAAGCCAGTCTCTTATGTAATGAGTGAACTTTTTGGTGCTGAAGAGGCTCCTGTTTACGGAATTTTAAAACTCGCACCAAAGATTCAGTACCCCTTGCAGACGGCAGAGGTTCCATGGAATACCACTGAGCCAGTGGTCAAGTGGGATGGAGAGTGGTTTATCACTTATGAAGTCTTTAGGGATCTAGGAGGAGCCTTTGCTGTTGTTATTATCTTGATTTATATACTGGTTTTAGGGTGGTTTCGAAGCTTTGCTGTTCCTTTAGTGATCATGGCTCCGATTCCCATTTCGCTCATTGGTATTATTCCTGGCCATGCCTTGTGGGGGTCCTATTTTACGGCCACCTCTATGATTGGATTTATTGCTGGGGCTGGCATCATTGTGCGAAATTCCATTATTTTAGTAGACTTTATCGAGCTGCAATTGGCTCGTGGCCTCAGTGTCAAAGATGCGGTGGTGAGTGCTGGAGTTTTGCGCTTTCGTCCGATGCTGCTGACGGCTGCTGCAGTTGTTGTTGGCAGTTCAGTGATGCTAGCCGACCCTATTTTTCAAGGTTTAGCTTTGAGTTTAATTTTTGGTGAAGTGGCGGCGACGATATTAAGCCGATTTGCTGTGCCAGTTCTTTATTACTGGTTTCTTGGAAAATCGCGCATGAAGATCATTTGTGAAGACTATGGAGATAACGAGGAGATGTGTAAAGTATGACTATCGATAATAAGATTAGAGCCTTTGCAGGAACATTTATATTAATCAGTTTAATTCTGAGCCAGTATCATTCCCCTTATTGGCTCTATTTCACAGCCTTTGTTGGATTCAATCTATTGCAGTCCAGTTTTACCAAGTTTTGCCCCCTAGAAATGATATTGCGACGAGTTTCCAACAAATCCTAGGCTCAGAATGGCTTTAACTTTTCGTGAAAAGTGTCTTGCCTCATCCAACACTGAGCCACCGACGGCTGAGGAGCTGGAATCGATTCAGTCGACTCCAGCTGGAGATTTCATTATTCGAAGAGTTTCGCTCAGAAGATGTTTATTGGCTATGCGGCCTGTCCAACGACTCTAAATAGTCGACAAGATCAGAAATATTCTGCGCACTGAGTGATAGGGGGCGAATCTGTGGCCGCACGTTGCGGCCTGCCGAAGTGTCATCACCGCCACGATTGTAGAACTCTACGACCTCACGGAGCGAGTTCGCGCGGCCATCATGAAAATAAGGGGCAGTCTTTGAAACATTCAGGAGAGAGGGTGTGCGCATAGCTCTACGGGTATCCAGTGAGAGGCCAAGAACTTTTCCTTGCCCAAAATCGTTCGTTTTATCAAGACCAATATCATGGTAGAGGTTGTCAGATAGAAGTTTTCCGGAGTGACAGGCAATACAGTTGGCTTTCCCATTAAATAGACGTCGACCGCGATCAATGCTCGCTGTGCTACCGATGCTAGTGAGAGGGTTAGTACCCCGGGTTTTTACTGAGGCTACATAGTTCGCTAAGGTGTGTGAGAGCATGTCTGTTGTCACTTTACTGGTGCCAAAAATTTTCTTAAAATGGTCTCCGTACTTATAACTGATCTCTTCTTTTAGTTGATCGAGATCAGAGATACCCATCTCTGCTGGGTTAATAATTGGATGGAGAACCTGTGAGGCTAGGCTAGGTGCTGACCCATCCCAAAATTGATCATTATGGGAGGAGGTGTTGATAATACTCGGAGAGTTTCTGCTACCTTTTCGCCCGAGAACTCCTACAGAGAAGCTATCACTGTCAGCAAAACCATTGTCAATACTATGGCAAGAAGCACAGCTCACTTTGTTGGTCGCAGAAAGGGTGGGATCTCTAAATAGAGTTCTTCCGAGTTGGATGAGCTCTTTTTTAACATTTGTTGTTGCCTTCACTTCTTTGAGATAAGCAAGGGCTTTAATTTCTTTTTCAGGAAGTTCGATGGCATACAAATAAACTTCATCGAGAGAAAATCGCTGGGCTGGGGCGGCCTTTCCATTTGGCCCAAAATAAAGGGGAGTGTAGGATGCATTGAGGTTTAGAGGAAGTGTTCCCGGTGCAATCTTTTCTATGATGGTTTTTCCATTCAACCAAACACGAAAATGCCCATGATTAAAAGTGAGAGTGATATGGTTCCAGCTTCCGTTAGAAATTACGCTTGCAGCCGTAAAATCACTTCTTTTGGTTTGCTGTCCCTCTTGTGTAAGCACAGTACCAAAAAGAGAAGTATCTTTAAGCCAAAGTCCAAACAAAGAGGGGGATGATACAAGAGGTAAAAGTCCATTTTGTGTCTTTTTAAACCAAAAAGAAATACTGTAGGATTGGCTATTGGAAAGTTTAGCCATAGCGTATCGGCCGAGGCCTGTTGTAATGAGTCCATTCTGACGAAAAATCACAGAGTTTCCGTAAAAGCCTTCTGACCGATCGTAAATGATGCCACGATTGTTCCATTGAGCTTTGGCATTATAAAACTCATAGGGATATTGGACTCCGCTGTTCATACGACCTGTGTGGAATAGGCCAGAATAGTCGGCGACTTGGTTAGTGACAAAGGAGATGGCATCCCTACGATAGTTGTCGTCTGACTTTTGGTTGATGATGTAGTTGTTGACTAAAGGTTTATTGTATTTATAAGGCTCTTGCATTGGGTAATACAGAAGCAAATCTTTAGGAAAGTCTGGGAAAGAAACCTCAGCATAGCGATTTCCAGCTAAAATAAATCCATAGGACTCTCTGAAAGGACTTAAGGGAAGGGGAGATTGGTTCAAGCTACTGAGTGCGCTCCAGCTGGAAGGGTACTGACCAATAGGCATCATCAAAGTCTGAAACCATGAATTGAATCCAAGCTTTGCATTTGTGTTTGGATAAATGGCGTTTTCGTAACCTTTATGAAGAGCTTGGTTTAATTTTTTGTCATCGGGGTCAGTAGTGCCATCAAAAACATCATAGCGGTCGATGACATTCCCACGAGCGCGATCATTTTGGCCGTCGAGTCGTCTAAGAATGTAATTGGTTCTGCGGCCCACAATGGTAGTGCCAAAGCGACTGGGGCCGTGGAAGCCAGGGATAGAGGAGAAAAAGGCTTCGCTGCCTGTAAAGCTGACCCATGGGTAGGCGCCAGAAATAACATCATTAGGTCCGAAAGGAGTGCCGTCGTACTGGCGGATGGGTTTTTTGGCGATAGGGAACTCATCAGAAAAGTTATGGCCATTGATTTGAGTTTCACGGGTGGCCCCAGGACCATTTCTATAATACATTCTGGCAAGATTTTCTGGAACGCTATAAAGACTGTTGCTATGGGGGTTCGACGTGTAGGAATAGCCAACGGTGCCACCATTACCGACATTTTTTGCTGGTGAGAAGTTTGAAGAGTAAACAATCAGTTGGCCATTGAGAGTCACCGAAGGCTCATATCCGTGTAAGAGATTCTTTCTCACGTCATACATGGGGATGGCGCGGCTGAGCATGCGAACATTATAAATGCTTGCATCCTTGGACTTCGGCTTAGCGACAATAACGGCCATTAAAAACTTAGTTAAAAAAGACTTTCTCCCTGAGTTGGCAGCTCCGGGGCGTAAAAAGTAAGGGCTAGCTACATTACCAGCTTTATTTGTAGGTAGGATGGCGTAAACTTTATAAGTCTCAAAAGCTCCGCCGGCCTGAGGTGTGCCATTGCTACTTGATGGATAAGGGTTGGGTAAATTTCCGTCTTCATAAGGGTAGACGGCCAAATGAAAGCCAATGTTTGCGCCGGTATAGTTGAAGCCCAGATGGTTTAATCCTTTAAAACGCTTGATGCGGCTATCATTCGTAAGGCTTTGCTTGTCCGCAGCGGTCAGGCGGTCGCTTTCATAGATGTAAACATCAGAGGTTAAATTAACGTCCTGTAAGTTGAGGTCTTTTGTAGCCACACCTTCAAGTCGCTCTGGTCGAAAAGTTCTCACGGTTAAGCCAAGGACACCTGTTTTCAACGCCACCGAGCCAAATTGCAGACGGCCATCCCAGCTGGAAGTCGAAAAGCCTGCCCCTTTGGCGGCCATAGCATGCTGTCGCTTTTCACGGCGATCTTCATATTGAGCACGGTAAAGATTAGGGGCTTTTGAAACCGATGTCACCAGGACAGAGTCGAGAAGCTTAGCCTGATCGTAGTTGAATGAACCGTAGCGAAGTTCCAAGTGGTATTGTTTGTCTTTTTTAATCCAATCTAAAAAAGTAGTGCTAGCGTTGGCGCAAGCGATCCGTTTTTTATCTTCTTTGACAAAAAGGCAAAGCCGATCGCTGTTTTTGACGGACCAAGAGGCTCGAATGACGCATTTTTGTGTGCTTGGATCCAATTCGCAAATGCGAGGATAGACATTGAGAAGCCCCTTCGCTGGGTTTGCTACAGTTTTTTTAAAGACTTTTTTAGCTTCCTGATTTTGTTGAGGAGCTAGAACCGTAGTGTCGGATGAATCTTCAGAATCTTCAGTATTGTCTGAGTCTGTTGTAGCAAGAGAAGAAGAGTCTTCAGATGTCTCTGATGAAAGAGTTGTGCTGGATGACAGTTGTTCATAGGGCTCGAAATTCTGCCCACAATTTTGAAACAAAAAAATTACGATTATGGCTACTAAGCCAACAGTCCGTTTTTTCACAACACGATCCCCCACGTGGTTTTATTATATCTAGCTTTTTTGCAGGCTTGCGCCTTTTTTCTATCTTTCTATCAATGAAGCAAAAAATCTTAAAAATTGGTTATAAAGTTTCAATTTGAAACGAGACACCCAGTGCTACTGAACTCAATCTGATAAGCAGCATAATGAAAATAGGCTTCATGGGTCCCCCCTTCTTTTTTCTAGTATGAATGAGCCTAAGACTTTCTTCGCTTATAAAAATGGATAGAAACAACCGCGAGGTATCTCGCCATAAGTGCGTGGCCAATATTATGAAATTGACGACTTTGGAGGGCCAGCAAGGCGATCATAAAATGACGAGGAAATTGGTTGGGGTATGGGATTTGAACATAAATATCTAAAAATACTGGTATTACATCTATTCTAGACATTAATGCTAAGCTTTTAAATATTTGCGATTCTTCTGAAATTCATCACGGCGTCATTCCAATCTCCTTGGAAATCAAAGCCAGAATAGGTATTTAAATTCACTGTTCAAAATAGGGGGGATTGAATGTATTCAAATCGACGAAGTTTTCTTAAAAGCTCTATAGCAGGAACTGCAGGATTGTACTCTTTGTCGAGTCTCTTCCCACTTCAAAAGGTGTTTGCTCAGTCAGTTTCAGATCCAGATGTTGAAATTGTATTGAGTGCAAGAAAGAGAAGTATTTCACTCCTAACTGGTCAGAACACATCAATGCTTGGTTACGAAGCTAAACTTGTTCGTGGTGATTCTTCAGTTGTTTCAGCTTTTCAAAATGGATATATGGGACCCACCTTGAGATTTAAGCAAGGGCAAAAGGTAAGAATTGTCTTCCAAAATGAATTGGATGAAAAATCCATAATTCACTGGCACGGTCTGCATTTGGAAGAAAAATATGACTCTCATCCAAGTTATGCAATTGATCCTAAAAACACTTTTACTTACGAGTTTACCGTAAACCAGCGTCCGGGGACCTATTGGTACCATCCTCATCCGCACGGTAGGACAGCCTATCAAATTTATCATGGATTAGCTGGGATGTTGATTGTCGAAGGTGGCCATGAGGATCAATATAAACTTCCATCAGGTGAATTTGATTTAAATTTTTGTATTCAAGACCGACTTTTTCACGAAGACAACTCACTTTCTTACTTAGAAGGTGGTGGGCATGACTTGATGATGGGAATGATGGGTGACACCCTGCTTGTGAACGGGCAGCGACCAAAAGTTGAAAAATTATCGAAAGATGCTTACCGAATCCGTTTATTAAATGGTTCCAATGCAAGACTTTATAAACTGGCTTGGAGTGATGGCGAGGCTCTAACTGTCATCGGAAATGATGGTGGACTTCTTGAGGCACCAGAAAATAGAGAATACCTATATTTGGCACCTGGTGAGAGAGTCGAATTATATCGGGACTTTTCAAACTCAAATCTTAATGACTCTATCAATTTGCAAAGTATACCCTTTCAGCAAGGCCAGGGGAGTCCATTTACTTTGATTCCTTTCGAGGTAAATTCAGCAGGAAAGAGCCAGAATGTTTTACCGGAAAAGTTTTCTCCAATTAAAAAGTTAGATCCGCAATTGGCTGAAAATTATGGCTCACCAAAAAAGTTCACCTTGGAAATGACTCAAGGAACAGGGTGGACAATTGATGGATTGACCTATTCCATGAAGCAAGTTCGTGAAAAGGAAACAGTTAAATTAAACTCAATGGAGATTTGGGAATTTGAGAACAAAATGGGAATGTTTCATCCCGTTCATATTCACGGATCTCAGTTTCAGGTTTTGTCTCGAATGGCGAATGATGTTGGTTTTATGGATAGCGGTTGGAAAGACACGGTACTTATCGCTGGCGGTGAAACGGTGCAATTAATCAAAAGATTTG
>JAGQZY010000066.1 GCA_020435205.1 Bdellovibrionales bacterium | reverse complement strand
TAATAATAGCGTAGGGTAGAAGTTTCCCTAAAATAATCTCCAAAGGCTTGACTGGTGTCGATAGTAATAACTCCATCGATCCTTTTTCCCATTCGCGAGCAACCGTGAGGCTCGTCAACAAGGTGCAAAGCATCGCCATAATCACTACCAGAATCCCAGGAATTGAAAACCATCTTGAATTCAACTCTGGATTGAATAAGTAACGCGATACCAAAGGTGTCATGGACTTCTTGGAGCTCTGTAGGATCTGCACTGATAAATTTTGTGAGATACTGAGTAAATATCTTTGGATCACTCCGGCCGCGGCGCTATCGGTCCCATCAATAAGAACCTGGATTTTCTCAGAAACCTTTGTTTGGATTTTTTTATCAAACTCATGAGGGATATAGATAAAGGCTTTGGACTGATTGGACTTCACCGAGGCCATACCCTCTTGCGGCGAGCGAACCGCTCTCAGATGAAAGTAACCTGATGCGTTCATTTTCTCTAGTAAAAGACGTGAGCTTGGCGAGACATCTAAATCCAAATAGGCCGTATCGATATTATTTTGGTTAAACTCCATTGAATAGCCAAAAATAACCACGACTAAAAGAGGAAGGATAAAGGCCATCCCTGAAGTAAACGGATCCCGAAGAATATGGAAAAATTCTTTTTTAGCTATGGCTCGAGTTCGACTCCATCGAAAAGATTTCATCGATTTTTCCCCTCGACCAGTTTAATAAAAACATCCTCGAGCGAGGCCTTAATTTTTTTACTCTCAAAATCGGAGCTCAGTATCGGTTGAAGTTTTTCCCAGGAATTTTGATGCGCCGGCGCCAAATGATAATGAATTCCATGGGGTTGAAAACTCTCAATCTCAGGAGATAAAAGGAATTTTTGCCTCCAATCCTTGTGGCTTACTAATTTGGGCGTCAGTTGATAAATTCCATAAGGAAAGTGGGTTTCTTTGAGACCCTCTGGATTATCAAGAGCAATCATTTCACCGGCTCTCATCAGCGCAATCCGATCACAGTGCTCCACTTCATCCATATAATGGGATGTAACAAAAACTGTTTTTCCTTGATCCGATAGCTTTTGAATCAAAGACCAAAAAAGAGCGCGAGAGGCTGGCGTCACGCCTGCTGTCGGTTCATCCAAAAAAATGACCTCAGGATCATGCAGCAAAGTTGCCACCAACGCCACTTGCTGTTTAATCCCTCCAGAGAGATCTCGCACAAACAGTGTTTCTGGATAACTGAACTCAATAAAATCAAGAAGATATCTCTTACGCTGCATAAAATAATCTTGGTCCAGTTTGCGCAAACTCGCTGTAAAATCTAAATTCTCGGCCACAGTAAGATCATCATAGAGAGTGAACCTTTGCGACATATAGCCGACTTTTCTTTTTAAGTTATCTCCGTTGCCCTGAAAGGTCTCACCCCCCACAGATACTTCCCCTAAGCTTGGTCGAAGTAACCCGCAGATCACGCGAATGGTCGTGGTTTTCCCAGCGCCATTGGCCCCTAAAAAACCAAAAATTTCACCTTTATCGACAGAGAAAGAAACATCTCTCACCGCAACAAAGTCAGCAAACTGAACTGTTAGATGGGATACGGCTACAGCATTTTTAGAATCAAATGACATTTTGAATCCCTTTTAAGAAAAGCGCATCAAAACTTTCCACCTGATGTTTTGCGAGCAACTCATTGGGCTGACCCGAGTCTAAAAGCTGACCCGAGTCCAAAATGTGTACTAGAGAGCAACGCTCCGCCTCATCCATATAAGCCGTAGCTACCAGTACAGTCACTTGCAAGCTTTGCAAATTATAAAGAAGCTCCCAAAACTCCCTGCGGCTAATAGGATCAACACCATTTGTGGGTTCATCCAAGAGCAAAACCTTCGGATTTCTTAGCAAAGAACACATCAAACCCAACTTTTTATACATACCACCAGAAAGTTGGCCAGCAATGCGATCTTCAAACGGAGATAGCCGAGTCATTTCTAAGAGGTTGTCTTTTCTTTTGTCATACTCCTGCTGAGGGATCTGATACAATTCTTTGAAAAATTCTAAGTGCTCTTTTATAGAAAGATCCGCATAAAGACTTTGGGTTTGCGGCATATAAGCAATAAAATCTCTGACCTCAACAAAGGGGACAGGCTCCCCGTCTTGAAAATACTGAATCTCACCCTCACACCCCAACAACCCCATCAAACATCGCATAAGAGTGGTTTTGCCAGCCCCACTAGGACCAATGAGCCCATTGATGGCACCAGGCTCTATGGATAAAGAAACACCACCTAAGGCTTCTGTTTGTTTAAATTTTTTTTTAAGCTGAGAGGTTTCAATGCGAATGGCTGTTTTCATCTTAGCCCTGATCTTCTGGAAGCCGAACCTCAATTGACATTCCCGGCTTGAGGACTTGCTCCTTATTTTCAAACTGAATTTTTATGCCAAAAACAAGTCGAGACCGCTCCTCCCTCGTCTGGACATTTTTGGGCGTGAACTCAGCTTCGTCATTAATTTTAATAATCTTCCCCGAAAATGTTCCCTGTGCAAGTTCTGGAATACTGCCCTCGACCGACATACCAAGCTTGAGCTGGGAAAGCATGGGTTGCTCAACATAAATGTATGCCCACACATGACTCAGGTCAGCTACACTGACAAGTTTCATACCCGGCATCACCCATTCATTGTTATCCATAAAGTTGGTAAGAATCCTACCGTCAATTGGGGAAGTAATCTCACACCATGACCACTTTAAATCAGCCTCTTGTTTGTTTTTTAATGACAAATCAAAAGCCTCTTTGGGAAGCCCTCCCGACTTCAACAGTTTTTCGGAACGCTCAAAGGTACTTGTCGCGTAGTCTCTTAGAATGGAAATATCACTACAATCTAAAGAGACCAATACCTCACCTTTTTTTACCAAACTCCCTTCTGCAACGGCGTATTCTTTGATATTGGAAGCTAATCTTGATGACAAATCAATTCTCGTCGCCTCGATGGTTCCAACATAATAGAACTTATCGAACAAATAGGCTCTTGCAAAAAAAGCAAAAACGATAACAACAAAAACAGCTAAAATGAGGAAAACTTTTCTATTCACTAAATACCACCTTTGGAAATCGCAGCTATTTGGGATAATTTTGCAAAGATCTGACCTTTTAAAATGAGTTTGCGAACCTGAGTTTCAAACTTTTTGACATTTGCTCTTTCAACCTCAGTAAACTGGATACGTCCCGAACGAAAAGAACTCAAATTGATGCGAGCCACCCGATTCGCCTCTTGCAGTAAACTCTCGACCAGACCCGCCTGTTCTTTGAGGTTTTCTAGTTCTAATTTCAATTTTTCCCTATTTCTATAGATATCTCTTTCTAGTTTATCTTTTTGAGCTTGCAAACCGGCAATACGCGCTTTCTTCTCTGATCGAGCCCCTGAACGCTCACCCCAATCATAGATAGGCATCGTCAAATTGACACCAATTGTATTTTGATGGATTTGCTGCAATTGTGGTCCATTAGGATAATCCAAAGAGGTTTTTAACTTCAAAGAAATTTTGGGCCAATACTTAGAATTTTCTATTTGAACTTCTTCTTTAGCACTTTCGATCTTTTTTTCAATGGATACCACTTGTGCGGGTTTCTGAGTTCCTGGTGATATTTTTTTCTCAAGAGATTTTAAAATAACATCAAGAGAGTCAAACTGCATTGGGGTGCCATTCAAAGACAAAGTATCCGTAGGTACGTATAAGATAATGGCTTGAGGGTCCTTTGCTAAAAGCGATGAAAATTCTATGATGGCCACCTCTAGGGTTTTCTTTGCATCTATTACTTTTAGCTTCTGATTTAAAAAATCCCTATTGGATAGCGAAAGATCTAGTTGACTTAAAGCACCGAGTTTTCTTTTTCTCTTAATATCTCGATTTTGCGCGCTTGATAACTTCAGGCTCTCCTGAGCCAATTGGTACTGCTCGATGGCAACCAAAACATTTAGGTAGGCCAGTCGGGTCGCTAACCGAGTCATGACTTCAATATACTCTTTTTCAGAAATTTTAGCTTCTTTCATCTGTTTGAGACTATCCACTGTGTTGCTAACCATACCACCGTCAAAGAGGTTCATAAGCAGCGCTGGGCCAACACTGTAATTTTTGTTATCGCCTAAAGATACTGTCCCCATCTGTGTTGCTAGTGCAGGAATGACGTCAACATAGCGATAGCTCCCTTCTAAAACGAGTTTTGGATAATAGCCTGACTTTACAGAGCGAATCTTTTGCTCGAGGGACTCAATATAAGAGTTTGCTAATTTGGCATCAGGCGAATGCTGGAGAGCTAAACTCTCAGCATCCTCTAGCGATAGTTTCTGTACAGAAGAATGAGGACTCGCCACTCCGTTTAAAAAAAAGCTCACCCCTACAACCAAAATAATGACTTGAAAGCGCATATTTATCCCTTGTACCAAGGTATAGTATTTACTATACTTACGGAAAGCAATAACTTTTATGGTAGCGACATGACAAAAAAACATCCCACTTGGGACCTTCTGGCCATTGCTGCACAACAGAATGTTCGTCAGAAACCTATAAGCCAAAAAGAGCAAGATATTATCCTTGCTGCCGAAAAGCTCTTTTCTGAAAAGGGACATGCCAAAACAAGCACTGCCGAAATTGCTAGCGCCGCTAAGACGACTGAGAGGACTTTATTTAAATATTTTCCAACCAAAGATAAACTCGTCCGTCATATTCTCATCCCCCTCATCTTAAAAACGGTTATGCCCACACAGGTAGAACGAACTTTAAAACTCATCCGCATGGACTGGGAGACTCCTAAATCCTTTTTGCGAGCCCTCTATCTACATCGCCTAGAAATGAGTCTTCAGATCGGGGAAAAAATGAAATTTATGCTCGGCGAAGTCCTGCAAGACCCTAAACTACAGAATAGCTTATCTGAATATTGGCAAACGAATGTCTACCCGGAGTTTCGCAAAGTGATTGTTAACTTTCAGAAAGGAGGGGCCATCAATAAAAATCTAGATCCAGATGTTTTATCTAGAACGCTCATTGTGGCTATTGTCGGCCAAGTTCTGCTATTTTCTGTCTTCATTCCAGATAAAAGCACATTGGCTCTACAGCAAATCGATGACGTAATCAGTATCCTTGTTGATGGCATAGAATCCCGTGAACGCCGCGCCCCCACCTAGGAAGTGCTCATCTCCTCTTGCCCCAAGACTTTGGTTTAGAAAGGGGCTTAAACCCCATCACTCTAAAGAGCAATCACGATAGAATAGTTCTATGAAACATATTATGAAAATAACAACGATCTTCGTTTTTCTGATCATTTTTTCAGATGAGTTGTATGCTGGCTGGCAACAATCAAGAATTACAGCTATCAAAAGAGAAGTTCTCCCCGGGCTAGAAGCTGCGAGACGTGAACCTTCATTTGAAAGAAAATTGGATTTGCTGATTAGGGAACTCTCTTCTTTTCCAGGCATGGCCAAAGGTAAAAATTTTGGACACTTATCGGGTGAAGGGGCCGAGCGCGATGTGCGGCGACTCAAATCTGCTCTTGAAAATATGCGGTCGTTGCTTGGTCGCAAAGATTTGAAAGGCCAAGATTTAAGTGATGCTAAAGTTTCGGTGAACGCTCTATTAGATTACTTCATGGCGAGTGCAAAAATGTCTATCACTGAGCTGGAATCTGACCAGAAATTTACCGAGCACTGGACCGAAAAGGAAGAAAGAGCCAAAAACGATGAATCCACAGGCTGGCAAACCATGAAGGAGTTTGGAAATTTATTTAAAAGACTCCTGTATACAGACCGAGTGAGTCTTCTTCATGTCATCCCCACTATCGGCAATGCCGGAAGGTACAATATGGCGCTCACTCGAATCGAGGCGATTAACAGCCGCAACCAAGGTGATAGCCAGCAAGCGGACCATAACTCCTCCAGTGGCACTCGCACAAGTAACTGATATTTACCATTTCATCTTAAGTTTTGAGAACCTAGAGAGCTTCGCTCAGGCCGACCTCAGACATTTTGTTGCGATGAACAGAACTGGTTAGTACACCATCTTCATCAAAGATGTGTTCGTAAATTTGACCGTTATAGACATCGGTACGGACTTCAGGACTGCCATCCTCACGGAAATGGATTCTATGGGTCAAGTTGTCTTTAGCGTAAAAAATACTTTTGTAGGTTTCTGTACCTGGATGATAAGAAAAGCTCGCCCACAGCTTGTCACTTTTAATTTCAGCATTGGTTAGCTTTCCCTCGTCGTATCTCTTTTCGATCGTCTCCCCTTTTGGAGTTTTATAATACTGAAGACTGATCGAACATTTTTCATGGGGACAGTTTTCCGTGTAATAAGACCACTCCCCCTTTGTTTGCCAGTTCCAGTCAGTTTCGAAGTTGATGGCTTTAACCTTTTCCACAATGTCATCATTAACAATATCATTGGCCAAAAACCTGAGAGTCTCATCATCGCCTAGGACCGGCTGAGATTTGGGCGGCACCTGTGTCGGTTTTCTTGGCTCATGCTGATTTTGTTTTGATATATTTTTTGCGACAGGAAGTGGATCTGGTCGGACTTTAGCCACACAATTAGCGGTATCTTCAACTTCTTTAGCAATTTCTGTCACTGGGGTTTCTTTGTTTTCTTTTGGTTGCGACGCCCACCAGTAGGTTATGTAATTGGAAATAAAAAAAAGTAAAAAAATCTTCGTCACTTTGCTCATAAAAAAATCATAGAAAGCGATGAGACTAAGGGCAATAAAAAAGGGGCTCTTAGCCACTGGAAGGCTGTCAATTAAAGCTCAATGGATGACAAAAGGCTCATCTCTAGACTCATTTCAAATATCAGGGTTTGGGACAGCTTGCCAGTTTTAGCTTTTTTGTTGCCTGAGCGATAAAAAATGCCGCAAACTTTCAAAAAGTAAGGAGGCCCTATGAAAGCCATAATATTAGTTGTTGCATCTATTTTTCTAATCAGCCCAAATCTATACGCCAAAGGTGGCATGAAAGATAAAAAGCCAAATATGGAAGAGCACAAAGCAAAAGTTCTTGAAAACCTGGAAAAGCGCATCTCTAGCCTCAACGAATTTAAAAGTTGCGTGAATGGCGCCAAAGAGCAAGGCGACATTAAAAATTGCCGAAAAGCCCACCAGGACCGCATCAAAGATCTACGCCCTGAAGGCGGTCGTGGCCGTGGTCGCCACCACGACTAAAGTTGAGATTCCTTTCGACGAAGGGCCCATCACCCACAAAGGCTCTTCGTAGTCCCCCCCTCCCCCAGTATAATTAAAAGTCAATGAACTAAAATGCTGCTGGAGGGGACTTCCCATGAGATTCTTTATATTTATATCTGTTTCTGTAAGTTTTCTGTTTATTTTGGGTTGCCAAGCCAAGCCAACTCAAAATCATAGCCAAGATAAAAAAACTATGGGCAAAGACCAAGGCAATCGCAGTCCGCAGAGTCTCGGGAATTTTTCCGAAACCACCGGGAGTGACTTTGGTGACGAGAACACTGTTGCTGAGTCAGGCATCTTGCCCAATTGCTTTGACTCAGAAAGCCCTTACTTTGCCTCAAACCAAGAACTCTCAATGAACGGAAAGCTCTATCCCGCTGACACTCAGTTTAGCATTTACAAAAGCAATGAAGGTTACCAAGTTCTTGCTCACCTAAAAGATGGATCGGGTTCAGAAAAAGATGACGAAGGCACCTATGACTCTTTTGAACTTCCTTTGAATCAACTTTCTTGCTCACAATTCACTTCCATACCCGTGACTGAAGATGAAAATGGAGACGTCGTCCTTGGTGAGTATTCCCTACCCATCGACTATAAGCTCGCTGGAAAAAAGAAAAAACCTCGCCGCAGAAAAGGCACTACCTATTGCTACCGTGAAGTGAAGCGAGTGGTTCGCCGCAAAATCACTCTCACAGGAAGAAGCGCTTACATGGCCAATGCCCAGCTAAAAAGAGCCGGATGGAGACGTTATTCCAGTTACAAGGCCGCCCCCAATGGCTCCATCTGTGTTTTTGGTCGAGGTGGCAAGGTCACCTCCTCCGGCGGCCATAAACATGGTCACATTGGTATTAAAGGTCGAGGAGGAGTTATCAATCCACTTTCTGGATTTAAACTCAAAAGACCTTTTTTGGGTTGCTATTACAAATAACCCGCAGGGATATATGGTGGTGAGGATCAATAGCATCCGATCCATCCCCTATTCCCGCATTCCCAGGTGTTTTGAAGACTTTACAGGACTTTTCTCATTAGAAAATGACAAAAAATGCTCATTTTAAAAGTGTAACTAACAATTTTTGGCTTTAGTTAAAGCGCTTAAGTCGCTTAAAGTTGTAATTGAGCCTCTAAATCTAAATAAAAGGCTTTCTACGATTTGGCACCCCTATTGAACATAGTGAAACCTGGTTAGTCCAATCCCAGCGGGACGGAGAGGACAGAGGTTGCTTGTATGTTGAAGTTGATGACATCTCTATTTGCCATTTTATTTCTATCCCTCCCTGCATGGAGCGATAGTCCTGCTAATCCTGAACTTCTAGAAAGGTTCTTGGTCGCTAACCAAAAATCTGCAGTCACTTTCTTTACCGAAAACATTGAAAACCACAGCAAAATTCTAAACTGTCTAAAGCTCAAATCCTACTGCTCTGGTGTGGAAATCCAAACAGCAGTCAACTCTGAGCAGGTCGCTCTCACTTTCACACAGCAAGACCTTATCGACTTCATGCGCGAACGCCACCAGGAATATCGCACTATCGTGGGCATGACTTATTTTCCTGCTATAAGAACCGGCCTATCGATTGGGCGAGGCAAAATGACTCTCACTCCCATGACTCGAGCTGGGCATCTGCTTTTTGAGAATCAGAGCGAAGAAGGGAAAGCAGAAATCGCCCGCCTGGAAAAGCTTTACAACAACGAAATTAAAGAAATGCAAAAGCATAACATTTGGCTCGCCGAACAGGAGATCGACAAGGTGAATGTTAAAGCTACAGATTTTATGACTTTTGCTCACCATCAGCTCTCTTTATATTTACAAAAATATCCATTCCTATCCCATATGCACAAGCTGGACGACAGCAAACAAATCCTCATCGAATCCATTGCCAAAACCGTAGAGGATTACAATTCGGCTCTCACCCATGTCAATGGGCTTAAAGGCAAGGACCGTTTTGAAATTTTAGGTTTTATCAGCATTTTCCAAGACACGATGTTCAGCTTTTCCGAAAAAGATCGCAAGGCTCTGGTCGCACACTTCCAATACATGAAAGATCAAGACAGTACCTGGAATCGAATTAAACAAATCGTATTTAATTGGTATACCGTAGGCATGGTAGCCTGCTACACCGCAGCTATTGTCTTTCCCCCCACGGCACTCATTTGTGGCGCTATTGGCTTGGCCTTTGCCGTGCCTGGGATCTATAATTTGGCTCAGAACACCGGTCGCCTCTTTGACTATATGTCTACAGGACAATATGATTCCGACGTTTTTGGCAAATATATGACTAGTAATTTTGTCTCTGGAGTTATGTACACCATTTGGCTCTCAGGAATGTTACCCGGATTTACAAAAAATCTAGCTAACGTAAAAAGCATGGCCACTGAAGCCATTAAGAAAATTCAAATCACCAAGGGTCAGCTCGGCATTACCACTCGCGAAGCCCTCCTTGCGGAGTACAATCTCATCAAAAGATATGTCCAATACTACTCCAAAGAAATCACCTTAGATGGGACCTTTGACACCATCGCACGCTTTTCTGGAAAGACCAATCTGATCATCCCCCATGCTAGCCGAGTCCTCTTACTTACGGCCACTCAGATTCGCAACCGCTCTCCTCGCATTTTTCAGTACTCAGATATGCTCGCTGTGACCCGAGCCTCAATGGCCGCGGTAAAGTAAACAAATGATTGCCAAGACCATCATTCCCACCTAGGCTTTAAATCATGAAGCCTCTTTGTCGATTGCCCTGGCATGGACTCTTTCTTTCTCCTGATGGCAGACAACTTCCTTGCTGCACTTTTAAGAGTCAAAGTTATGGTGAGATAAACTCCCAACAAATATTAAAATCTGTTCAAATAGATTTCCTTAACAACAAGATCCCCTCTGGCTGCAAATCCTGTCTGGCTAAAGAAAAGCGGCTCGGCCGATCCTTAAGAACCCAATTTGACCAGCATTTGATTATGCAGAGGCAAACTCATCCAAAGAATTACCAGTTCTTGGATGATTTTAAGTACACCGAATCTAGCCCCTATCTTTTGCAAATTGATATTAGCGATAGCACTAACTGCAATCTAAAATGTCGCTTTTGCGGGTCTCACGCGAGCAATCAATGGGAAAATGATCAAAATGAACTTGCTGAGACACATCCTAAGCTATTTAAGAAATCCACAAAAAATCTTTTTGCAAAAATGACGACTTCTGAAGTTTTAAGTCTCATCGAACAAAATCCAAACCTTTATCATTTTCAGTTTCGAGGTGGGGAGCCCTTTTTAAATCCCAAACTCAAACCCATTTTACAAAGACTCATAGAGCTTGATCGACAAGATCAATGTATCATTGACATCACCACCAATGGAACCTGGGTGCCTCAGTGGTTTTTTGATATTATCCCACTGTTTTCATGGGTCAATATCAACATCTCGCTAGAAGGGACTGGTCAAACCTACCAGTATTTACGTGGTGGAAAATTTGATCTTGAACGAGATATTAAACCAAATTTGCAAAAATTGTTTGAACTGAAAAATGGATTTTTTTGTTTTCATGTTCTTCTCAGTGCTTTTAATATCTTTGAAATTATCCCAACCTATGAATGGATCCAGTCCTTAAAACTTCAAAAAAATTTCAAATGGCAACTCGGACTTGTCCAGGCACCGAAAGCCTTGTCTCTCTATAATCTACCTTTGCAATTTCGTCAGCAGGCAGCCAACCTTATCCCTACAGGCGAAGACCCCATCCTCGATCAAGCCAGGGCTCTTCTCTTGGTACAAGGGACTGGGAATCTTCACGATTTTTTTGAGTATGTACAAGCCCTCGACCAAAAGCAAGGGGGGGACTTTTTAGTGACCTTTCCTTATTTCAAAGACCTTCTTGAGTCTTTTAATCAAAGTAGTGACTTAAATGGTAAAGAAGAGCCTCCGAGCGCCCCGCTAACCGCTTCTTTTCCAAACAGATAGTCGCCACCTTCTTTAAGGTGGACACTTTTATATAAGGAGTGCATTTGTCCATGGATGCTGGATTCCGATAAAGACTTTGCCATTGCAAGCGCCGAACTTTTGCTAGAAGCTGGCTGGCTTGCCAATCCCTAATTTTTTGACTTCTTTTGATCTTCCCTTTGTCCTTCCACTGCAAAACATAGGTGGGGATCTTGCCCTTTTTTTCCAAAAGGCTGTAGGTGTGTTTCATTTTTTTGTTATCAAATTCAATTTTAAAATTTTGCTGCCACACTTTGCCTTTAGCAGAGGCTAATGAGGGCAAAATAAAAATAGCTAATAGTAAACTGAGTGATTTCAATGGACAGCCCCCTCATCCTCAACCGCTGGTTTTTCTGTTTTGGGTTGTTTGGGATCTGCCGCTCCAGTGAATTTATTATCTGGGTTGATGGCGCAGCCCTTATAGTTTGGCGATTCTCCATCGCAACCAATGGTTTTACGAAGTCTTGGGTTGGCACCGACAATCCCAGAGGCTCGAAAGGGATTGGCAGGGTGAGCTTCTCGGCAAAAAAGTTGGTGCAGCTGTCCATCCGCATCTTGATTGGCCAGACACAAAAACTCCATAGAAGCTTTTAATGCGCTTTTTCGTTTTTCTTGAGGCATCATAGCCAATTCTTTTGCTAAAACTTCAGCGGCAAAATAGTCGGCTGTGGCCTCGCTCCATTGTTTTGGAGTTAAGCGAACAGAGTCTCTCCCGCTGAGACATTTAAACAACCCTGATAGCTCCTTACGGGTATCCATGCCATTCACCGAAGCAATACCAGGACTCATATGATGCCCCATTTCATGGGACAAAACAAAATACACAGTAAAGGGATTAAAGTCAGACATGCGAATCATTGCAGGATTAAGAGCCACTCGATTGGGATTTTTTTGCAGTCCAACGGAGTCAGATGTCTTATAAACAGCGTTCATCTCACTAAAATAATCGAGATCCTGATTAAAAAAAGCTGTGGTTTCCGAGTTCACTGGAACTTTGTACTCATCCAAAACATCAAGCCCACCTTCTTTTTTATACATATGAGCCGCTGGCTTGCTCATCCATAAAAATTCAACATTATCATAGCTATTTGTGATTTTTTTAGCGAGGGACTGGTCCTTAAAGTTTTCGCTGACAATACTTTTCAGGTGACTTTTTGCACTAGTTGCCATGGCTTTTAACAGCTGATGCCTTTCTGGGGAGTAAGTATTGTCGATCAGGCTTTCCACTACAGGTTTTGATTTGGCCAGTTTTTCATAGTAGTTCTGTACTAATTTTTGACTTGAATTTTTCAAAGCTCCGTTCAGTTTATTACAAAGAAAACCCAAAAATCCTTTAGTGAACTCTATATCGGCTACAAGCTTTTGATTAGCAGGCATATCCTCTTTTTTAGCAACTTGAAGTTTTTGCACATGATAGCGATCTACAAAAGCCTTAGCCAGCTGATCGTATTCAGGAGTCCCTTCTTTTCGATAAAGTTGGATGGCTTCGCTTTCAATTTTTTTCAAATTATTACAGACTTCATAGGCTTTGGAGTTTTGCTCCTTTGGAAATCGTTGCTTACCACCCTCAACAAGTTGGCTGCACACACCCACTACAGACTCATTAAAGAAAAACTCGACATCCTTGGCTAAAAACTTCTTATAAACTTCTCTTTGCTTCTGTAGTACGGCATCCGCTTTTTGATAGTAACTTTGCAATTGCAAAGTATCCGTTGTGGTCATTTCAAAATTATCTTTACCTAGATTGACCACATCCTCACTACAATCCTTGGCCTCGGAAAAAATCCTATTCATCTCAGCGGGGTCGGATTCCTGATAAAGGTCTTTGACGAAATCAATAGGTTTATCCGTGCGGACATTGAATCCCGCCTTTTTTAAGGTTTCTAGAGCTCCTTCATCAGCATTCTTAAAGCCCAGTTTTTGTGCCGCGGCATCGCGAGCCTGATCAACAGCATTCTTACCCTCATCGGTCATCGCATCTAATTGTCCTTTGAGTTTTTCTCTACCTTTGACATCCTTACAAGCGGCACCAAAAAGATCAGAACAAATGTCTGAAGATCCCATTTCTTTGGCAAAATCGGGAATTTCAAAGGCACAAAGTTGACAAGTAGCCGCAAAGCTCGATGAGCTAAAAAGAAATGAAATACTGATCGCAACAATAAGACCGATCCTCATCTTTCCATTTTATCAATATATGCTTTACCTCGCCACACAACATAGGCAATCTCGCCCTTTGTCGCCTTCCACACCCTATCCCTAGACTATCGTCAAATCTCATCCGCTAAAACTGACCATCTTAGCTGACCTCACCTATAATGGTTTCATGAAGTTTGTCATTTTTGCGCTCACTTTTTTTGGTTTTGCAACCACACTCACCTTCCTCACCGATGATACCATTGGCACCCATATCTTTTTGGAATCCCTTGGGGAAGTCATGGGGCGTCCCACAGAACATGTGGAGCTTTTTCAATCTTCTAAATATAACACTGCTGACAATCAAAAATTAGTAGAACGATGGAAAAGTATAATGCAAAAATACGAAGGTTCTAATGATCCCAATGGCTTTTCACTCAATCAACAAATGTTAAAAAAGTTGGCCAATGGAGAAAAGATTATGTGGGATTGGCTTGGCAGAAAAGTCAATCGCAACGACTTAAGTGAACTTAAGAATATATATAAAAATTTTAAACCGATCTATACTGATCTTTTAGGGAATCCCAATGCTGCAAAAATGAAAAGCTATAAAGAGGCGCTAAACAAAGAAGCTGAAAAAAGTTGGAGGATGGAACCTTGGCTCAAATGCGCAAGCCAGTTCACAGGGTCCCCTGTCAGCTCAGCCAAGCTCTCCAAAATTGCTCTGTACCCCGTGCCAAATGCCCAGCAAGCCTACGGAGAAAGTCTAGGTGGAATGGAAATGCTTGGTACGGCCTGTGAACATCATGATCTGCATGGCGATATTGGCATTGTTTTTCATGAAAAGTTTCATAGTTTGATGAGGGCAATCCCAAATCGTCGGCAAGCCTTTCTTGAAGCCACTATCAAAAGAGAGCTTGGTCCGGCTGATCAAAATGAACTTCCCCAATTTTTGCAACTGTGGGAAGAGGCTATGGCGACAGTGGCCGGTCAAGTCTGGGCCTATAAAAAGGCGACTCACAAAGACCCACCTGAACCCTGGTATGCGGATGAAGCCATTGACAAATTTACTAAGAAAGTGGCCAGCCTTTCCAAAAAATATTTAGATCAATGCAAACCTATGGATAAAGATTTTTTTAAAGCTGCTGTAGCTGAGTACAAAAAACTTCCGCCAGAACAAAGAAAAGCGCACCAGGATATCATGCCCCCACAAGATGAAAAAAATCCTGGAGAAGAAGAGCCGAGCCAGCATTAAGCTAGGGACAAAAAAAACGAGCTCTAGTGAGCTCGCTTCCATTTTGATTTTTTTAAAAAATTAACGACCGCGCAAGTGATTCCAGGGATCATTGTTATTGCGCTGACTTCCAGGACGTGGTGTG
>JAGQZY010000065.1 GCA_020435205.1 Bdellovibrionales bacterium | reverse complement strand
TATGAACAAAAAAACCTAAAGACAGGGGCAGCACCGCTGAGACCGCAAGAAGTAATATTAATACACAAGCTCCGACCATAAGTTTGGCGAGCACTAACTGCCATGAAGCCAAAGGACTCGATAGTAGTAATGAAAAAGTTTTTACTCTCTTTTCCTCAGTAAAAAATTTTATTGTGAAGGCAGCAATAATGAATACCAAAACGTAATGAACCAAAACAATGTAGTTTGAAATTAGATTTTGATGAACATTCAGTCCCGTCTCAGCTTTACCGCTTGATTGACGAAAAGACTCGGCAATAAAATTGTACATGTCGATACTGAAAAAAATGGACCACAATAAAACACAAAGGCCAAGAAGAGTGTAAAACATCGGGCTTGTTAAAAAAGCACGCATGTCTTTTTTGACTATGGCAAAGACCGGCATCATCATTCTTTAGTCACCTCAATGAAGACGTCTTCAAGTCTAGCGTGATGCTTTTCAATGGCCAGAAGACCCGAGTCATTTTTCAAAATAGGTTCCACAAATATATCGAGTCGATCAAAATTTTGCCCACATCGGACTTCAAGCCATTGCCCATCCTGTTGGATAGATATAACTCCTGAGATCTCATTGAGGTCAGTTAGCAAGGCCTTGGTGATCTTCTGCACCTGAATGCGTATGCTGTGCCCAGGCTGCATCTGACTTAAGATCTCTTGCAAAGCTCCCTGAGCCTTCACCTGCCCACGATCAAGAATCACCACATCGTCACAAATCTCCTGCACCTCTGTGAGAACGTGGGTAGAAAGTAAAATCGTGTGTTCGGTTTTTAATGCAATGATCACCTTACGCAGCTCAAAAACCTGTTGGGGGTCGAGCCCTACCGAGGGTTCATCTAAAATTAAGATGGGCGGATCACCAATGAGCGCTTGAGCAATCCCTACTCGCTGGCGAAATCCCTTAGAGAGATCCGAAATAGGCTTATAGGCCACCGACTGCAAGTTCATTTTTTCAATAGCGAGATCCATTTGAGAAGTATGGTGATAGGTTGGAACAGATTTTAATCCGCAAACAAATTTTAAATAACTTTTCACATTCAGATCATCATAGAGGGGTGGTGTTTCTGGCAAATAGCCTATCTTCTTTTTACAAGCGACAGGATGATGAAAAATATCTTCACCATCTACTAGCACTTGCCCATCTGTGGCACACAAAAGCCCAGTAATAATTTTCATAGTTGTAGATTTGCCAGCACCATTCGGGCCAAGCAAACCCATACTGCGCCTTGTGCCCAATTTCCACGAAGTGTCTTGCAGGGCCCAGTTGTCCACAAATTTTTTGCTTAAATGTTGGACTTCAATCAATGCTCACCCACCTTGACAACCACTAATTTTTCATTGGAATAGGTCACTTGTCCAGGCTTACCCCCTTTAATGGGGCGCACATAGCGACACTCAGCAATAATGACTGGCCAACGACCGGGCTCAAGCCCTCTCACCGAAGTTTCAAGCAGCTTCAGAGCCGCTGAGCGTAGAAATTCATCACTAGGTATTCTTTCCTTACGCGGGCGCTGCAGAATTGCATAGGCACCCGGTGAGTCCTGCACGTGAAACCACAAAAACCAAGGTTTGGCTTTACGAAGAAGTTGCTGGTTGTCTTTTGCAGATTTACCTACATAAAGAGTATGTTGATCATCAAGAACAAAGGTTCGCCCCTTCGATGAGGCTTGACTCATCAGCCCCTCTTTTTTGGGTTCTAATTTTTTAATTTTTCCTGATTCAAGGTCTGTGATCTCTTGTATGAGAACTTCAATTCTCTCTTTGGTTCCTTCAATTTTCGATTTGGACTTTTTATGTTGCTTGAAACAGTTTTCGATATTCCATGCCAAGGATCTTCTTTTATCTACAAGCTTTCGCCATTCTGGAGGAACATCAAGGTCTTGATTTTGCTTAAGCCACTGTCCCACCTTTTGCCAAGGCGAGTTTTTCAGTTGATCCAGAGACTCCTCCATGGATTTTAGACCACGCTTCTTTTTTGCAATGTTCTTAACCAGTATTTTTTTAGGATCTTCCTCTTTTTGGGCAGCGACACCCTCAAAACTCAGTTTCCATTCGTCGATAAAGACTTGGGGGGCGCGACAAAAATCTTTGTGAATATTTCCACGCATAGGGGTCATGGCTTTGGGTTTGGTGGCAAAAACTTTTTTTCCAATACTTTCTGCCTCAATATTTTGCCCACCCGGAAATAAAGTTAAACGCAGAAACCGTCCTTGCGAAAACTCCAACTCTAACAACCGCCCTAAAACATGTTTACGCTTCACCTCAAGAAGGTCTTGGTGAAGGATATGGCTCCCCATAAATTGCACCAATGGCTTTTTAAGCCCTTGGATCAATGGGGTGTCGGGACCTCCTAAAAAAGCATAAGGGGCCCCCGGCTTGAGATGTATACTGAGCCAGTAAAAATTCTTATCTTTTGAAAAACTGAGCTGCAGTCGCTTTTCATTGTAAAGGACCTTAGTGAGCTCATAACCTTTGAGCCGATTAAGCGCTTCGACCAGTTGATCCAGTTCTTGTTCGTTGATAGCTTTCATAGGACCACGACAGGCTAATAAAAAAAAAGCCTCTTGAAAAGAGGCTTTTGACATTCATCCGAAGTTTTTTAGGATTTCTTCCCCTTAGAAGAAGAAATCAAGATCATTGGGATCAACCGTGGTATCTGCTGGAGCTGGGTTGATGGGGTCTTCGACGACAGGTGCCGGGTTGACTGGGTTTACAGGCTCATTTCCACCTGTGCAAGAAGCCTCTCTGTACTCGTTGGTGGCAGGATAACTTTTGAAGTATACAAAGTTAACAGCCTTAGGAGCGTAGTAGCCAAGAGCATTGTTATTGGCATCACGACGAGGCTCCATCGCAACAAGGACGGTTCCGGGTTGACCTGATTCCATAGAGTACTGGGTAACCGCAGCAACGAGTTCAGAGCAAGCGTTATTAGTACAGTAAAGGTCAACACCGTAACCATTTTGGTTACCCACTTGGATTCTGTTTCCAGCCATGAAACTGGCCATATTCACGTTGGCGTTGTTGATTTGTAAAGTCGTATTACAGTCTAAAGAAACCTGGGCAAGAACAGTGATGGTTTGATCTGTGGCAGCTCCATATATATCGACGCGAACAGCTTTAATTCGACCACCCAATACACCCCACTCTTGGCCACGTTGGGAAATTCCGTAGGTTCCAAGTAACTCATTCACTTTAGCTGTGTCTAAAACACGAGTGGCTGGATTTGGGTTAGGATTATTAGGATCGGCAACGGGATTGGCAGGATCTGGATTTCCAGTCAAGCTGCTACCATCGTTATTGTTGGCGGGTGGGTTGGTATTAGCCGGTGCATTGTTAATTCCGGTAAAAGTACCATTGGTTGTGGAAGCCGCCTGCATAGCGCGAAACTTCTCACCACAAGCCGATAGCATGGCAATGGCCGTGACTAATACAAATAGTAGTTTGAACTTCGTCATTTTCATCTCCTCGAATGATGTCGTATCAAACTGATGCAAAGCGAATACCACAGGCCAACTCAATGTCTCCTAGTGATTTCAATAGCATAAGACTAAATTCCCAGAAAAATAAGACGAAAAAAGGCCCTCAGAGCAAGGATTGTCACTAAGTTGTTTAACTTTGAAACACAGAGATGACCTTTGCCTTGGCCACTTTCTTTCATTTTTCGCCTCTTTCGGGGACTTTAGAGCTTTATCATAGGGGCCTTCGCCTCCCGCTGTTATCATTGTAATGAGAGGGTTTGAATTCATGAGACAAAGTTTTTGGGGACTGCTACTCGTCCCGTTGATGTCATTGACATTGATTTCTTGCTCAAGCGGTCTATCGGATAGCACCGAGACTCCTTCAACATCAATCACTCAGTACAAAGGTTTTGAATACGATCTCTATTTAAGCTTACTATCCCAAGGTATGACCTCCACAGAAGCCTCAGCTCTTGTCGATGCCGGCAGCTTTCATGCCAGTAGCAACCAGATGTCAAAAATTGAAGGGGCTGAATCTAGGCGCTACATGGGAGCTGCTCTTTCCTTGATCCACAGTTCTCATCTTTTTCCCAGTGATGCCAGAAAACTCAATGCCATTGCTGCTTTTTATTCAGCCCACACCAGGGCGACCTCATTACAGGCCGATTCCGCTCAAGAACTTTTGTTGGCCATGGCTGAAGCTGCAGCAGAAGCTGCTGACTCTTTTCACGATTCTCGCTTTTCAGCAGCGAACAATGCACTCGCTGCTAAACAGATGGGTATTGGAATGATGGTCGCACTCGACAACCTCTCTTACAATGACACCGGGGTTGCTCTCGTTACAAGACAAGTGCTACTTGCCTTTACTGAAGCCGTCCTTAACGACAATGTTCTTGAGCTCGCGGCTGATGATCTTCTTGGAAATATGGCTTTAGGTGCTATTGAAACCATGACCGAAATCTCACCTTTAAGAATTTCCGGAGCCCAGCAGGTTACCATTGTAAACGACCTCCTGCACGATTTGGAGGTGACTCTCACCAACCACGGAGAAATTCCTGGAATCTGCCGCGACTCAGTCATAGATAATCTATCCGCGGCCTCCAGAGTCCAATTTCAGGATAAGGAATTACCAGAACGTGCCAATATCAATGCCCGCAAAGGCCCCCAGTCTGGAGACTCAGCCTGCCCTTGAAAAATTATTTAACTTTATAATGGATCCAACGACAATCAATGCCGCCGTTATCGATAGGATATCTTTTCTCGGCTTTCATTTTTAAAAAACGAGTCCATTGGGCATCACCTGAAAGCAACCACATGTCCCAGCCAGAAAAGTTCTTCTTTAAATGAAAAGAAAAGTTTTTATAAAGCTCCTCTAAAAAGAACTCATCCCCTAAACGAATTCCATGGGGTGGATTGGTGACAATCAAACCCTTTTCCACGGGGGACTCAAACCTTGTGGCATCTCCCTTTTCAAATGTGATCATGTCTTCAACTCCGGCAGCTTCGGCATTTTTTTTGGCGGCTTTGATAGCATCAAAGCTCTTATCAAAGCCGTAAAAATGAAGCTTTGGGGTATCTTCAGGAAGGTCTTCTAGATAGGCGGCTCTCTCGTCCTCTTCAGCAATCACGCGGTCCAATTCACTTTCGAACAAACCCTCTTCGATATGTTGAAAGTACTGGAAAGAAAACTTTTTGTGAAAAGTTCCTGGAGCAACATGTTTGTACATAAGGGCTGCTTCAATCAACAAAGTCCCTGATCCACACATAGGATCAATCAAAGTGGTGGTTTGATCCCATCCCGAAAGCTTCAAAAGACCAGCGGCCACATGCTCACGCATAGGGGCTTCCATGATGTCTTTACGGTAACCACGCTGGGATAAACTTTTACCCGTGGTATCCACCGATAAGCGATACTCGTTACGGGATCCAAAAATATGAATGCGGATATTGGGGGTTTCTTTATCGACCGAAGGTCGCTTGCCAAATTTTTCATTAAACTGATCAGCGATGGCGTCTTTGACTTTCATGGCCAGCATTCTTTGATCTTTAATGGCGCAATCGTTACTTTTGGCTTTGACTGAAAAAGTGAGCTCAGGTGTTAAGTATTTAGTAAAATCATGCTTCATCACATTGTGATAAAGCTCATCTTCTTTATAGGCGGTGAAATCCAAAACCGGTAAGGAGATACGGGTGGCGATGCGCGAACGAAGGTTAGCCTTCACCGCATCCGTCCAGGGCCCGTCAAAGGAGCAACCCTGCTTATCAACCTCTTTGACTTTAAGACCCATGCTTCTGAGTTCCTCAGCCAAGGGCTCGGCGAGTCCTCTTGAGGTAGCGGCATAAAACAGTGGCATAGGCTCCTTACATCAGTTGATAACTGGGGCCTCCGCCTCCCTCGGGCAGTGTCCAGTCAATGTTATTGAACGGACATTTGATATCACAGGTCTGACAGTGGATACAATTCGTGTAGTTAATTTGTAACTTTTTACCCTCTTCACCGTCTTTATCGATCATTTCATAGACGTTAGCAGGGCAAAAATGGTTACAAGGCGACTTGTACTTAGGGTAGCAGGTCTCCTCACAGATCGATCCATTCTGAAGTTTGAGGTGATTGGGCGAGTCCTCATCGTGCATGGTCCCGGTCATATACACCGAGCTCAACTTGTCAAAAAACAGTTTGTTGTCAGGCTCAGGCAGCTTGTTCGCAGAGTCAGCAAGCCCATTTGGCCCCCACACATCCACCACCGGCTGAGTGGCCTCGGCATCAGTGTGCGCGATGGGGAGATGGTCAAAAAGTCCTCGTCCACCCGTCGCCTCTTGGATCATAATCTCAGGAGCCGACATAAATACACCCTTTGAGATAGTTTGATGAAAATTGCGCGTAGCCCACAGATCGGTTTTGATAAAGGAGTTTTCCACTTTGCTTTGGTACTCCTTAAGACTTTCCTCAGAAAAGTCATCCTTTTGCATGGCTGCAAACACCGTTTCAGCTGCCAAAATTCCTGACTTCATGGCCAGGTGAACTCCTTTTAATTTTTTAACATCGACCATACTAGCTGCATCGCCACACACGAGCATGCCATCATGGTAAAGCTTAGGCATAGAGAACCAACCACCAGCGGGCAAAGTTTTACCCCCGTAGGCGATGACCTCACCGCCCTCGAGCAGCTCTTTCATAAAAGGGTGAGTTTTGAGCTGCTGCAACTCGCGATGGGCATCCAAAAGTGGGTCCATGGTGTCTAGGTAAACACACAGGCCGACCACCACTTGATCATTGGGTAAGCCATAAATAAAGGTTCCGCCCACCCCTTTTTTTAAGGGGAAGCCGAGGGTGTGCATCACAGTACCAGCCTCGATGCGTCCCTTGGGAAGTTGAATGATCTCTTTCACACCCAGTTCAAAGACCTCAGGGTTTTTTCCTTTGCGAAGCCCCAGTCTTTTGCTCACGTGTTTAAAAAGTGGACTGCGGGTGCCATCGGCAAAGATGGTGGTTTTGGCCTTGATGATCATGCCGGGCTCAAAGTTTTCTTTGGGGTTTCCATCTTTATCAAGACCGCGATCACCAGTGCGCACACCAATCACTTTGTTGCCATCATACAAGCATTCAACGGCTGGAAAACCTGCAAACACATGAATACCCATAGCTTCAGCTTGTGCGCCCAACCAACGATTCATCTGGGCTAGCGACACAATCACATTGCCATGATTTTTAAAGGGTGGCGGAATGATGGGGCTTTTAATTTTATAGTCTTCGCCCAGATAGTAGACCGCTTCTTTACCCACTTCGCACAAAATGGGGCAGTCCATCTCTTTGTAGTTGGGGAACAGCTCAACAAGAGCGCTTGGATTCATGACCGCGCCAGAAAGCGAATGAGCTCCGACCTCAGCCGCCTTTTCCAGAACAACGATCATAGGCTCAATCGCATCATCAGGATTTTTTTCATTGTGCTCATTCACCATTTGTTGCAAACGAATCGCGGCACTCAACCCCGCCGACCCACCACCAACAATGACAACGTCCACTTCCATTTCTTCTCTTTGAATCGCGTCCACAGATCCCCCTTTTGGGCAAAAGGATAAAACTATGGCGAAAAGATACCAAAATTGGAGGTAAGAGCAAGACTCAGAGGTCTATTGGTTTTTTGATTCTTCGGCTTCGATTTCATTGAGAACGCGAAGCTCAAGGGTGTGACGAGACATCCAGGGATAGCTATAGGGAATTTCTTTTTGCACTTCTAATTGACCTTGGATAGGTTGTCCCACATCGGCCTCAGAAACCTCATTGAGGGAGGCAATATCGCGAGTCTGGCCACTTTTGCTAAAGATGGGCTCCATCCAGCCATCCATTGAGATAAAGCTGGGATCAATCACTGTGGTTTCTTGCTGAAATGATGAAGCATCACCCAAGCCTTCATTCAAATCGGCAAAGGCTGGTGTCGCAAAAAAAAGGATCAGAGTGATAACTTTAAAAAACTTCATTTTTGTTTCAGCTCCATGGCAAAACGTCTATGCTGAGAAATGGGAATGGATTTTCGATAACTCTCAATCTCTTCCCTTTCCAGCACACTATGTATCGGATCATGTTCTGTCAAATCCGAGTCCAAAAATGCTGAGAAGCTCGGGGTTTCCTGTAGAATTTTCCCCCACGGACTGATGACCAGGCTCTGCCCCCAGGTTTTGCGCAATTTATCGCTACCGGGCTCGCGGTGATAACCCACCTGGGCTGGCGCAACGACATAGGCCTGGGTCTCAATAGCCCTTGCCCGCAAAAGTGGCTTCCAGTGGATTTTGCCAGTCTTGGTGGTGAAGGCCGCAGGCACCAAAAACAGGTCTACATTTTCTGTTTCCATGTAGTGAACAAAGATTTCGGGGAAGCGTACATCATAGCAAATGGCGGTAGCGATTCGCCAGCCATCCACCTCAAACACATTTAAACGGTGGCCAGATCTATAAGAGCGGCTTTCCGTGACTTGAATCCCCGGCCCTAGATCCACATCAAATAGATGAATTTTTTCATAGGTTTCAACAATCTCGCCATCGGGGGTGAGCAAGAGAGCTTCGTTATAGACCTTGCCGTCCTTTTCCCAAGCGATGCCTCCCATATGAAGAAAGATGTTTTTGTCCTCGGCGAGGTCGCGCAGATGGCGAATTTCAGGGGAATCTTTAGTAAAGGCCTTCTCCGACGGGATGGGGTCCGTGCCCAAATTTAAAAATAGAGAGTTTTCTGGCAAACAAAAAAGCCGAGTGGAACTCGGCAGTTTTTGCATCGCATTTTCAATGGTTTTTAGGTTCACTGAAACGTCGTTGATAGACGTCATCGGCAGAAGTGAAACCCCCAGAGAATTAGACATTAAGCTTTCGCTTTAGCCTTTGTTGATTTCTTTTTTGCAGCGGTCTTTTTCGCACCAGAAAGTTTTACGTTGGAGTAGTCCATCCAACCCTCTTCTTTAATAAGAGTGTTTTCACGACGGTCTCTTTTGGTTTGGATGCGGCAACCAGAAACGCGAATCTTCATGTCAAATTGGTCAAGGTCGAGAACGTTCCCAGTCTTCCCTTTGTCGTCCCCAGTGATCACTTCAACAGTGTCGCCTTTTTTGATCTTGAGCTTTTTCATGATTAGGCCTCTTTCGCTTTAGGTTTAGAAATCTTTCTTTTGATACGTGAACGGGCCGCTAACGCGCGCTTAGAAAGATTCTTTTCGTCTTGGTTGAGGATGAACTTGTCAAAGCCTCCGGAGTGCTCCATAGACTTTAATGTGCTCGTGGCCACCTTCAAAGCAACGTATTCATCGAGAACCTTGCTATAAAGGCGCTTTTTTTGAACATTGGGGAAAGCCGTCGACTTAGTTTTGATATTTGAGTGACTGACTAAGTTCTTAGTAACAGGCGACTTTCCAGTTAATTCACAACGAGCCATGATGCCCTCCATTCCGAGAAAGTCTGTATATATTGAAAAAGACACTTGTTGGCAACCCCAATTTATCGTATAAAGCTCATCTTAATTGAGACTCAAGTCCCTAAGAGGTTGAAAAATGGCACTATTTAAAAAAGGTCGCAGAAGCAAATATCGTCCGGAATTCAGCGGAGACTACTTTTTTGATTACAAAGATCCCGTGACTCTGGCCCGCTTTATCTCTGAGGGTGGCAAAATCACCCCGGCTCGGATCAGCAAATTGAGCCTCAACCAGCAAAATAAGCTGGCGAAGGCCATTAAAAAATCTAGAAATCTTAACCTGTTACCTGTTGGGTCTGAAGGTTATGACGACTTTGGATACCCAGAGCCTATTTCGCCCGTTCCATTTTCCATCGACTGATCCTGCCTTGCAGCGATCTTCGGTGAGATATAAAGAACCTGGCTAGGCCAGGTTTTTTTATGCCCAAAAGGAGGCCCCCATGAAGTGGATGTCTTATTTATTGGTTTTTTTGATCAGCCCAACAGCCCTTGCGACGATCTATGTCCGCGGCGAACTTCAAGAACCCGAGGGAATTCAGATGGGCCGCAGTGCTGAGCTCATTGCTAACTACGAAGTCGTCGTGGGCTCGCCTGCAGAGTGCTTTACCCAAGAGGATGGTGGCGTGACCCCCATCATAGAAAAAGTGACCTATCCCATTGAGTTTGATGCCATCAACAAATATCTACTGCGGGTGGCGGAAAATTATGAGTCTACAGAACTCCCCCAGTGTCAGTTTACTTTTAAAAGCTTCATGATCCGCCTCAAGAAGGACTCCCAATATGAGGCCAATGGTTATGTGTTTTTTACTCGTTGGTCCAATGACAACTTAACCAAGGATCAATGGAACAATGAGGGACATATCCGCTGTGCCGTTAATAAACATCCCTCGCAAAAATTTGATTTTATTTGTCTGACCGAAAACAGCGAAAGTTTGCGCATACCCCCTTCCCGGGTGATGACGGTCAATTTTGTCTACACAGGTGAGCTCCCCTCTCCCGACCAAATGAACGTAAAAGAGGCTTTTCAGTTTAAAAACGGAGCCGTGATCGAAGTTTTTGATGATGTTCTTCAGCGTAAAAATGAGCGCTCCATGGTTCGAGTCTCCAAACCGCCCTTTGAAAAGGGTCCCATGGCTGGTGATTTTTATCCAGCAAGCTATGTCGTAGGTTCTGATTACCGGGGAACTCTCTTTGATGTTCGCACTATCATCTCTCAAAGCACCTCGCCAGGCGGGTATAAAGCCTTTACCCTAACTACCTATAAAGAAGAGACTCCAGCTAACGTGAAGTGTGACAGTGTTGAAGACAGCCTCTGGGATAGCAGTTTGGAATATAATTATTTTGATGCCCAAACTCAAAAAATTGAGAGCTTTTGGTATTGTTTTAAAAATCTCGCTGAATAGTGATTAATGTCCGGCCGGCAAACCGGACTATTTTTAAAAATGCCATGAAAAATCCGCAATCCACATTAGCATTCCCTTTGCTTTATCCAGAATCCGTCCACCATAACAAAGGAGCGGATCATGGAAATCGAACAACAGCAAAAAAATCTTCTTAAAGGGCTCAAAGCTTTTGGACTCAATCCCAGTGAATGGACTTTAGAAAAAGGCCTCTGGAGCGACCAACAACCACAAATCCTAAAATATAAATGGGATCAAAACTTTCGCTTGATTGGATTTCTTAAAATAAGAAACCGCAACCCCAGCTGGCAAGATCTACAAATCTTGTCCCTTTGATCCTGTCTCAAACTGAAGCGGAATGAAAGAGTCATTATGAGATCAAGCTCTTTAAGCTTATACTGAAAATCTTCAAGATAGCTTGAGGAGCGGCTTGGCAAGGCTTATGAAAATAAACCCGTTCCTCTGAAGATATCTTTGGTAAAGATTGTAAACTCCCGGGGGGGAGTTTTTTAAGGGAGGAGCGTGCTTATGGGGAATACCGCCATTATTTTGGATCATTCCGTCCAGACACAACCAAAACGAATCTTACACTACCGGCCTCACATTAAGTGGTGTTACTACGGACTCATCGCTCTCGCGATTGTTTCGAGTCTACAGAGCGTTCTGACTCTCGCCTATTTTGCTAGCAATGGACGACTGGCTGACATGGCTCTACCGGTGATCATATTGTCAACATTACCCATTTTGTTTTTGTTTTTAGCAGAACAAATTTTTAAGCCCATGGCCTTTACTGCCACCTATGTTTTTACCAACAAACTGGTATTGGACCGCATGGGCGAACGAGTGGAAATTCCTTTTGATGATATCCAGTCCATCCAATTTAACTTTGTCGCTTATACAGGCGGACTCTTTCGTCTGGTTCTTAAAAATGGACGCTCACGATACTTTACCGTTGTGCTTGAACGCAGTGATTATATTCTTGATGCTATTGCAGATTATAAACCAGAAATTATTGACGAAAAAAAGTTAACTAAGTTTCGTAGAACCGCCGTGGTGATTGATCACAGCTGGGCCCGTATCTATGATCTTAAAAACTACTGGCGAACGACTTTGTTAGCCGCCACCACGAATCCTATTATTGTAATTGGAGCCTTCTCCCTTTACGCCTTGATGACTGGCAAGTATTTGTCGCCAACCAAAGCTGTAAGTCTAATCGCAGGCTTTAGTCTTCTCAATTTGGCAATCATGTCCTTTACGACAGGTGCAAGGGAGGCCTACTTGAGTTATCAAACCCAAAAACAAATAAAGGCCCAGCCCAACAATCTGATGCGAGACCGGTCAAAAGAACGCACCATTCGCCTCTATGGCATGATCCTACATCACATCGTGTTCTGGGTGGCCGTTCTTTTGATCTTTATTTACTGATTAGTAGTAACCCTTACAGGGGAAGGAAAATAAAGACTTCTCCCAGCGCTGCTTGCGATCGATCTTGTCAGCCCCCGGGAGGGAGTTCATAAGGGCTTCGCGAAATAAAGCCCACTTTTCTTTACCAGCCAACCGGATGTACTGCTGCTTGAGACGACAATAGAGGCCAAGATCGGTGGAGTCCAACCAGGCCTTCTTGTCATAGACACTCTCTGGAGGCTTTCCTCCCCAAGCAATTTCTACAAGTATCTTAATGCCCCTTTGTAAACCGTCCTGAATCGGAACTACGGAACCATGGGGACCACACTCGGTCGGAATGGTGCGCACCTGTTTTTCAAAATAATTGTAGCGAGTGAAAAGATCATAGCAGCCACCGGGGCTATTGGATTCCAAGCAAAGATTGAGGGCCTCTTTGATAGAGTTATTGTACTTACCCCGATTGGCGTCGGCGTAAAAGTTAGCACGCAACCTTTCGTTCACTCCTTCCATTTGAATATCACACAAGGTTTTCGGGGGATCCGTGTAAAGCAAAAAAAGCAAAACCCCAACGATGACGACAAAGCCAAGAAGAAGTTTTGGAATTCTTTGTAGCAGTTGATCTAACATTTAAAAGAAAAATCCCACTTGGGTTAACCCTTGATACATCGTATTTGAGGCTGAGTTCCCAGAGGTGGTGGTGGCCTTTTCAAAAACAGCTCCAGGGAAAAAGGTGGTAAAGGTCGCTCGAAAGAACACCCCACTGGTGAAGTCGACATCCAGCCAAATATCAAACTCCTCGCCGATATTGGTTTCGGTGGCTAAGGTCATGTTTCCCGAAGAAATATTGCTGTTTAAAAAAGCCCCTGCCGCACCAAAAACAAGGCCTCCGTTTTGCTCTGTTTTGCGAAAGCTGAGCCATTCGCCACCAAGAGTGACATTGGTAAATAGTTTGGCATCAAGACCTAAACGATAAAAATTAAGATTACCCCAGCGTAAAAGATCCATTCGCCCCGACCTTCCATAGACGTCATAGTAAAAAGAGTCATAGGTCTCTGAAGTGGAGTCCGTAGCATCTTTGTCACCAGAGTCGTGGTGAAAGCCCGCCCAAAAATGCAATTGAGAGGTGTCAGCTAATATGTAACCCACTTCTAAGTCGCCAGCGATCTGTTTAATGGTTAAGTCCATAGATCCCGCCGCACGCTCTTTACCTGAGACATAGGAGGCAAATAGAGAGGTATAAAAACTGCGACTGCGGTACTCGAAATCAAAGGCAAAGCGTTGCATGTTCAGACCAGAGAGGACAGTGGTGCCTCCGTCAGCCGAACCTTCATCGCGGTTGACTTGCGCAAAGTGAATATCAAAAACAGAAATGCTATCGGACATATTTTTAATATCAAAATCTAAAATGTAATGATTTTCCTCCGGGTCGGGACTCAGGGTCTGCCCGGCCACAGGTGACAGGTCGCGAGTTTTAGCCGCTATAGCAGAAAACTCCATCACTTCCCAGTCCCACTTGATGGCAAAATTATCAAAAGTAGTGGGTACGTTGAACCAATCATTTTCTCCGTAAGTGAGGCCACGTCCAAGCTTTATGGGGGAGCGACCAAACTGTAAACCCAAAGAGTCAGAAACCTTCCAAAGCCCATAAGCTTGATTCACTAAAAGGGCGTTGTCGCTAGTAAAGCCATCCTTGGTACCAGGACTGGAATCCCCATTGGCGCTGCTCGAAGACCCCCACTCATCCACGTGCAAAAGGCGAAAGAACGTTTCAAAGTACTCTCCCTTGTAAAGTTTAAAATCAAATTGGGCGCGGTGGGTGGCTTTGGCTTCACTTTCATTGGAGGAAAAGGCTCCCCCGGTGGCTTCGCGCAAGTTTTCGTAGCGAAGCCTGATGCCGCCTCCGGGCTGAAAAAAAATATCTTTGGCAGCCAAATTAAATTCAGATTTGTTTTCAGGGGCTGCAAAGGCAAAGACAGGAACAAAAAGGGATAAAAAAGCGAGGTGTCGTACATGAGTCATGACTATATTATAGCGAAGGCTTGATGCCACGAATAGGCCAAGAGACTTTCGTCCAGGGCCCTTGTGCTTCATCTCACTCCCCCTAGCCACTATATGTCACACCCAAAAAGTGACATTCTGCCTATTTTTAACTACCCCCTTAAAACGACAGACCTCAAGGAGGGCTTTATGTCTCGATCACTACCTTTACTACTTTTTAGCTTCATCTTTGTTTTTTCATCTCTCTTGCTGGCAAAAACTTCCTGCCCATCGGCGGTGCCTGGCGCCAACGCGAAAGAAGTCCAATTACTTAAAGAGTGGTTTGATCGCGGCCTGATACAAATTAAAACGGCTCACCCCACTGATACTTGTCGGCCGGATGGATATCAATGCGATGGCTCCTATCAATGCTGTGGATTTTGCGTTGATGGCTATTGTGATCAAGATGACAGTGGTGGTGGCGGTTGTCGCCCAGACGGGGCCGCATGCCACTTTAACTATGACTGTTGCGGCTCTTGCTTCGGCGGCGTCTGTGATCAAAGTGGTGACGACTCCTGCCGCGAAGATGGTTTGAATTGCGATGGCTCTTATCAGTGCTGCAACTTTTGTCGCAATGGAATTTGCGGATAGCTCGAGCCAACTTCGCACTTGCCACTTTAAGCCACTGCAAAGCCTGATAAACATGGGGCGTTAAGCCCTAAATGCGCGAAATGGAAGCCCCTTTTAAGGGAGAAAGCTTCGCAAAGGCTTGACTTCCGCAGCTCAAATCCCCATAAGAGGGATTCCATTGATTTTTTGATGGGAGCCGGGTTGTAATAGACCCTTATCTTAGGCCAGACCCTAGGGTAAAAAAATCTGTTCGGGGAGTGGCGCAGTCTGGTAGCGCATCTGGTTTGGGACCAGAGGGTCGCAGGTTCGAATCCTGTCTCCCCGACCAATTTCTCTACAAGAGATTTTGGTCAAATACCTGAAATCCCTAGTTCCTTCTGTTTCCGTGAAAGTTCTTAGAAAAAATCTTGTAGAATTGTAGAGGGGTCATTTT